>NZ_JCAFSU010000004.1:0-315191 GCF_059369555.1 Stenotrophomonas sp. YJH_SMC_21
CGGTCGGCACCCACCCATACCCAAGCCGACCAACGGTCGGCACCCACCCATACCCAAGCCGACCAACGGTCGGCACCCACCCATACCCAAGCCGACCAACGGTCGGCACCCACCCATACCCAAGCCGACCAACGGTAGGCATCCACCAACAGGTGTTTCCCAGCAGAAGCTGTGGTTCAGCGCTTCTGCGCGAACAGCCATTCCCACATTGCCGGGTCGGCGTAGGTGGCGTCCCAGGCATTGTGGTTGCCTTCCGGGTATTCGGTGTAGCGCACGTCGCGTGCGGCGGCGCGCTGGAATGCGGCATGCAGTCTGCGGTCGTCGTCCGGCGGCACCACGTCATCCAGTGCGCCGTGGAAGATCCAGATCGGCGTGTGCTGCAGGCGCTGGGCAATCACCGCGTACGGGTCCGCTTCGTGCGCGACCTGCTCGACGAACAGGGTCGGGCGTACCGCACGCGGGGCGAGCACCGCGCCGCATACGGGGACGATCGCGGCAAAGCGGCGTGGGTCATCCAATGCGATGTTCCAGCTGCCATAGCCGCCCATCGACATGCCGGTCAGGTATTGCCGCGCCGGGTCGGCGCCGAATTCGGCGATCGTCGCGTCCAGCGCGGCCACTGCCGCACGGTTGTTGCGGCCGCTCCATTCCTCGTGGCCCGGCACCTGTGGGAACACCACCAGGGCGGGGAAATCGGGATGCGCGCGCAGGTAAGGCCCCAGCCCGGCGTGGGTCTGCTTGACGCCATCGGCGCCGCGCTCGCCCGAGCCGTGCAGGAACAGGACGACCGGAAGGTGGGTGGGAGCGGCGGCCTGCACGCCGGCCGGAATGAACACCTGGTAGTAAGCCGTTTGCCCGTCCACCTTCACCGCACGTGCTTCGAAGCGGCCACGCGCGCTGTCCGGCAGCGAAGTGCAACCGCTCATCATCAGAAGGGCCAGCAGTGGCAGCCAGCGCGACAGCAAACGGACCATGGGATTTTCCGAAGCGGCGAGATCGCCTGCATCGTAGTCCGCCGACGTCGGCCCGGCATCGTGCGCCGCGTCACTGCGGGCGCGGGAAGCTGGCGATGATCTCCAACTGCTCCTGTGCCTCGGCATTGCCTTCGGCGGCGGCGGCCTGCACCTGCGCAATGTCCGGGTGCAGGACCACCAGCAGTGGGTTCTCGCAGACCGGGCAGTCGTACTCGGTGGCGTCCTCGTCCAGTTCCATTTCCATGGCGCGCGAGCTGCCCTTCCATTCACAGGCCGGGCAGGTGTGCTGCTGGTCGCGCCAGCCGGGCTGGAAGTAGTTTTCGATTGTCGTTGCCATGGGGGGATCCAGTTGGGATCGGGTCAGAGCGCCGCGCAGCGGGGATCCGACCGTCGAGATGGTCAGTGCAGCAGCACCAGGGTGGCCAGGCCGAGGAAGGTGAAGAAGCCCATCGAATCGGTCACGGCGGTGAGGAAGATGCCGCTGGCCAGCGCCGGGTCGAAGCCGAAGCGCTTCAGCGTCAACGGCACCAGCACGCCGGCCAACGCAGCAAACAACAGGTTGCAGGTCAACGCGATGGCGATCACTGCCGACAACCCGGGCGAGTGGAACCAGGCGAGCACGATCAGGCCCAGCACCGAACCCAGCATCACGCCGTTCAACAGCGCGACCCGAACTTCCTTCCACAGCAGGGTGCGGGCGTTGGAGGCGCCGACCTGGCCCAGCGCCAGGCCGCGCACCATCAGTGCCAGCACCTGGGTGCCGGCGTTGCCGCCGAGGCCGGCGACGATCGGCATCAGCACCGCCAGCGCCACCAGTTTGTCGATGGTGCCTTCGAAGTGGCCGACCACGCTGGAGGCCAGGAAGGCCGTGCACAGGTTCACCGACAGCCACATCAGGCGGCGGCGCATCGCGCGCCAGACCGGGCTGAACAGATCTTCGTCCTCGTCCAGACCGGCGGCGCCCAGCGCCTGGTGCTCGGCCTGGCCGCGGATGATGTCGACCACGTCATCGATGGTGATGCGACCAATCAGGATGTTGTTGTCATCCACCACTGGCGCGGAGATCCAGTCATGGTCGGAGAACTGGCGGGCGACTTCCTGGTCGCTCTCGCCGACGTCGATGGCTGGCTGCTCGTCGTCGATCAGGCGATTGATCGGGGTGGTGTCCTCGTGGGTCACCAGTGCCGCCAGCGACACGCGGCCTAGGTACTGATGGCGGCGGCTGACCACGAACAGGTGGTCGGTGTGGTCGGGCAGTTCACCGCGCAGGCGCAGGTAGCGCAGCACGACGTCGACATTGACGTCGGCGCGCACGGTCACCACGTCCGGATTCATCAGGCGACCGGCGCTGTCCTCGGGATAGGACAGGACCTGTTCCAGGCGCTCGCGGTTCTCGCGGTCCATCGACTTGAGGACTTCGTCGATGACCGTGTCCGGCAGGTCTTCGACCAGGTCGGCCAGATCGTCGATGTCCAGGTCTTCGACCGCGGCGATGATCTCGTCCGGGTCCATGTCCGCGAGCAGGCTTTCGCGCACGTCGTCGCCGACGTGGACCAGCACCTCGCCGTCGTCTTCCGGATCAACCAGTCCCCACACCACCTCGCGCTTGCCCGGCGGCAACGATTCGAGCAGGTTGCCGATCTCGGCCGGGGCCAGGGTGTTGACCAGGCGACGCACCGGGCCCAGCCGGCCGCTGTCCAGTGCATCGGACAGCATCCGCAGTTGGCGCGCAGTCTTGTCGTGGCGTACAGCTTCAGCCATCGCAGCTCCCGCGGGGATAAGAAAAGCCGCGATCCCGGCAAGGATGCGGCAACAGGGGTGTTCAGCGCGTCATTATCGCAAGGCGATGTTTCAACGCATAGCCGCCGGGTGGCGGGAGTGCCGGCCGCTGGCCGGCAACCTCTTGGCCTTCAACGAGACGGGGTCAGATCCCTTTTCCCGCGGAAAAGGATCTGACCCCAGGCGTGCATGCCCGGCGAGCGGGGGGTATCAGGCCGTTTCGGCCACCAGTGCCAGCCAGCGTTCGATCGCGCGGCGGTCGCGCGCGGCCAGCAGCTTCGGTGCGCGCGCGCGCAGCATGGCCAGGTCGGCCTCGCGGACCGCGCGGCGTACTTCCAGCAGCGTGCCCGGGTGCAGGCTGAACTCGGTCAGGCCCAGTGCCAGCAACAGCGGGGTCATCCGCGCATCGCCGGCCATCTCGCCACAGACCGCCACCGGGATGCGGTGGCGCGCGCCGGTCTCGATCACCATCTGCAGCAGCCGCAGCACCGCCGGGTGCAACGGCGAATACAGCTCGCCCAGTGCTTCATTGTTGCGGTCGGCCGCCAGCAGGTACTGCACCAGGTCGTTGGTGCCGATCGACAGGAAATCGACCAGGTCGATGAAGCTTTCCAGCGCCAGCGCCGCAGCAGGGACTTCGATCATCGCGCCCAGTGGCACGTGGTCGGACACCATGTGGCCTTCGCCGCGCAGCTGTTCGGTCAGCTTGAGCATGCGGCGGCGCACTGCCAGCAGTTCCTCCCGGGTGCTGACCATCGGCACCAGCACCCGCAGCTTGCCGTAGGCCGAGGCGCGCAGGATCGCGCGCAGCTGGGTGTCGGCTACCTTCGGCCGTGCCAGCGACAGGCGTACGCCGCGAAGGCCGAGCGCCGGGTTTTCTTCGTTGCTCAGGGTCAGGCCGGTGCGGTCGGCCTTGTCCGCGCCCAGATCGAGGGTGCGGATGGTCACCGGTCGCCCGCTCATGCCCAGTGCCGCATCGCGGTAGGTCTGGAACTGTTCTTCTTCGTCCGGCAGCTCGTTGCGCTGCAGGAACAGGAATTCGGTGCGGTACAGGCCCAGGCCGTGGGCGCCCAGCGCATGCGCCTGGGTCACGTCCTCCAGCGACTCGGCATTGGCCAGCAGGGCGATGTCGACCTGGTCGCGGGTGCGGCTGGGCTTGCTGCGCAGGCGGCCGAGCTCGCGCTGTTCGCGCGCGCGTTCCTTCAGTCGTGCGCGGTAGTCGCGCAGATTGTCGGCCTGTGGATTGGCGGTGATGCTGCCGTCGGCGCCGTCGATGATCAGCACGTCGCCATCGGCGATGCGGCTGAGCAGCTGCGGCACGTTGACGATCAAGGGCAGGTGCAGGCTGCGCGCAAGGATCGCGCTGTGCGAGAGCGCGCTGCCGGCGGCGGTGACGATGCCGACCACGCCTTGCGCCTGCAGCTGTGCCAGTTCGGAGGGCGCGATGTTGTCGCAGACCAGGATCTCGCCGGCCAGGCCTTTCACCGCTGGCGGGCGTTCGGGCTGCAGGAAGGCATGGATGCGGCCGATCACATGGTCGAGGTCGTCCATGCGGCTCTTCAGGTAAGCATCGTCCATGCCGTCGAAGACCTTGGCCAGGCGGTCGCGCTGCAGGCGCAACGCATAGCCGGCGCTGTACGGTCCGCTGCGGATCAGTTCGTCCAGCCCATACAGCAGCTCGGGATCGTCCAGCAGCAGCGCATGCAGGTCGAGGAACTCACCCACTTCCTGGTTCAGCGCTCCATGCAGGCGCTGGCGCAGCTCGTGCATCTCCGAGCGCGCGGCGTCCAGCGCGCGATGCAGGCACGCCAGCTCGGCCTCGACCTGGTGGGCGGCAACGCGCTGCTCGGCCACTTCCAGTGCATGCGGCAGGCGCACGCGGGCGCGGCCCATTGCCGTGCCGCGGGCGGCACCATGCCCGGCCAGCAGCAGTACCGGCCGCTGGCCGGAAGGGGGTTGGCCGGCGCGTGCGCGTGGCACGCTCAGCTGTCCTCGTCGAAACGGCGTTCGAACAGGCCGACCACCGCCTCCATCGCGGCGGCTTCGTCCTCGCCGTTGATCCGCACGGTGACCGGGGTGCCCTGGCCGGCGGCCAGCAGCATCACGCCCATGATGCTCTTGGCGTTGATCTCACGGCCTTTGGCGGCCATGGTCACGTTGCAGCGGAACGGCGCCAGGGTCTGCACCAGCTTGGCGGTGGCCCGGGCATGCAGGCCCAGGCGGTTGCTCACGGTGAGTTCTCGTTCAAGCATCGTCGACTATCGCTCCATTACGGGTACCCGCCGCGGCTGTGGCGGGCAGTTGATCCAGTCCCTGTTCCGGATAATTCATCACCCGCAGCAACATCGGCAGGCTCAGCGCCGACACCCGGCGAACCGGGGTCCCCAGCCGGGCCAGCTGCCCGGCAAGGTTGGCAGGGCTGGCGCCGTACAGGTCGGTCAGGATCAGCACACCATCACCCCCGTCAACCCGCCGCAGGGCGGCCGAGGCGAGCGGGAGCAGGGCGTCCAGGTCTGCGTCGAACGGTACTTCGAAAGCTTCGGTTTTCAGCGGCAACTGCCGCAGGAGCCGGGTCGCCACGTCAAGCAGGGCGGTCCCGACCCCAGGATGTGTTACGAGGAGAATGCCACAGGTCATTACTGCACGTTAACAGGTCAAGGTGAATTGGCGATAGCAGCAGGAGAGGGGCACTGTGTCCCGTATTCAGCGTTGCTCCCAGGGGAGGCCTTTTCCGTTGAGAAAGAGATCCGACCCCATCCGTTTTTCGATGCCTGACAGCGATTCATCCACGCAGGCGTGGATCCATCGTGTCGACCAGGGTCGACACCCACCCGCAGCAGAAATCTGTCAGAGGTGGGGCGGTGTGGGTCTGCAGGACCGTTGGCGCCATGGATGGCGCCATCGAGCCCCCAGGGGGGAGGGCGCTTTGCTTGCGAAGCACTGCTTCGCAAGCGCCCGAACGCCCAGCCGCCAGCGGCTGGGCCGGACCGCGGAGCGGGGTTCACGGCGTGTCCTGCAGACCCACACCGCCCCGCCATCCCACGGAATGCCGCTTCTGCTGTTGCTGTTGCTGTTGCCGGCCAGCGGCCGGCACTACCGGCGGGTGCCGGGCGCAGCCCGGCCGCCCCCCCCCTCAATCCTGTTCGCGGTGGTACGTCGCCACGTCTTCCCAGCCCATCTCGCGGGCATGCCGGGCCAGGCGCTCGGCCAGGAACACCGACCGGTGCTTGCCGCCGGTGCAGCCGAACGCCACGGTCACATAGCTGCGGGTGCCATCACCCAGCTTCGGCAGCCAGGTATCGAGGAAGTCCATCAGCTGGGCCAGGTAGCGCTGCACGTCCGGCTGCGCTTCCAGGTAGTCGCGTACACCCGGTTCGCGACCGCTGAGCGCGCGCAGGTCCGGGTCCCAGTGCGGATTGGGCAGCACCCGCGCATCGAACACGAAGTCCGCCTCGGCCGGCACGCCGCGCTTGTAGGCGAACGATTCAAACAGCAGCGACAGGCCGGTGGCATGGTCCATCGTGAACTCGGTGATGATCCGCCGCCGCAGCTGATGCACGTTGAGGCTGCTGGTGTCGATCACCGCATCGGCCTCGCGGCGCAGCGGTGCGGTCAACTCGCGTTCGCGGGCGATGGCTTCAGGCAGCGACAGGCCCAGCTGGCTCAGCGGATGGCGGCGGCGGGTGTCGGCGTAGCGCTTGAGCAGCGTCTCGTCGCTGGCTTCGAAGAACAGCACCTTCACGTCCACGCCGGCGTCGGCCGCCAGCTGCCGCCAGTCGCCCAGCTGGCTCAGGTCGGCCTGGCCGCGAACGTCGATGCCTACGGCCAGACGCCGTGGTGCGCTGCCGTCGTGGTTGGTCAGCAGGCTGCGCACGAAGTCGGGCAGCAGATTGATCGGCAGGTTGTCCGAGCAGTAGTAATCCTGGTCCTCGAAGGTCTTCAGGGCGACGGATTTACCCGAGCCGGACAGGCCGCTGACGATGATCAGGGTCGGGGCGGAGGGGGTGACGGTGCTCATGGACAGGCTCTTCGAAGGGCAGGGAAATCAGGGTGTTCGCCGTTCCAGCAGGTTGCTGTGGCGGGCGATGAACATGGCTGCCGGGTCGATGCCCTTGGTGCGCAGGATGTGCAGGCGGGTGGCCGCCTCGGTCAGCACGGCCAGGTTGCGGCCGGGCATCACCGGCAGGGTGATCAGCGGTACGTCCAGGTCCAGCACATGGCGGGTGCCCGAATCGCCGGTCAGGCGCTCGTAGCCATGCGGGGTGGGTTCGGTCATCGGCTTGGTCAGGTGGACGATCAGCCGAAGGTACTTGTTCTTCTTTACAGCCGTGTCGCCGAACATCTCGCGCACGTTCAACACGCCCAGGCCGCGCACTTCCAGCAGGTCCTGCAGCAGCTCCGGGCAGGTCCCATCGAGTACATCGGGTGCGATCTGGGTGAATTCGGGGGCATCGTCGGCCACCAGGCGATGGCCACGGCTGAGCAGTTCCAGCGCCAGTTCGCTCTTGCCGGATCCCGCTTCGCCGGTGATCAGCACGCCGATGGAGTAGATCTCCATGAACACGCCGTGCAGGATCACCCGCGGCGCCAGCGTACGCGCCAGGTGGTAGGACAGGTGGTTGAGCAGTTCGTGGCCGCGCTTGGGCGACAGCCACAGCGGCGTGCCGGATTCGTCCGCGGCAGCGCGCAGGTCTTCCGGGCAGGCCTGGTTGCGGGTCAGCACCAGCGCCAGCGGGTGCGACTGCATGATCTTTTCGATGGTCTCCCAGCGCTGGCGCGGTTCCAGCGCATCCAGCCAGGACAGTTCCTCGGTGCCCAGGATCTGCACCTTGTTGGGGTAGATCGCATTGAGATAGCCGGCCAGCGACGGACGCCGCGAGACCGTGTTGCCGGCCTCCAGCTCGCGCTTCTCGCCGGACTTGCCGGCAGCCCAGCGCAGCCCCAGCCGCTCGCGCTGCTGTTCGAACAGTTCACGGGCGGTGATGCTGGTATTCATGCGGCACTCGCAGGTGGGGTCATGTCCAGCGCCTCGCGCAGCGCCCGGGCATCGCCCGCTTCGCGCAGGGCCTGGCGGATGTCCGGCGCCGAGAACAGCTCGGCCAGCTCGGACAGCAGCATCAGGTGCTGGTGGGTGTAGTGGGCGGGGACGGCCATCGCGAACACCAGGTCCACCGGCTCCTCGCCACCGAAATCGACCGGGGTGGCCAACCGCAGCAGGGCGCCGCGGGGGCGGTCCAGGGTTGGCGCGCGGCCGTGGGGAATGGCGATGCCGTGGCCGATGGCTGTGCTGCCCAGCGCTTCGCGCTGGCACAGGTTCAGATAGATCTGTTCGGCGTTGGCCTGGCGGCAGGCCAGCAACCCGGCGGCGGCCTGCAGGACGCTGTCACGGTCGGTGGCCGTGCAGAGCTGGGTCTGCACGGCCGCCAGGAGGTCAGTCAGGGGCATGTCTGCGGGGAACGGTGGCGATCAGCCACCATTGTCGCCCACCGGCAGCGGTGCGTGCTGCTGTTTTTTCTCCTTGTGCTTGATCACCAGACGGTCAAGCTTGTCCGCAAGCAGGTCGATCGCGGCATACATGGTCTGGGCATTGGCCTCGGCGTGCAGGGTCTGGCCGGGAATGTTGAGGCTGGCGTCGACGTGGTGTTCGGTCTTCTGCAGCTTGAGGGTCACCCGCGCTTCGCAGTGCTGGTCGAAGTGCTTTCCGATCCGGGCCAGCTTCTCCTCAACATAGGACTGCAGGGCCGGGGTGACTTCGACATCTTTGCCAAACGTTTCGATGCGCATCGGGTTTCTCCTGTGTTCGGATGTGCCAATGAACCTCTCCGCCGGGCGCGGCGGCGCGTCAAGCGATTCTGACCCTTTCGTGCGAGGCGGAAATGTTCATGGCTTCACGATACTTCGCCACGGTGCGTCGCGCTACTGGAATTCCCGACGATTTGAGCAGGTCAGCCAGCTTGGCGTCAGAAAGCGGCTTGCGCGGGTTCTCGTCGTCGATCAGGCGCCGGATCATCGCCTGGATGGCGGTGCTGGACGCCTCGCCACCGCTCTCGGTATCGATGCCCGAGGCGAAGAAGGCGCGCAGCGGCAGGGTGCCTCGCGGGGTACGCACGTGCTTGCGGGCGATCGCGCGCGAGACCGTGGATTCGTGCAGGCCGAGCTCGGCGGCGATCTCGCGCAGGGTCAGTGGACGCAGCGCCTGCTCGCCGAATTCGAGGAAGCCGGCCTGCTGCAGGATCAGGCTGCGCACGACGCGCAGCAGGGTTTCACCACGCTGCTGCAGCCCTTTCAGCAGCCAGCGCGCTTCCTGCAGCTGGGCACGCAGGTAGCCGGCATCGGCGTCGCCACAACGTCGGATCAGCTGTTCGTAGCCGCGGTGGATCACCACCTTCGGCCCGGCATGCGCGGCCAGCGCTGCGCGCCATACGCCGTTCTGCCGCCACACCACCACATCCGGCACCACATAGGTGTCCTGCGACAGCGGCGCGATCTGCGTGCCCGGGCGCGGGTCCAGCGAACGCAGCAGCGCCACGGCAGTCTCGACCTCGTCCAGCGGCAGCTTCAACTCATGGGCGAGCCCGGTGACGCCGCTGCGAGGCAAACGTTCCAGGGGTCCTGCGGCAATCTGTCGCGCCAGGAGCAGGCCGGGCGTGTCGCCGGCCAGCACATCCAGCTGCAGCAGCAGGCATTCGCCCAGCGTGCGTGCAGCCACACCCACCGGATCGAAGCGCTGGATGCGGTGCAGCACGGCGAGGATCTCGTCCTCGTCGGCGTGGATCGCCGGCAACAGGGTTTCAGCGATGGTGGCCAGCGGCTCGCGCAGGTAACCATCGTCGTCCAGTGCATCGATCAGCGCGGCACCGATGCTGCGATCACGCGAGGACAGATGCGACAGATGCAGCTGCCACAGCAGATGGTCGGCCAGTGTTTCGGTTTCGGCTACGCGCTCGGCGGCGCTGCCGTTGTCGTCGTCATCATCGAAGCTGCCACCGCTGCCGGTCGTCGTCCAGTCCAGTTCGGTCGGCGCCCAGTCGTCGCCCTCATCGCTGCGCTCTGCAGGCGCTTCGTTGTCGTTGCCATCGCTGCCTTCATTGGCGGCGCTGCTGTCGTTGCTGTCGGTCCAGTCCAGCAGCGGGTTGCTTTCCACTGCCTGCGCGATCTCCAGCTCCAGCTCGGTGGCCGACATCTGCAGCAGCTTGATCGCCTGCTGCAACTGGGGCGTGAGCACCAGTTGCTGTCCCAACGATGTCTGCAGCCGAGTCTTCATGCCTGTGCCGAAAGGAAGGAAAGGGACCCGGCGACTGCTTCACAGCTTGAAGGAATCCCCGAGGTAGACGCGACGTACATCGGCGTTGTCCAGGATCGCCTCCGGCGAACCCTGGGCCAGCACGCTGCCCTCGGCGAGGATATACGCGCGGTCGCAGATACCCAAGGTCTCGCGCACGTTGTGGTCGGTGATCAGCACGCCGATGCCACGCTGCTTGAGGTGGGTGACGATGCGCTGGATCTCGCCGACCGAAATCGGGTCGACACCGGCGAACGGTTCGTCGAGCAGGATCAGGCGCGGTTGTGCGGCCAGTGCGCGGGCGATCTCGCAGCGGCGGCGTTCGCCACCGGACAGGCTGGCGCCGAGCTGGTCGGCGACATGGCCCAGCTGCAGCTCGTCGAGCAGGCCGTTCAATTCGCGCTCGCGGCCGGCCGAGTCCAGGTCCTCGCGCAGTTCCAGCACCAGGCGGATGTTGTCGGCCACGGTAAGCTTGCGGAACACCGACGGTTCCTGCGGCAGGTAGCCCACCCCCTGCTTGGCGCGGGTGTACATCGGGTCGCCGGTGATGTCCTTGCCGTCGAGCACGATGCTGCCGGCATCGGCGGCCACCAGACCGACGATCATGTAGAAACAGGTGGTCTTGCCGGCACCGTTGGGGCCGAGCAGGCCGACCACTTCACCCGCATCGAGGGTCAGCCCGAAGTCCTTGACCACTTCGCGCTGCTTGTACTTTTTGCGCAGGCCCTTGGCGACGAGCATTACTTCCTGCTCCCGGCCGGCTGTGCCGGCGTGGTGGCCTTGGGCTGTGCCGCAGGCGCGGCCGGGGTCTTGTTCTTCGGCGGGATGACGGTACGCACGCGGCTGCCGTCACCACCGGAGTTCATCTCGCCGGTGCGGGTGTTGTAGACCATGCGCTGGCCGGCATTGGTGCCGCGCGCGCTGGTGACCTTGTAGTTGCCGGTCAGGGTGATGATCTCGGTCTTGATGTCGTAGTCGATGCGATCAGCCAGCGCATCCATCCAGGTGCCGTCATCAAGCTGCTGCTTCATCTTGGCCTGCTTGCCGGTGAAGACCACGCGCACGGCCTCGCCGTCCTTGAGGTAGATCTCGGCCTCGGACGAACGCAGGTCCAGCGTGCCCTGGGTGATGATCACGCCCTGCGACAGCACGGTCTTGCCGTCGCCGGTGAGCATGCCGGACTGGGCGCCGGAATCGATGTGCATGTCTTCGTTGCGGTCGGTGGACTTGGCGAAGGCGGCGCTGGGGACAAGAAGACCGAGCGCGAGTACGGCGGCAAAGGGAATCTTCATCGGGGTCCGTTCTACCGGTGGGGGCCTGCCGGGCGGGCCGGGGGCGGAGGGTGGGGCTGCCGGCCCTGCGCCTGTCCGGAGACGTCGCGGGCTGGCGGCGGAATCAGCGTCTGGGCGTGTAACGGCCCTTGGACTGGCTGAGGAAATGATACGTGTTGTTCTTCGAATCCACTTCGAAGCCGACGCCGGACTGTTCCATGCCCGGGCGGGTCATGGTCACCAGGGCGTCGGTACGGGCGCGGTTCTCCTTCGGGAACACGTCCAGGTGGTCGGTGCGGAAGGTGGTCGGCACCACGCCCGGGCCCGCCGGGCTGTCGCCGGCAACCTTGCCGCGCAGCTTCATCTCGTCGCCCTTGGCGCTGAGCCAGCCGGTCTCGGCACGCAGCGTCCAGTGCTTGCCATCCTTGTCCGGCATCTCGAACAGCGGGGTGGCGATGTTGATGGTCTGGTCGCCGCGCTGGCGCTCCAGCCGCGGTGCGCGCAGGGTGGTCGATTCCTTGCCGTGCTCATCCAGGGCAACGATCTGGAAGTCATGCAGGATGTAATCCACGCCGATTTCCTGGCCTCCCGTGGCTGGACCCTTGTCGCGGTTGCGCAGCGCCGCCCAGCTGCTCAGCAGCGCGGCCAGCAGCAGGCTGATGCCGAGCGCGGTGCGCCAGTTCAAGGTGGGCAGGTTCATGCGCCAAACCTCGCCAGCACCGCATCCGCGCGGCCCTGGGCGGCCAGCAGGATGTCGCACAGCTCGCGCGCGGCGCCACGGCCACCCTCGGCGCGGGTCTGCCAATGCACGCGTTCGGCGATCCACGGATGGGCATTGGCCGGGGCCACCGCAAGGCCGACCGCACCCAGCGGCGCCAGATCGGGCAGGTCATCGCCCATGAACGCCACCTGTTCCAGGCCGATCCCGTGCTGCGCACACAGCGCCTGCACGCTGGCCAGCTTGTCGCCCACGGCGATCTGGGTGTCGATGCCGAGGTCGGCGCCGCGCTTGAGCGCGGACTGGCTGTTGCGCGCGGTGATCAGCACGGGGTGGATACCGTGCTGCTGCAGCAGTTTCAGGCCCAGGCCATCCTGCACGAAGTACGCCTTGCTCTCGTTGCCGTCCTTGTCGTAGTACAGCCGACCGTCGGTGAGGGTGCCGTCCACGTCGAAGCAGGCCAGGCGGATCTGGGCCGCAGCGGCATGCAGGTGGGCGGGGAAGGCGGGCAGGGGGGACCAGGGCATCAGGGCGGCAGGCTCGTTGTGGGCGGGTGCGGCGTTACAGACTGAATGGGGTCTACGGACTGTCGGTTAAACCACCCGGGCCCGCAACAGGTCATGAATGTTCAGCGCGCCCACCGCGCGGCCCTGGCCATCAACCACGATCAGGCCGGTGATCTTGTGGGTCTCCATCAGGCGGGCGGCCTCGACCGCCAGCTGGTCGGCGCCGATGGTGCGCGGGTTGCGGGTCATCACGTCGGCGATCTTCGCCGTGCGCACATCCAGCGCGCTGTCCAGCGCACGGCGCAGGTCGCCGTCGGTGAACAGCCCGATCAGCACGCCGTCGGCGTCAACCACGGCGGTCATGCCCAGCCGCTTGCGGCTCATTTCCACCAGCGCCTCGCTGAGGCTGGCGTCGGCGCCCACGCTGGGCAGGTCGTCGCCGGTGTGCATGACGTCGGTGATGTGCAGCAGCAGGCGACGGCCGAGGCTGCCGGCCGGGTGCGAGCGGGCGAAGTCATCGGCGGTGAAGCCACGTGCATCGAGCAGGGCCACGGCCAGTGCATCGCCCATCGCCAGCGAGGCGGTGGTGCTGGAAGTCGGTGCCAGCGCCAGCGGGCAGGCCTCGGCCGGCACGCTCACGTCCAGATGGATGTCGGCGGCGGTGGCCAGGCTGGACTGCGGGCGGCCGGTCATGGAGATCAGCAGGTTGCCCTGGCGCTTGAGCACCGGCAGCAGCATCAGCACCTCGTCGGACTCGCCCGAATAGGACAGGGCCAGCACCACGTCGTCTTCGGTGATCATGCCCAGGTCACCATGGCCGGCTTCACCGGGGTGCACGTAGAACGCCGGCGTACCGGTGGACGCCAGGGTGGCGGCGATCTTGCGGGCGATGTGGCCGGACTTGCCCATGCCGGTGGCGACCACCCGCCCGCGGCTGGCCAGGATCGCCTGGCAGGCCTGCTGGAAGGCCTCGCCGAGGCGGTCGGCCACGGCATCCAGGGCCTGCCGCTCGATCTCGAACACGCGGCGGCCACTGGCAACCAGGCCGGCAGGGTCGACGGAACGGGGGGGCAACAGGGATTCGGCCATGCGGACGCCACGCAGCGGAAGTAGAATGGACCCACATTTTATTAGGAAAGCCCGTTGGACGCCGACACCATCCGCAATCTGATCGAAACCGGCCTGCCTGGCGCCCGCGCCGACGTGCAGGGCGACGATGGCGTGCATTTCGAAGCGACCGTGGTCTGCGAGGCCTTCGCCGGCAAGATGCCGCTGGCCCGCCACCGCATGGTGTATGCCACCCTGGGCGACCTGATGGGCGGCGCGATCCACGCGCTGGCGCTGAAAACCGTGACCCCGGCCGAAGCCGGCTGAACCGCAGAAGATCCCGAATACATGGCCAAGATCGTTGTGACCGGCGGCGCTGCGCTGCACGGTGAAGTGAGCATCTCCGGCGCCAAGAACGCCGTCCTCCCCATTCTCTGCGCGACCCTGCTGGCCGATGCGCCGGTGGAGATCACCAACGTGCCGCACCTGCACGACGTGGTCACCACGGTGAAGCTGCTGGGCGAGCTGGGCGCCAAGGTCACCATCGACCAGGGCACGCTGTCGCGCGGCAGCGCGATCGTGGTCGACCCGCGTCCGGTCAACCAGCACGTCGCACCGTATGAGCTGGTCAAGACCATGCGCGCCTCGATCCTGGTGCTGGGCCCGCTGCTGGCCCGCTTCGGCGCCGCCGAAGTGTCGCTGCCGGGCGGCTGCGCGATCGGCTCGCGACCGGTCGACCAGCACATCAAGGGGCTGCAGGCGCTGGGCGCCGAGATCGTGGTCGAGAACGGCTTCATCAAGGCCAGCGCCAAGCGCCTGAAGGGTGGCCACTTCACCTTCGACATGGTCAGCGTCACCGGCACCGAGAACGTGCTGATGGGCGCAGTGCTGGCTGAAGGGACCACCGTCCTCGACAACTGCGCGATGGAACCGGAAGTGACCGACCTGGCGCACTGCCTGATCGCGCTGGGCGCGAAGATCGAAGGCCTGGGCACCGCCCGCCTGGTGATCGAGGGCGTCGAGCGCCTGTCCGGTGGCCGCCACGAAGTGCTGCCCGACCGCATCGAGACCGGCACCTTCCTGGTGGCCGCGGCGATGACCGGTGGCAAGCTCACGGTCAACCGTGCGCGCCCGAACACCATGGACGCGGTGCTGTCCAAGCTGGTCGAGGCCGGTGCGAAGATCGAGACCACCGACGACAGCATCACCCTGGACATGCAGGGCAGGCGGCCGAAGGCGGTCAACCTGACCACCGCGCCGTACCCGGCATTCCCGACCGACATGCAGGCGCAGTTCATGGCGCTCAACTGCGTGGCCGATGGCGTGGGCGTGATCAACGAAACGATCTTCGAGAACCGTTTCATGCACGTCAACGAACTGCTGCGCCTGGGCGCGGACATCCAGGTTGAAGGCCACACCGCCATCGTGCGTGGCAGCGAGCACCTGAGCGGCGCACCGGTGATGGCGACCGACCTGCGTGCGTCGGCCTCGCTGATCCTGGCCGGCCTGATGGCCAGCGGCGATACCACCATCGACCGCATCTACCACCTTGATCGCGGCTACGAGAACATCGAAGAGAAGCTGTCTTCGCTCGGCGCCACCATCCGGCGCGTGCCATGATCCTGCGCGGCAAGTTCAGCCCGCGTCGCAAGGCGCTGCTGGCCCTGGTGCTGATCGTGCTGGCGTGGCTGGGCTATGCCTGGTACGCCAACATCGCCATCACCCAGGGCATCGAGCAGAAGGACATGGACTGGAACGGCGACGGCACGGTCACGCGTGACGAGATCATCGAGTCGTTCTATGCGGTCGCGGTGAACGACAGCCAGGACGGCAACCGTCATTGCCGCACCTTTGTCTGGCGCAGCACCGGCGAGCAGATCCGCGTGGACTGCCGCACCGAGTTCAAGCCGGCGGCGGCCGAGGAAAAGAAGTAAGAAAAACGCCCGCGAAAGCGGGCGTTTTCTTTTCGCGGGGTCCGGGGTCGGAGCCCTTTCCATCGGAAAGGGCTCCGACCCCAGCCACACAACCGGGGTCAGAGCCCATCCCCGAGGGGATGGGATCCGACCCCGGCACTCAGTTCATCGCTTTGATGGTCAGGTCCAGCGCATCGCGGCCGCTCTCACGCTGCAGCATGCGCGCCGGCACCGGGAAGTCCGGCACGATCCAGGCGATCAGCTCCTTGTTGCCATCGGCGCGCGAGACCTTGGTGGCTTCGTAACTCTTGCCGGCCACGGTGATCGATTCCTTGCCGATCACGCGGTAGGTCATGTTCTTGATCCGGCCTTCGTCCACCATGCGATAGGTCAGCGGCTTGCCGGCGGCCAGGTCACGGGCGATCGCCAGGTTGATCAGCAGCGCGTCCATGTCGCCTGCTTTCAGCGCGATGGGGCCCGCACGGTCCGGCTTGATGTCGCCGGTCCAGGTGGCCTGGTTGCTGGTCCAGTTGTAGTTGGCCTGCACGTTGCGCTTCTTCACCAGCAGTGCCGAACGGTCCTGGCTGCTGAGCGGGCGCAGCTGGCCGCGCACTTCCTCGAACACCGTGCTCTGGCTGAGGTCGGCCAGCTGGTTCTTCACCTGCAGGCTGTAGCGCCATTTGTTGCTGCCTTCGCTGGCCAGGGTCATGGTGCCGTTGGCCTGCATGCCCATGTAGCTGGCCAGGTAATCCGCCTTGAACGGTTCCAGCGCCATGGCCGGCAGACTGGCCACGGTCAGGGCAGCGGCTGCGATCCAGGTGAGGGGGCGGGTCAGGGTATTCATGCTCAGACTCCTTGGTATTCGATCAGGCGCAGGTCGACGCGGTCTTCGCCGTCTTCGCGTTGCAGGATGCGCACCGGGGTGGGGACACCGTTGGCGATCCAGAGAATGGTTTCGTTTCTGCCACCGTTGGTCCGGTAGACCCGCAGCGCGTTGTAGGACAGGTCGCCGACCTCGACGTTCTCGGTCTGCGGCGCGGCCTGGTAGTCGTGTTCGCGGACCTTGCCCATGTCCACGTAGCGGTAATGCATGGTGGCGCCCGGACGCGCATCGCGCATGATGGCCAGGTTGATCAGCAGCGCGCTCTGGTCGCCGGCCCGCAGCGGAATCGGCTGCGCGCGCTCCTTCTTGACGTCGCCGGTCCATTGCGCGGTGCCGGCCTGCCAGTTGTAAGTGCCCACGGCCTTCTTGCCCAGGAACAGGCCCTTGCGCACCGTGCTCTGGCTGAGCGGTGCGTAGACGCCACTGCGCTCCTCGAACACCGTGCTCTGCTCGATGTTCAGGCCGAGCACGCTGGCAAAGCCGCGGCGGCCGACCACCTGCATATCCACGCGCCACTGGCTGCCGCCGGTGTGGGTGACCTGCATGCTGGCATCACCCGCTTCCTTGCCCTTGTAGAAGGCCTGGTAGGTGGCGGTGAACGGCTGCAGCGGCGGCGGCTCCCAGGCCAGTGCCGGCAACAGCGGCACACTGGGCTCGTTCGGTGGCAGCGCAGCGGGTGTGGGCGGCGGGGAAGCCGCAGGCGGCTGCGCCTGGCCCCAGCCCACAGCGGGAAGCACGGCAAGCGACAACAGCAGTGAAGTGGACAGCAGCGTCGTGGTCTTCATGGAGGACAGGAACCGCGGGAGGGGGCAGGATGCCAGCCCCGCAGTCAGCGGGGCGTGTGCAAGAGCGTTACCGGTTCAGGTTTCCGGCGGAATCTAGGGCCAAGGGGCTAAACAGGGGGTGACCGTCCAGCCAGGGCTGACCCTTCCGTTCAGCCAGGCGGCCCTCGCACAGCAGCTGCAGTGTGGCGATCAGCAGCGGATGCTCCACCGCAAGCACGCGTGCGGCCAGCGCCTGCGCGTCGTCGCCGGGCCGCACCGGCACGCGGGCCTGCGCCAGCACCGCGCCGGCATCCAGTTCGGGGACCACCAGGTGCACGCTGGCGCCATGCTCGGCGTCACCGGCCTGCAGCGCCCGCGCGTGGGTGTCCAGGCCCTTGTGCAGCGGCAGCAGCGACGGGTGGATGTTGACCAGGCGGCCATCGAAACGCTGCACGAAGGCCGGACCAAGGATGCGCATGTAGCCGGCACAGACGATCCAGTCCGGCTGTACCGCGGCAAGCGCATCGCCGAGCGCCTGCTCGTAGCTGGCGCGGTCGCTGAATTCCTTCGGTGCATGCGCCCAGCGCAGGCCGGCATCGACACGCAGCAGGGCCTCTGCGGCGGGGCGGTCGGAGAACACGCCGACCACCTCGGCCGACAGGCGGCCGCTGCCGATCGCGTCGAGGATGGCCTGCAGGTTGCTGCCGCGGCCCGAGGCGAGCACGGCGATGCGGGTTGGGGCGGTCATTGCAGGGAACTCCGGCGGATCAGAGGCCAGGTCAGCAGGCTGCCGACGGTCGCCATCAGCATGTCGGCATGCGCATCCCACATGTCACCCTGCTGGCCGTTGTAGGCTTCGGCGGCATCCGGCGACAGCGCCAGCGCGATGGCCCATTCGAACCATTCGTAGACCAGGCTGGCACACATCACGGTCATCACCGCCAGGGTGAAGGCCTGGCCCAGGCGCAGCGCCGGCCACGCATGACGGGCCAGCTGCAGCAGTGCGGGGGTGAAGCAGACGCCGAACAGGAAGTGGATGAGGCGGTCGAAATGGTTGCGCTGCCAGCCGAAGGCCGCATTCGGCGACCAGCCGGTCAGCATCTGCGCCCAGGCGTCGTAGGGCACGTTGGAATACAGCCAGCGCGCCGCCACGCAGTGCAGGGCGATGAAGCCGCAGATGGCGATGAAGGCGCCGTTGCCCAGCCAGCCGCCGCGGCGGTCGACCCACAGCAGCGCGGCCAGACCGACCACGGTCAGCGTGCTGTGCAGGGCCTGCTCGATGGGCCACAGCGGGTGGATCCAGCTGATCGCGAAGACAGCCAGTACGGCGGCGAAAGCCCACTTCTTCGGGACCGGGAAGCGGCGGGTGGTGGGCGAATCAGACGTCGGGAGGGCAGGCGCGGACATGGGAAATCGATCAGATGAGGACGGGGCGTCTGCCGGCAGGTTCAGGCACTGAGGTGATCACCGCGGTCGAACAGCGCAGCCATTTCCGGCTTGGACAGGAACACCCAGGCATAGGCGGCCAACGCCATGCCCAGTGGTCCAGCCAGCACGCCCAGCCACGCCGCGCGCTGGCACCAGGCCAGCCCGGTGCGATGTGACAGCTGGCGCGCGGTGTGCAGCTGCACGAACCCCAGCACGGCGGCCAGCACGGCGATGGACGCATAGACCGTGGTCAGCATCCAGGCATCCTCCAACCCGCGCGACTGGGCCACCCAGCCGCTGAGGCCGAGGAACGCCACCGCGGCGACCCAGTGGAAACCGGCCAGGGCGTAGAACAGCACTCTCAGTGTCTGCAGATGGCTGGTCAGCTGCAGCTGCGCCAGGGTCTGATGCGGCAGCGGCGGTGGATTGCCGGAGGCGGTCATGCGGTCGCGGCGGGAAGGTCGAAGGCGGCCTTGACCTGCGGGCGCAGCAGGGTGATCAGGCTGAACACCCCCAGCACCGTGCCGACCGGCGTGAACAGGCAAGCCAGGCCAGCCGCGATCAGGCACAGCAGATGGCGACGGCGGCGGGACAGGCAGCGGCCGGCATAGGCCACGAACGCGCCCAGCGTGATGCCACCGAACACGACGACGCAGCCGAGAACGGTGAACACCCAGCCCATCAGGCGCTGTTCCTCCAGCGAGGAGGGCTCGCCGCCGGACTTCATCGGCAGGCTGCCGGTCAACGCGGCGATGCCGATCACGATGTGCAGGATGAAGATCAGCGAGAACAGCACGATCAGGCCACCGACCACGTAGTGTGCGATGGCCAGCATGCGCAGGTGGTCGGCATCCTGCGCGCTGAACGGCGGTACCGTCGCCAGCGGCGGCGGCACGGGGGCGGGCGACAAAGGGGGCGTTGCGTCCATGCGGGGCTCCTGGGTTGCCGGCGTCAGCCGATGTGGACGCGTTCGGCGCCTTCGGCGGTGACCACCTGGCCGATGGTCCAGTGCTCCAGGCCCTGCGCCTTGACTGCATCGGAAACGGCAGCCACCTGGTCCGCTGCGACGATCAGCACGAAGCCGATGCCGCAGTTGAAGGTGCGCCACATCTCGCTGTCGGCCACCGCGCCTTCCTTCTGCAGCCACCGGAACACCGGCGGCAGGGCCCATGACGACGCCTGGATGTCCAGGCCGAGGCCGTCGGGCACTACGCGGATGATGTTCTCGGTCAGGCCGCCGCCGGTGATGTGGGCCATGCCATGGATGGCCTCGCCGTGCGACTTCAGCAGCGACAGGATCGGCTTCACATAGAGGCGGGTCGGTGCCATCAGCGCATCGACCAGCTTCACGCCGCCTTCCAGCTCCAGATCGGCCGGGCGACCGGCGCGGTCGTAGATGCGGCGCACCAGCGAGTAGCCGTTGGAGTGCGGGCCGGAGGAGGCGATGCCGATCAGCACGTCGCCGGCGGCCACGCTGGCGCCGTCCTTCAGCTCGCTCTTCTCCACCGCGGCGACCGTGAAGCCGGCCAGGTCGTATTCGCCGGGGGCGTACATGTCGGGCATTTCAGCGGTTTCGCCGCCGATCAGCGCACAGCCGGCCTCGGTGCAGCCGTTGGCGATGCCGCCCACGACCGCTGCGGCGGTGTCGATGTCCAGCTTGCCGGTGGCGAAGTAGTCCAGGAAGAACAGCGGTTCGGCGCCCTGCACCAGCACGTCGTTCACGCACATGGCGACCAGGTCGATGCCGATCGTATCGTGGCGGTTCAGCTGGTGGGCCAGCTTCAGCTTGGTGCCCACGCCGTCGGTACCCGACACCAGCACCGGCTCGCGGTACTTGTTGGACAGGTCGAACAGGGCACCGAAGCCACCCAGGCCGCCCATCACTTCCGGGCGGAAGCTGCGCTTGACCAGGGGCTTGATCCGCTCGACCAGCGCATTGCCGGCGTCGATATCGACCCCCGCGTCACGATAGGTGAGGGGGGAGGGGGCGGAAGACGGGGTGTTGGTCACGGGCGTCGGCGCTGGCAGGGGTTGAACGGGCGATTTTAACAGGCCGCATTGGCGCAAAGGCCGTATTCGGGCAACAATTCCCCCGGATACGTCGAGCCAATGGATGTCCTGATGCGCCGCAGCCTGATTCTGACCCTGCTCCTTGCGCTGAGCCTGCCGGTGGCCACGATGGCCCAGAGCGGCCTTCGCACCGAGGGTGATGTCGCCACCGCCAGTGGCGCGTACGAGGCCGAAGTGCCCGTCAACAGCCAAGCCGAGGCCGATCGCAACGGCGCCCTGGCCCGCGCCCTGAGCGTGGTACTGGGCAAGCTGTCCGGCGACCGCAGCGTGATGTCCCGCCCCGGCGTGGTGCAGGCGCTGCGCAACGCCAAGGACTACGTGGCCAGCTACGACTACAAGCAGGACCAGAGCGTGGGCGCCAGTGGCGCCCCCAGCTTCCGTACCCTGCTGGTGGCCCGCTTCCGCGAGGATGATGTCGACTCGCTGGTGTCGGCGCTGGGCCTGCCGCTGTGGCCGCAGCCGCGACCGAAGCCGGTGCTGTGGCTGGCTGTCGACGATGGCAGTGGCCCGCGCCTGGTCAGCGTGCAGCAGGCCAACGCCGCCCGGCCGTTGCTGAACCGCGCCATCGAGCGGGGCTACAAGCTGGGCCTGCCCAGTGGTGGCGCCGCCGAACAGGCGCTGGCGGGTGCGATCTGGCGCCAGGACAGTGCCGCCGTGGCCCGTGCCTCCTCGCGCTACTCGCCGCCGATGCAGCTGATCGGCAAGTTGTACCGCGCCAATGGCGGCTGGCAGGCGGACTGGGTGTTCGTCGACAACGGCCGTGAACTGAACAAGTGGACCAGCAAGGACGCCAACGCCATGCGCGCGATGGCGGCCGGTGCCGACGGCGCCGCCGATGCGCTGGTCAAACGCTATGCCAAGGCCGGCGCCGCCGTCGGCCAGGCCGGGACCTACCGTGTGGTGGTCACCGGCATCAACAGCGCCGACGACTACCTGCGTCTGGCCGCCGGCCTGCGCGAGGTGCCGGTGGTGCGCAATGTCACCCCCCTGCATGCCTCGGCTGGCCAGCTGGAGCTGAACCTGGAGATGACCACCGGCCTGGCCGGCTTCAACCGCATGCTGGGCGACAACGGCGTGCTGGTGCCGAGCGCTCCGCTGCCGGCCCTGCCCGCTCCGATCGACGACACCACCGGTACTCCGGTGGCCGCCCCGGTCAGCAACGAGTACCGCCTGCGATGACTCTGACCCCGGAAGCGGAAATCGCGCAGTTCCTGCGCCGCCTGAAATACATCCTGTTCGCCGGCCTGATCGGCTGGGTGGTGTGGCTGCTGGCGCCGATCCTGACCCCGTTCGTGCTGGCGCTGGCGCTGGCCTGGCTGGGTGACCCGCTGGTGGACCGCATCGAGGCCACCGGCCGCTCGCGCATGACCGGCGTAGTGCTGGTGTTTGCGGCGATGGTGCTGGTGATCGTGGCGCTGCTGCTGGTGCTGGTACCGATGATCGAGCGCCAGATCACCACCCTGATCGCGGTTGCCCCGCAGGCACAGGCGTGGCTGATGGAGAAGGGGATTCCCTGGTTCGAGCAGAAGACCGGCCTGGAAGTGATGCAGTGGCTGGACCCGGACCGCCTGATCGAATGGGTGCGCAGCCACTGGCAGCAGGCCGGCGGCTTCGCCACCACGTTCATGGGCTACGTCTCGCGCTCCGGCTTCGCGATGGTGACCTGGGTGGTCAACATCCTGTTGCTGCCGATCCTGGCGTTCTACTTCCTGCGTGATTGGGACAAGCTGGTTGAGCGCGTGGCGTCGGTGATTCCGCGCAACCACATTGGCACCATCAGCGCGTTGGCGCGTGAGTCCAACGAGGTGCTGGGTGCGTTCATCCGCGGCCAGTTCCTGGTGATGCTGGCACTGGGCGTGATCTATGCCGGCGGCCTGTCGCTGGTCGGCCTCAAGCTGGGCCTGCTGATCGGCCTGATTGCCGGTCTGATCAGTTTCATCCCGTACCTGGGCGCGACCACCGGCGTGCTGATGGCGGTGATCGCCGCGCTGGTGCAGGCACAGGGCTTCGACCTGAAGCTGCTGATCCTGGTCGGCGTGGTGTTCACCGTGGGCCAGCTGCTGGAGAGCTACGTACTGACCCCACGCATCGTCGGCGACAAGATCGGCCTGCACCCGGTGGCGGTGATCTTCGCGGTGATGGCCGGCGGCCAGCTGTTCGGCTTCCTCGGCATGCTGCTGGCGCTGCCGGTGGCGGCGGTGACCAACGTGCTGCTGCGCTACGCGCACCAGCGTTACCGCCAGAGCGAGCTGTACGTGGGCGAGAAGCCGGCAATCGTGCTTGACGGCGTGGTCGATGCGCCCCATATCATCGTTCCGAACGAAAAAGGCCCCGACCTGAAGTGATGGGTGTGCCGCAACTGCCGCTGGCCCTGCATTACCCGCGGGACCAGCGCCTGGAGACCTTCATCGGCGCGCCGGATGGCGCGCTGGCGCAGCTGCGCGCGATCGCGGTGGGTGCCAGTCACGATTGGGTCTACCTGGAAGGTGCGGCGGGCACGGGCAAGACCCACCAGGCGCTGGCGATGTGTTCCAGCGCCGAGCAGGCAGGGCGCCTGCCGACCTATGTGCCGCTGGCCAGTGCGGCCGGCCGCGTGCGTGCGGCGCTGGATGGGCTGGAGGCGCGTGAGCTGGTGGCGCTGGACGGCCTGGACGAGGTTGCAGGCAACCGCGACGACGAGATCGCGCTGTTCGATTTCCACAACCGCGCGCGCGCCGCGGGCGTGACCGTGCTGTACACGGCGCAGAAGGCGCCGGAAGCGCTGGGCCTGGTGCTGCCGGACCTGCGTTCACGGCTGGGCCAGTGCGTGCGCGTGCTGCTGCAGCCGCTGGATGAGGAGGGGCGGGCAGCGGTGCTGCGCGAACGCGCGCTGCGACGCGGCCTGGCGATCGACGAGGCATCCATCGAGTGGCTGCTGTCGCACACCGGGCGCGAGCTGGGTGGGTTGATCACGCTGCTGGACTGGCTGGACCGCGAGTCGCTGGCGGCGAAGCGGCGGATCACCGTGCCGTTCCTGCGCCAGGTGCTGGAAGAAGGCCGGCCCCGCTACTGAGGGTGGGGTTTGTTTGCAGGGCTGCGCCCTGCACCCGCCGAATCAACGTCAACGTCAAAAGCTGGCCATCTCCGTGGGATGGCGGGGTGGGTCCGGTTGCGGGGGACGCTGCAAGTACGTCCATGTAAGCTCGGTCGCCGCATCCATGCGGCTCACGCCCCCGCAACCGGACCCACCCCGCCTTCGACAGGTTCCCGCGATCTGCCGGGACTGCGTACTGCACTGCTGACTGCTGACTGCTGTTGGTGGGTGTCGACCTTGGTCGTCACCAGAGCAAGCGCAGCGAAGCGACCCGCTTTTGCTTTTCTTTTTTCTTTTCCGTGGCTGGACGCCCACGGAAACTGTCAGAGGCCGGGCGGGGTGGGTTCGCGGGGGTGTCCGCGGCATGGATGCCGCGGCCAAGCCCCCAGGGACGGGTCCACGGCGTCCCCCGCGAACCCACACCGCCCGGCCAAGCACGGCTGTTGATTTGAGCGACCAGCCACGAGGGGCTCAGCCGTTCGCCGCCAACTCAGCATCCAGCGCACGAAGCCGATCCACGGTGCCGACATCGGTCCAGCGCCCCCGATGGTGCTGTCCCGTCATCAACCCCTGCGCCATGAAATGCTTCTGCAGCGGCACCACCGAGAACTTCGGCGGCAGCCGCTCGCTGCCCGGCGCCTCGCCGATCACCGTGCGCCAGTCGGCCACGATCGAAGGACGGTACACGCCGATGCCGGCATAGGTCAGGCACGGTCCTTCGCGATCGTGGTGCAGCACCCCCTGCGTATCGAGGCGGTAGTCACCGTCCGCGTGCTGAACCGGATTGTCGACCAGCACCAGGTGCGCCTGGCCCCGCGGCTCGCGCGGCAGCGTGGCGAAATCGAAATCGGTCCAGATGTCGCCGTTCACCACCAGGAACGGGGCATCGCCCAGCACCGGCAGGGCGTTGAGGATGCCACCGCCGGTCTCCAGCGGGGTCGCTCCTTCGTACAGGAAATGCAGGTGCAGGCCCCATTGGCTGCCATCGCCCAGCGTCGCCGGGAACTGTTCGGCCAGCCATGCGGTGTTGACCACCACCTCGCGCACGCCGAGTGCGGCCAGGCGTTCCAGGTGCCAGACGATCAACGGCTTGCCAGCCACTTCCAGCAGCGGCTTGGGCGTGTGCAGGGTCAGCGGGCGCATGCGCTCGCCGAGGCCGGCGGCAAAGACCAGCGCCTTCATCGGGCCACGCGCATCGGTGCACCCAGCTCGGCCAGCGCCGGCTTGATGCGCTCGTCCAGCAGCTGCTGCAGCGGTGCCAGTTCCCGATAGCGCGGCAGTACTTCATCCAGATAGGTGACGAAGCGCGGTGCGTCGTCGAGGTAATGGCCCTTGTTGTCGCGGTAACGCAGCCGGCAGAACAGGCCCAGGATCTTCACGTGGCGCTGGATGCCCATCCAGTCGGCATCGCGCAGGAAGGTGGCGCGGTCGGGCACCGGCAGACCGGCGTCGCGGGCGCGCTCGTGATACTGCGCCAGCCACTCGTCCACACGCTCCAGCGGCCAGCTAAGGAACGCGTCCTTGAACAGGCTCATCGCGTCGTAGGCGATCGGGCCGCGCACCAGGTCCTGGAAATCCAGCACTGCGGGACCATTTTCGACCGGCATCAGATTGCGCGGCATGTAATCGCGGTGGGTCATCAGCTGGGCCTGGCCCAGCGCGTTGTCCATCAAGCGGCGGTGTACCAGCTGCAGCCCTTCGATCTCGCCGCAGTCCAGCTCCAGGTTCAGGTGGCGCTGCAGGAACCATTCATCGAACAGGCCGGCATCGCGCTGCAGCAGCGCCTCGCCGAACTGGCCGAAGTCGGCCGGCACCGGGATCGCCTGCAGGCGCAGCAGCTGTTCGATCGAACGACCGAACCATTCATCGGCATTGCGCTCGTCGAGGATCCTGGCCAGGGTCGGGCCGCCGAGATCTTCCAGCAGCAGGAAGCCGGCATCCAGATCCTGCGCCAGCAGCGCGGGCACGCGCAGGCCGTTGTCGTGCAGCAGGCCGCGCATGCGCAGCCACGGCCGCGGATCTTCCAGTCCCGGCGGTGCATCCATCACGATGTGGCTGCCACCGGTGCTGGTGGTACGCCAGTAGCTGCGCATGCCGGCATCGACCGAGGCGCGTTCGACCACCGCGCTGGCATCATCGAGCTGGGCACGGGCCCACTGCAGGCGCTGCGCGCTGCGCTGGGGATCGGAGGCGGGTTCGGTCATGCAGGCATATCCGGGCGCGCCGGGCGCGCCAACGTCGGGAACAGGAAGGGAAGGAGGGACGGGGTCAGCGACGGCCGCTGAACAGGCGCAGCACGGCCAGCACGGCCACCGCACCCACGACCGCACCGAGGAAACCGGCCGGCTCACCGGGGGCGTACCAGCCCATGTACTGGCCGAACCAGCCGGCCACCAGGGCGCCAAGGATGCCCAGCACGATGGTCAGCAGGCAGCCCATGCGGTTGTTGCCGGGCATGAGGAAACGCCCGAGCAGGCCGACGAAGAAGCCGACCAGGATGATGTAGAGCCAGCTGCTGCTGCCGAACAGACCATTCATGCGCGCGATTTCCGCCAAGGGTGGACGCAGCCTAGCAAGGCCAGGCTGCGTCCGTCACGGGTGCAGGATCAGCAGCAGCCGTGGTCGCCGTGGCGGGTGCCGCTGTCGGCAGCCACCGGCGAACCGCTGGTCTCGCCGCGCAGGCTGGCCGCGTAGTGCTCGCTGATCACCTTGGACACGCAGGCGGTGACCTTCTTGCCCATCGGGATGTGCAGGAACTCGTTCGGGCCGTGCGCATTGGAGTGCGGGCCGAGCACGCCGGTGATCATGAACTGGGCACCCGGGAACTTCTCGCCCAGCATGCCCATGAACGGGATCGAGCCGCCTTCGCCCATGTACATCGCCGGCTTGCCGAAGAAGGCCTGGCTGGCGTCGTCGATGGCCTGGGTCAGCCACGGCGCCATGGCCGGGGCGTTCCAGCCGGTGGAGGCCTTTTCCAGGTCCAGGGTGACCTGCGCGCCGTTCGGCGGGTCGCGCAGCAGCACTTCCTTCAGCAGCTCGCCGCAGGTCTTGCCATCGGCCGTCGGCGGCAGGCGCAGCGACAGCTTCACCGAGGTCTGTGGGCGCAGCACGTTGCCGGCCGATTCCAGCGGCGGCATGCCACCGACGCCGGTGACCGACAGCGCCGGGCGCCAGGTGCGGTTGAGCACCAGCTCGGTGAGGTCCTCGTTCATCGGGCGCAGGCCGTCGACCATCGGGAACTTCTCGAAGATCTCGGTATCCACCACTTCGGCGGCGCGCTTGGCCTGTTCCAGGCGTTCGGCCGGGATCTCGACGTTCATGCCGTCGATCAGGATGCGGCCGGTCTCCTGGTCTTCGATGCGCGAAAGGATCTGGCGCAGCAGGCGGAAGCTGGACGGGATCACGCCGGAGGCATCGCCGGAATGCACGCCTTCGTTGAGCACCTTCACGGTGAAATTGCCGCCGGTCAGGCCGCGCAGCGAGGTGGTGCACCACAACTGGTCGTAGTTGGCGCAGCCCGAATCCAGGCAGACCACCAGCGACGGCTTGCCGATGCGGTCGGCGAGGTGGTCGACGTAGGCTGGCAGGTCGTAGCTGCCCGACTCTTCACAGGCTTCGATCAGCACCACGCAGCGCGCGTGCGGCAGGCCTTGGGCCTGCAACGCCAGCACGGCGGCCAGCGAGCCGAAGATGGCGTAGCCGTCATCGGCGCCGCCGCGGCCATACAGCTTGTCGCCGCGCAGGACCGGGGTCCACGGGCCGAGGTCGTCGTCCCATCCGGTCATTTCCGGCTGCTTGTCCAGGTGGCCGTAGAGCAGGATGGTGTCGTCGCCGGTCTCGGCGCCGGTGGCCGGAATTTCCAGGAAGATCAGCGGGGTACGGCCTTCCAGGCGCACCACTTCAACCTTCAGGCCAGGCAGCTGCTGGGCCCTGGCCCAGTTCTCCATCAGCGTGACCGCCTGTTCCATGTAGCCGTTCTGCACCCAATCGGCGTCGAACATCGGCGACTTGTTGGGAATGCGGATGTAGTCGACCAACTGCGGGACGATCTCGCTGTCCCACTTGTCATTGACGAATTGGCCGAGCTTGGCGCTGTCCATCTGAAACTCCGGTTGCATGGGCTGATCCGGCCATTCTACGCCTGTGCCACGGGTAGGGTTTTTCCTACATCACGTCGGGTATTTGGCTGGCTTACGGAAATCCGGGAAACCGATAGGCTGTGTGCATGTGGTGACGGACACTGTTCCTACCGACGGGATTGCCGGTCGGGGCGGCCAGAATCACAAGGAGATACACGTTGTGCCTTGGTTTGTCGTGTTGAGGGCACTGGTGCTGGTCATGGGGATCGCTGGGGCGCATGCCGCCGAACCGATCGACATCAACCGCGCCGATGCCCAGGCGCTGCAGCAGGGATTGACGATGGTCGGAGCCGCCAAGGCCGAGGCGATCGTCGAGCACCGGCGCAGACACGGCCCGTTTCATCGCGTCGAGGACCTGACGCAGGTGAAGGGGATAGGGAAAGCAATCGTCGAACGGAATCGACAGCGGATCACCGTAGGCAACAGGTTGTTGCCGGCGGATCCGGTACCCGGATCGGTACCGGTGCGGACCGTACCGAGGCGCTGACAGCAGGAATCGTCGGAACCGGCAGGAAGCTGGTTCAGCGGTCACGGACAGGACGGCCGTGACCACCGACCGCCGCAGGACGCGGCACCAATCACCAGGATGGTGGCATCACAGACCTGTGGAAGGGGCTGAGATACAAACAGGACAGACGCGGCCGCGTGCAGGATGCAACGCTACCCCCACAGCGCAGGATGCGAGGGGGCGGCAGCAGGCCGACAAGGACGTAACGATTGCCCGGTACGACACATGGCTGTGTCGCCGGGCAGTTTCATTTCCGGCGCCTGGTTTTGCCGCGGCCACCACGGGCCGATGGTGTACGGTGGCCGCACCGCATGGAAAGGACTCCCGCTGGATGCTCCCGCTCCGCCCCACCACCCTGATGCTCGCCCTTGCACTGGCCCTGCCGCTGCTGGCCCATGCCGCTGCGCCGACAGCGGCTGCCAAGCCCACGGCTGCCGCAGCCAGCAGCGCTGAAGTGCGCGGGCCGACCGACCTCAAGCCGGGCGAATACCTCTGGCATCCGGAAATCTCGCCGACCGGCCCGATCGTGCTGGTGGTCAGCCTCGATGAGCAGCGCGCCTACGTCTACCGCAACGGCATTGCCATCGGCCTGACCACGATCAGCTCGGGCAAGGCCGGGCACGAGACGCCGACCGGCGTGTTCACCATCCTGCAGAAGGACAAGGACCACAGGTCCAACCTCTACAACAGCGCGCCGATGCCGTACATGCAGCGGCTGACCTGGGACGGCATCGCCCTGCATGGCGGCAGCCTGCCCGGGCATCCCGCCTCGCACGGCTGCGTGCGCCTGCCGCAGGCCTTCGCGCAGAAGCTGTTCAGCGAAACCCAGCGCGGCGATACCGTGGTCGTGGCCGATGCCAAGAGCTCACCGATGACCCTGGCCTATCCGTCGGTGCTGGCGCCGGTGAACGCGCGCGGTCAGGCGCTGCCGGAGGCCGAGGGCGGAGCCCCGGCACAGGCCTGGTGGGACGACAGCGCGGCGCCGGCCGGGCAGGTCGGCATCCTGGTCAGCCTGCACGACCAGCGCCTGTACGTGCTGCGCGATGGCGTGATGATCGGCGAGTCGCCGCTGAAGGCTGACGCCCTGCCGGCGTTCCAGGGCACCACGCTGTTCGTGATGGGGCAGGGTTACAGCGACACCCCCAGCCCGCTGGACGTGAACCAGCGCCTGCACCAGTGGACGGCCTACCCGTTGCTGGGCCAGGACCGTGCCCAGGCCACGCCGGACCTGCTGGCCACGCCCTCGCTGCCGATGGCGCTGCCGCCGGATTTCGCCCGCCAGCTGTACCAGGTGCTGGTGCCGGGCACGACCCTGCTGGTGACCTCGCTGCCGGCGGTCCGCCCAAGCCCGGCTGAATCCGGAATGCAGCCGGTCTTGGAATCCGAGCCGCCAGGGTCCACCCTCAAGGGCAACTGAGTGCCCTCGTTGTGCCCATGACTGCATCCCGCCTGTGCCGGCTGGCCGCGTTCGGCCTGCTGGCGACCTCGGCCAGCGCCCCGGCGCTGGCACAGACGCCCGCCCTTGCCACCAGCGCCGATGATCTGGCTGCCCTGCTGTCGCGCAGTGCGCCCAAGGCCGACCGCCACGTGTTGCAGCTGGCGGCGCACGCCATGCGCTGTGCGCTGCAGCGGCCGGAACTGGGCATCAATGGTGATCGCCTCAGCGTGATCGACTATTCGCGCCCGTCCACCGAGCCGCGCCTGTGGGTGTTCGACCTGGCCCACCAGCGCCTGCTGTTCGAGGAGTGGGTGGCGCATGGCCGCAACAGTGGCGAGAACCGCACCGAGCACTTCTCCAACCGCGATGGCAGTTTCATGTCCAGCCTCGGCGCGTTCACCGCGCAGGAGACCTACATGGGTGGCAATGGATATTCGCTGCGCCTGGCCGGGCTGGAACCGGGCTTCAACGACCGCGCGCGTGACCGAGCCATCGTCATCCATGGTGCGCCATACGTGAACCCGGCTGCCGCGCAGCTGCAGGGGCGGCTGGGCCGCAGCCTGGGTTGCCCGGCGGTGCGCCTGTCGGTGGCCAGGCCGCTGATCGATGCGTTGCGTGGCGGCACGATGGTGTTTGCTTACTACCCCGACCAGGATTGGCTGAAGCACTCGCAGCTGCTGGCCGGCGGGTGCGGTGGCCAGGGCACGCTCGCCACGCGGTGATGCACGACGGCGCGCGGCATGATGCAATGCGCCGATGAACATCGACTCCCTGCTGCACACTCCGAGCCAGGTGATCTCCAGCCTGGACTACCGCCGCGAACGTTGGCGCAACGGCCTGGGCTGGACCCGCGAGATCCTGCGCCTGCCCGCGCAGGGGGATGACTGGGCGCTGCGCCTGTCGGTGGCCGAAATCGAACAGGATGCCGCGTTCTCTGCCTTCCCCGGCGTGGAGCGCGAACTGGTGTTGCTGCAGGGCAATGGCGTGCGCCTGCGCTTCGACGATGGACGCGTGGCGGAAGTGCTGCCGCCACACGGACGAGTGCGGTTTGCTGGTGAGGAGACACTGCACGGGGAATTGGTCGATGGCACCACCCACGACTTCAACCTGATGTGGAAGCGCGAGCTGCTGCAGGCCGAACTGCTGCACCGGCCGCTGGTGGGCGCGATGTTCTTCTTCTGCGAACCGGGCGTGGCCTGGGCGCTGCATCTGCTGGCCGGTCAGGCGGAGTTTGGTGCTGACAGCGGGCTGCCGGCGCTGCAGGCGGGCGATACCGCATGGTTGGCGGCCGGCGAACGTCAGCGGCACGCGTTGCAGGGCGGTGGCGAGTTGCTGGCGATACGGGTCAGTGCAGCAGCGGGATGATTGCTGGGCGCCGGTGGGCGCCATCCACGCATGGCGTGGATCTACAGCTGTGCGGTTGTCATCATGCCTGGGCACGCCGTCATGGTGCGGCTGTGGTTGGGGTCAGAGCCCTTTCCTGCGGAAAGGGATCCGACCCCGACGGTTCGTTCAATACACATCGCGCCGGTAACGACCGGCCAGCAACAGCGCTTCCTTGCCCGCAGTACCCAACACCTGCTCGATCACCGCATCCACCGCCGGGGCCATGCCCTGCAGGCTGCCGCAGACCAGGATCGTCGTGCCTTCATCCACCCACTGCCGCAGCGTTGCCGCTTCGGCCAGCAGCCGGTCCTGCACATAGCGATGCGCGCCGCCATCTCGGCTGAACACCGCATCCAGCCGCGCCAGCGTGCCGTCGGCCAGCATCGCCTGCAGTTCTTCACCGAAGTGGAAGTCGTGCGCGGCGGTACGCTCGCCAAACAGCAGCCAGGTGCGGCGCGCGCCACTCCGGGCACGTTCGTGCAGGTGCGCGCGCAGGCCGGCGATGCCGGTGCCGTTGCCGATCAGCAGCAGCGGCACATCGGCGGGCACGCCATGGAAATTGTCGTTGCGGCGCAGACGCAGCTGCACCGGTTCGTCGATGGCCGCGTGGTCGCACAGCCAGCCACTGCCGATGCCCGGTGTTCCATCGGCGCGCAGTTGGCGGCGCAGCAGCAGCTCCACCGCACCGTCGGCCATCACCGAGGCGATCGAGTACTCGCGATGCGGCAGCGGCTGCAGGGTCGCCAGCAATGCAGGCAGATCACCCGGGGGAACCAATGAGGGCAGGTGCGAGCGCGCGACGCGTGCCAGCAACGTCTGTCCGTCATCCAGCACGATGTCCGCGTCAAAGCGTTGTGTGTCCAGCCAGGCACGCACGGTGTGCGATGCGTGCTGTGGGCCGATTTCGGCGATGTCACCGGCCTGCCATTGCGCCTCTGCGTCGGCTGGGGGCTGCAGGCGCAACCAATACACGGGGCCGCCGGGGCTGCCCGGGTTCAGATGCTCGCGTTGCAGCAGCGTCCACGGCTGGTACTCGGCCGGACTCCAGTCGGGCAGTTCGCTGGCGTTACCGCCGAGTTGTCCCAGCAACTGCTGCCAATGGCGCAGCGCCGCCGGATCGGCGTTGTCGACTTCGATTGCATCGAACAGTGGATGCGCGCCGTGCCGGCGCAGCCATTGGTCGAGCTGGTGACCGAATCCGCAGAAGTGGCCATAGCTGCGGTCGCCCAGTGCGAGCACGCCGTAGTGCAGATGCTGCAGCGAGGGCGGCGTGGCCATCACCCCGCGCAGGAACGGCAGGGCGTGGTCGGGCGGATCACCTTCGCCGGTGGTGCTGGCGATGAACAGCGCGCGCTGGCTGTCGGCCAGCAACACGGGGTCGACCTCATGCAGTCCGCGCACGCGCACGGGCACGCCGGCACCGCGCAGGGCCTCGGCACTGCGTTCGGCCAGTTCGCGGGCGAAGCCGGTCTGGCTGGACCAGGCCAGCAGGATGGGCGCGGTGTCTCCGCTTGCGGCATCGTCGCGCGGGCGCCCACGCCACCACAATGCAGCGCAGGCCAGCGCGTACAGCACCGTGGAGAGCACCGCGATCTGCGACTGCCGCGCCGGTGGCGCGCCCTGCCACCAGGCCTCACCGAGGTGCAGGCGCAGCAGCGCCCAGCCGATCAGCGCCAGCAGAAGCAGGACCAGCGCGTTGCCGAGCCACGCGCGCGACGGCCGGGTACTCATGGGCTCTGCTCGTCGAGCAGGCGCTGGAAGGCGCTGCTGAGGAATTCCTGCGGGCCGTCTGCTGCACGCTGCAGGTAGCGTGCAGCCAGGCCTTCGCGCTCGGCCAGCGCCATGCCCTGTTCGCGGCCCAGCACGGTCAGTGCGGTGGCCCAGGCATCGGCGTGCATGGCGTCGTCGGCCACCACGGTGACTGCCGCGGCAACCTGGCGCACCGGTCTGCCCGAACGCGGGTCCAGGCTGTGACTGTAGGCCTCGCCATCGACCTGGTACTGGTGCCAGCGATCGCCGGAGGTGGCCACCGCCTTGCCCTCCAGCGCCAGCACCCGCGGCGGGTTGTTGGTGTGCGCATCTTCTTCCGGCGCGGACTCCACCAGCACGCGCCATGGCTGGCCGTCCGGTTTGCGGCCGTAGCCGGCCAGTTCGCCGCCGACTTCGACCAGCGCGGCAGTGATGCCCTGTGTGCGCAGCCACGCAGCGACATGGTCGACGCCAAAGCCCTTGGCGATCGCGGAGAGATCCAGTTCCAGCCCACCCGGTTGCAGCAGCGCATCGTCCTGCCACTGCAGGCGCTGCCAACCGCAGCGATCGCGCGTGGCCTGCAGGGTAGCGTCGTCGGGCTGGCGGCGTTCACCGGCATGCGCACCGAAGCCCCACAGTGCAACCAGCGGACCGACGGTGGGATCGAAGGCGCCGCCACTGGTGGACGCGATCGCCTGTGCGCAGGCCAGAACGTGGCGGGTCTCGGCCGGCAGCACGCACCATTGGCCCGCGTCGGCGCGGTTGTAGCGGCTCAGGTCCGAACCGGGCTCCCAGGTACTCATCTGCGCGACCACTTCGTCCAGCCGCGCCTGGATGCCGGCGTGCAGCGGGTGCAGGTCGCGCTGGCGCGGCGCGACCAGCGACACGCTCCAGGTGGTGCCCATGGTGGTGCCGCCGAGGCGGGCGATGTCGAGCAGGGAATCGGTCATGGTGATGCGTTGCGGGTGCGATGCCGGGCTGCCCGGCATCGCGGTCCACGTCATTACTGCGGCAGCACTTCCAGCGTGGCGACGTAGCTCAGGCGGCGCTTGGCGGCCTGCTTCACCGACGTCTTGTTGTCCTCGGTGCCGGTTTCCAGCCAGTACATGCCGGCTTCCGGCCAGGTCACCTTGATCTCGCCCTTGGCATCGCTGGTGACCTTCAGCTCGTCCTGTGCGTTGCGGTAGCGGGTGGCACCACGCACGATCTCGAATTCCAGGCCGGCCGCCGGCTTGCCATCGACGAGCACGCGGAAGGTGGCTTCCTCGCCGGCGAACAGATCATTCGGGTGGCCGACGGCGACCAGCTCGATGCCACGGTTGGTCGGCTTCAGCGCGGTATCGTTCGGCGCGCCGTTGGTGACGAAGGTCTCCACGCGGCCGACCGACTGGCTCACTTCCAGCTTCTTCGCGTCCTTCGGCAGTTCGCCGAAGGTGGCAACGCTGCCGCGCCAGCGCTTGCGCTCGCCGTTCTGCTCGTAGGTGGCGAACAGGCCGTCATTGACCGACGCAATGCGGTAGGTGCCCGGCTGCTTCAGTTCGATGTCGAACACGCTGCGGTACTTGCCGGTCGACGCGTTCTGCGGTTGCACGGTGCTGCCGTCCGGTGCGGTGATCACCAGCGATTCCAGGCGCAGCGGCACGTGGTTGAAGTAGAACAGATCGTTGGAGACCGCACCGTCGACGGTGATCCACGGCGCGTTGCCGGCGATCACGGTCTGCGAGGGCAGCAGCCAGGCCTTGTGGGCCAGGGCGGAGAAGGGAAGGGCAGCGGCCAGGGCGGCGGCGAGGACGAGCGTGCGCTTCATGCGGAAGACTCCAGTTGGAAGGGGTCGGATCCCTTTCCATCGGAAAGGGCTCTGACCCCGGGGGATACGGCGATGGGGTCAGAGCCCTTCCTGCGGAAGGGACTCGACCCCGGCTCAGGCAGTTATGGTTTGACGGCGAGGGTGACCTGGCCCAGTTCGGTGGCGCCCTGCGCCTTGCCGTTCTGCGCGGCGGTGGCCGGCCAGGTGAAGGGGATCTTCAGCAGTTCGCGGCCGCCGACTTCGCGCACCGCTTCCACTACCAGGGTGTAGTTGCCCGGGGCCAGCTGCTTCAGTGCCGGCTGCCTGTCATTGAACGACAGTGCGTGCTTGCCGGCCGGGCGGGTCGGACCGGTCACGCCGTCCACCGGCACCTGCAGGGTGCGGCCGCTCTTGCGCCACCACTGGCGCAGGTCGGGCAGCCACTTGGTGCCGTGGCCTTCGCTGTTGCTGGTCTGCTGGTACCAGACCGAGAGGTTGGCCGCGACCTTCTGGTCGGCGCCTTCCAGCCACACGGCCACATACGGGCGGTGGTATTCGGCCACGTTGAGCTTGGGCACTTCGACGTTGATGTCGAGGGTGGTGGCATAGGCCGGCGAGGTGGCCAGCAGGCCGCTGAGGGCGATGGTCAGGGTGACGCGCATGGGGCGGCTCCGGAAAGGGGGAAAAGTCAGTGGATCAGCAGCAGGGCGATCAGCAGCGGGATCATCAGGCCGAGGCCGACCAGCGGCCAGGTCATGCGCCGCTGCCGTGCATGGAGGTGCAGCAGGAACAGGCCGGTGATGCAGAACACCAGGCAGGCCACGGCGAACAGGTCCAGGAACCAGCCCCATGCCGGGCCGGCATTGCGGCCCTTGTGCAGATCGTTGAGGTAGGACACCGCGCCGCGCGAGGTCGATTCGTATTCCACCGCGCCGGTCTCGCGATCGATGCTCAGCCAGGCGTCGCCGCCGGGGCGCGGCAGCGACAGGTAGATCTCTTCGGGCGACCACTCGGCCGGTCGCCCGCCGATGGCGATGCCCAGCTGCGTGTCCAGCCATTGCCGGGCAGGGCGCGGAATCGGTGCGTTGCCGTCTTCGCGCGTGCCGAGCTGTCCAAGCAGCGCGGCCGGCAGTTCAAGATGCTGGTTCTGCACCTCGGGCTTGGCCTCGATCTTCGCGGCATGGTTGAGGGTCAGGCCGGTCACCGCGAACAGCAGCATGCCGATCAGGCACACCGCCGAGCTGATCCAGTGCCACTAGTGCAGCGTCCGCAGCCAGAAGCCACGGTTCTGTTGCTGCTGCACAGTGGAAGAGGCAGGACGGCTCACGGCAGGGTTCGAGGCGGACGGGGACTGCCCATTACATCATTGATGAGAATAGCTCGCAATTGCGTGTCGTTCTGTATCCCTGGAGCAGGTCTGGCGGGTTGCCGGCCAGCGGCCGGCACTACCGATCGGTAGATCCACGCCATGCGTGGATGAAGCGGTGCCGACCAAGGTCGGCACCCACCAGGGCAGGGCAATGCCGGCCAGTGGCCGGCACTGCCGGTGCGCGGCGATCAGAACTTCGCGTTCAACGAAATCCAGTAGCTGCGGCGCTGGTCCTTGGTCGCGTAGTCATCCACGCAACTGAACTCGCTGGGATTGAGCAGCAGGCACGACTGCGAAACGAAGTCCTTGTCGAACAGGTTGTTGACCCGTGCATTGACCGTCAGCCACGGCGTAGCCTTCCAGCTGCCCCCAAGGTGGAAGATCGTGTAGTCCTCGTAATAGCGCACGTGGCGGGTGCCGGCACTGTCGATGAGGGTGTCGCGATAGCGGTCGTAGCGGCCTTCGCCGATCAGCGACAGGCTGATCGCTTCGTTGATCTGCCAGTTGAGGCTGGCGTTGGCCATGTGCTTTGCCGGCGTGGTGCCTGAGATCGGGCGTCCCTTGTCGGGGCCGCTGGTCTGCTCGCTCCTGGTCCAGGTGTAGTTGCCGCGCAGCTGCAGGGTGTCGAGCAGGTCGACATGACCGGCCAGTTCCGCGCCGCGGGTCTCGGCCTTGTCGATGTTCACGCTCTGGGTGAAGGTGCTGTAGCCCAGTGCTGCCCAGCCTGGGCCGATGTCTACGCAGTAGCCGCTGCCGGCGCGCGCCACTTCGCAGTTCGGGAACGTTCCGCCGCTGGCGATCTTGTCTTCGAACGTGTTGAAGAAGCCGGTGACGTTGAAGCCCCAGCGCTGGCCTTCGTAGTAGGCGGCCAGCTCGTAGTTGGTGCTGGTTTCAGGCTTGAGGTTCGGGGAACCGACCAGCGGCAGCACGCCCTGGCCACCAAAGCCGGTGATGCCCGGGAACAACTGGTCCGGTCGCGGGGTCTTGTAGCCGGTGCTGACGCCACCCTTGAAGGTCCACGCATCGCTGGCGTTCCACACCAGGTAGCCACGCGGACTGACGTGGCTGCCGAACACGTTGTGGTCGTCGTAGCGCAGGCCGAAGGTAGCGGTGAGGGTATCGGTCAGCGCCCAGTTGTCCTCGGCGAACAGCGCCCACATGCGGTGCTTCTGCCTGGTGTTGCTGCGATAACCGGCGCCATCCATGCCGAACACGCCGTCGATCATGTCGGTGTCGTTGTACTGGCCGCCGACGGTCAGCTTGTGCGCGCCGAAGTCGAGGTCGAGCATCGTGTCGAGCACGTAGCCTTCCAGTTCCATGGTGCGCAGCGGACGCGGCAGGAACGCCTGCAGGCGCGCCATCTCGCTCGGGTTGAGCGCGGCCAGGGCATTGCCACGGCCGGCCGCACAGTTGTTGGCGGCACCGGTGCGGCGGCAGACGTCATTCCACAGCGTCTGCAGGTTGGCGCGCTCGTCCAGGGTCAGCGGCAGCGAACGACCCAGGTTGCTGCTCTTGCTGTGGGTCAGTGAGGTCTGCCAGGTGCCGAAGCTGTAGCGGCCCTGGTGGGTCAGCGACAGCTGATCGCGCTCGTAGCGCTGGTAGGCGGTGTAGCCGACGCGCGGCTGCACCACGCGGCGGGTGACGGTGCCGCTGCCGTTCGGGTTGGGGATGACCGCATTGCCGACGCGCCACAGGCTGGCCAGGCTGTCCAGCGTGCCGGTCTGGCCTTCGCTGTTGTCGTACTTCTGCCGCGACACGTCGTAGTCCAGCCACAGTTCGTGGTCATCGTTGACCCGGAAGTCCAGGCGCACGCCGGTATTCCAGTTGGTGTTGGCCACCGACTTGCCACCGCCGCCGAAGCCGATGCTGCGCTCCCACAGGCTGCCGTCGGGCAGGGTCAGTGCGTCCCACTCCGGATTGGAGGCCTTGGCGTCGTAGTAGCTGCCGCGGACCGCCAGGCTGAGGCGGTCCTTCAGCAGCGGGCCGCTGAGGTACAGGTCGGTGGTGCGCGCATCACCGAACTGGTCATCCTGCTGCACGGTGAAGCCCTGGGTCACGGCGCCGTGCCAGCGGTCCTGGTTGCGTCGGGTGATGATGTTGATCACGCCACCCATCGCGTCCGAGCCATACAGCGTGGACATCGGGCCGCGCACGACTTCGATGCGCTCGATCGCGTCCAGCGGCGGCAGGTAGGCGAACTGGCCGCCACCGAAATTGTTCGGGTACAGCTGGCCGACATTGCTCTGGCGGCGGCCGTCGATCAGCACCAGGGTGTACTCGGACGGCAGGCCGCGCATGGAGATGGTGGCGCGGCCGTTCTTGTCGGTGGCCTCCAGGCCGACATCGATGCCTTCGACGTCGCGCAGCGCATCGACCAGGTTGGTGTAGGGGCGCTTGCTGAGTTCTTCGCGGCTGACCACGCTGATGCTGGCCGGTGCATCGATCACCTTCTGCTCGAAGCCGGAGGCGGTGACCACCACCTTGTCCAGCGTCTGTGGCGCGCCGGTAGCGTCACCGTGGGCGAAGGCAGGGGCGGTCATGGCTGCCAGCACGGCGCTGGTCAGCAGGGTACGGGACAGGGACGAACGGACACGATGGCGCTGGGCCATGGCAGTAACCTCGAAGGTTGCAGGGTGGTGCGATGCCAGGCGCGAACGGCGCGGCATGCACGGGGAGGCCCGGTCAGGGGCGGCAGGGATGAAGCAGGCAGCGGCGCGCGGGCGCGACCGCGCAGGCGGTCACGCGGGGCCGTGAATCAGGCGAGCGGCGGCGCCTGGCCGCGTTGCTGGCGGCGCCCGGGCGCATCGGCCCAAGGCGTGTCCGGAGCAGCCAGCGGCCAGTCCGGGCGCACGCCGGGCATGGCCGGCGTGGCGGGTACGAGTTCAAGCTCGGTGCGCAGCCATTGGCTGGCCAGCAGCAACGGCGGGCGTGCCTTCTCGGCCGCTTTCACCGGGGTGGAGGCACAGCGGCGCAGCTTGGCCGGGGCTTCTTCCTGCAATGGGCCTTCGCCGCCGCGTTCTTCCAGCGGTACCTGCACGGTCGCCGCTGTCGCCGGATGCGGCAGCAGCGGCAGGGTGCCCAGCAGCAACGCCAGCATCGCCACCCACGCCAGCAGGCTGGCCAGCGCAGGACGCTGGCCGCGCATTGCGGTGCCCATCTTGCGATGGATGAGTGGACGAGGGCGAAGCGGGCGCAGCAAGCAGGGGTCCCCAGGGGTCTGCCGGCAGCGGCCGGCATCAACGGGGCGTGATTGTAATGAGAGCTGTTAGCTGTTGCAAATGAGAATGATTGCCAAAATGTCGCAGGCCAGCCCGACCGGGCTCAGACCTCGCTCCAGCGCCGCAGCAGGTTGTGGTACACGCCGGTCAGCTGCAGCACCGCCTCGGCGTCGCCGCCGGTCTGCCGCAGGCGCTCGATCGAGCCGTCCATTTCCCATAGAAGGCGGCGCTGCACATCGTCGCGGACCATGCTCTGCACCCAGAAGAACGAGGCCACGCGCGCGCCGGCGGTGACGGGGCGCACCTGGTGCAGGCTGCTGGACGGGTACACGATCAGGTCGCCGGCCGGCAGCTTCACTTCGTGCTCGCCGTAGGTGTCGCTGATGATCAGTTCGCCGCCCTCGTACTCGTCCGGCGCCGACAGGAACAGGGTGCAGGAAATGTCCGAACGCAGCTGTTCGCCGTTGGCCAGGTTCATCACCGCGCCATCAACATGGAAGCCATAGGTGCCGCCACCGCTGTAGCGGTTGAAGCGCGGCGGCAGGTATTTCAGCGGCAGCGCGGCGCTGAAGAACAGCGGGTGCCGGGCCAGTGCGACGAGGATGATCTCGCCCAGTTCGCGACGCAGCGGTGAGGCCTCGGGCAGCTGCTGGTTGTGCTTGGCCTGCGCGCCCAGATGGCCGACGGTTTCGCGGCCATCGGTCCAGTCGGCGGCATCCAGTCGGCGGCGAAAGTCGGCCACCTGGTCGGCGCTGAGAATGTCGGGGATGTGCAGCAGCATGCGGGACTCCTCAGAGGGACGGCGGCGCGACCAGGGCGCGGACCTGTGGATGCGGCGACGCGGCCAGTTCGGGCACGATGTGCGCCATGAACGCCGGGCTGCCGTGGGCCAGTGCGAGCCGCAGCCAGTGCACGGCCTGCTCGACCTGGCCGGCCTGCAGCAGGATCGAGGCGTAGTTCGCCTGGCCGCGGAAATCACCGGCTTCGGCCGCGCGCTGGTACCAGGCCAGCGCTGCCTGCGGATCGGGTGCGGTATCCAGCCCGTCTTCGAGGTGGCGGGCCAGCAGGTTCATCGATTTGGCATGGCCCAGGTGTGCGGCACGGGTGTACAGGGCCAGTGCCTGTGCGCGGTCCTGGGTCACGCCGCGGCCGGTGGCCAGCAGGTTGGCCAGGTTGTACAGGCCCCAGTCCAGCCCGGTGTCGGCCGCGCGCCGGTACCACACCGCGGCGAGTGTCGGGTCGGGGGCGGTGCCCTGGCCCAGTTCGTGGCAGCGGCCCAGCATGTTCATCGCCATCGGCGCGCCGTTGTTGGCGGCGGTTTCGTACCAGAGCCGTGCCGCCGAGGCGTCCTGTGTGGTGCCTTTGCCTTCCATGTGCATCTGCGCGAGCAGCAGTTGTGCCTCGACCTGCCCGGCCTGCGCGGCGTCGCGCACGCGTGCGAAGGCAGCCTGCGGATCGTGCTGCAGCAGCGCGGCCAGAGCATCGCTGTCGATGGGGGTACGGGTTGCCATGGGGTGAGTATCGCCGGAAACAAAAACGGCGGCAGGAGAGACTGCCGCCGTGGTGGAGCGCAGTTACATCAGAACTTCACGTTCAGTGCCAGGGTGGCCGAGCGACCCGGGGCGATGCTCGCGTAGTGCGAGGCATAGGCCTTGGTGAAGTAGGTCTTGTCGGTCAGGTTCTGCACGTTGAGCTGCAGGCTGATGTTGTCCTGGATCGCGTAGCTGGCCATCGCGTCGAAGCGGGTGTAGCTGGCAATCCACTTGGTGTTGGCGACGTCACCGTACTGCTTGTCCGAGTAGAACGCACCGGCGCCGATGGTCAGGCCGATCGGGAAGCGGTAGGTGGTCCACAGGTTGGCGCTGTGCTTGGCGGTGTTCGGGAACTCGTTGCCGTTGTTCGGCGACGGCACGTAGACGTTGGACGGGCAGGTGCGGCCCACCGGTGCGCCACAGACGAAACCGTTGTCCTTCAGTTCCGAGTCCAGGTAGGTGTAGCCGCCGTACAGGCTCCAGGCATCGGTCAGCTGGCCGGTGAAGCCCAGCTCGAAGCCGTTGATTTCCTTCTTGCCGGCGTTCTGGCTGGTGCCATTGTCGATGGTCACGCGTGCGTTGTTCATCACGGTGTGGAAGATCGCGGCAGTCAGGTTCAGGCGCTTGTCGAACAGGTCCCACTTGGTGCCCAGCTCGAGGTTCCTGGTGTCCTGCGGCTTGAGGTCGGCCACGGCGGCGCTCAGGCCGTCCGAACCGTCGCCACCGTCCATGCCCGGCGGGGTCGAGGAGGTGCCCCAGGACAGGTAGATGCTGCCGTTGGCGGCCGGCTTGAACACCACGCCGGCCTGGTAGTTCAGGAAGTCGTTGCTGTTGCGCACGCGGGTCGGTGCCTTGCCGGCCACCGGAGTGGTCAGGGTGGTACGGAAGTCGTCGTAGCGCAGGCCGAGGTTGATCATCCACTGCTCATTGAGCTCGATGGTGTCGAACACGTAGGCCGAGGTGGTCTTGGTGCGCTGCTCGACGTCCAGTGCCTTGTCGCTGCGATAGACGATCTGACCGGCCGCCCACGGATCGTTCGGGTTCGGATTGTTGAAGTCGGTGCAGTTGTAGCCGGTGGCCGCGCCGGACACCTGGCAGCGAGTGCTGTTGGCGCTGTTTTCAAGGGGATTGGCGGTGCCCGGCGACATCAGGTAGCTGCCACGGGTCATCTTCTCGTCGCTGTACTCCACGCCCGCGCTGTAGCTGTGCTTGAGCGCGCCGGTCTGGAACGCACCGGTCAGGCCCAGCTGGTCGGCGAAGCTCTTGACGTCGACCGCACGGGTGTTGGTGCGACGCCACAAGGTGCCGTACAGGTTGGGGTTGCCCTTGCTGTCGTCCGGCTGGGTCCACAGGTAGTCGTTGCTGGTGTTGCCCAGGCGCGCGATGTTGCGCAGCTTGTGGCCACCGAAGTCGTAGCTGGCATCCAGGGTGCTGATGTCGGCGCGGGTGCGCTGGAAATCACGGTCGACCAGGCCGTAGTAGTTGTTGCGGTCCGGCACCATCGGGCGGCCATCGCCGTTCTTGGCCACGTTCGGGCCGCTGGAGAACGGATTGCTGTAGGGGAAGCCACCCGCGTCCGGCAGGTCATCGCTCTGCATGTGGTAGTGGCTGGCGATCAGCTGCGCCGGGCCGTTCAAGCCGAAAGCGATCGACGGCGCGATGCCCCAGCGGCTGACGTTGGCGGCGTCGCGGCCGGCGATGTCCGACTCGTGCTTCATCAGGTTCAGGCGGGCGGCGATGCCATCGCCCAGCACGTAGTTGGCGTCCACGGTGCCGCGCGCGTAGCTGTCGGTGCCGATGCCCATGCTGGCGCTGGTCTCGTTCTTCAGCTTCGGCGTCTTGCTCACCAGGTTCAGGCTGCCACCACCGGAGTCACGGCCGCCGTAGGCCGAGCTCGGGCCCTTGACCACTTCCACCTGCTCCAGGTCGAAGATCTCGCGGGTCTGCGAGCCGACGTCGCGCAGTCCGTCGACGAACACGTTGCTCTGCGAATCGAAGCCACGGATGAAGGGGCGGTCACCGGTCGGGTTGCCGCCTTCGCCGGCACCGAAGGTGATGCCCGGCACCATGCGCAGCGCATCCTGCAGGTTGGTCGCACCGGTTTCGGCGATCAGCTTCTCCGACACGATCGACACCGACTTCGGGGTGTCCAGCAGCTCGGCGGTGAACTTCGGCGAGGACGGGTTGAACCAGCTGCCGCGCACCTGCACCTTGTCCAGCTCGGTGGCGTTGCGGGAACCGGCGTCGGCGCCGTCGGCAGCCTGCGCAGCCAGCGGAGCAAAGCCCGCGGCCAGGGTGGCGGTGGCGAGCAGGGAAACGCGCGGGGCGTGCTTGCGGGACGTGATGTGGGTCATGACTGTGGGTAGTGGCTTGGATCGGGAAAGGGCGAGCGCGAGCCGGCGCAGATGGGCATGCGGCGACAGGCGGGAAGTGGGTGCTGTAGAGCCGGGCCAGGCTCGGCTGGCGGGAAACGCAATCAGGCGCACGGCAACGGCCGCAGGGCGCCTCAGCTGGCGTGCGGTGCGGGCGGTGCGTGGCCGGGGTTCAACCGCAGCGCGGGATCATGCAACTGCCAGCGCAGGGCGTCGGAGCGCCACAGCGGGATACGCGCGACCAGAGCGGCGCGTGCAGGGACCAGACCGGTGCAGGGCGAGGTGCCCTCGCCATCGAACGGAGTCTCCGGTGCTGGTGCGGCGTGCTGCGGGCATTCGTCGGCTGGCGGTTGCGGCAGCGGCATCGCCTGCAGCAGATCTTCAGCGTGTGCCTGCCAGCCATGCGCAGCCGGATCGCCGCCACGCCCTTCGTGCAAGGCCGACCAGCCCAGAAGCAACGTCAGCAGCACGGCCACGAGCAGTGGCCACCCTTGGCGGGCGAGCTGGCACAGCGTGGCGGTGGGCGCGGGCGAAGCCATGGCGCAGGGGCGATGTCGTTACGAAGATGTTACGTAGAATAACATCAACGATAATGATTCGCATATGCGCAATCGGGTTGCCGATCTGGATGGCCTGGAAGGGCCCTGGAGGGCCCCTCAGTGCACTCCAGTGGATCACCCCATGGGTGGATGCTCTCCCGCGAGGCGCCCTCTGGGGGCTCTCCGGGCCCAGCGCCGCCTCAATCCCGGTCGTCGCGGGTCCAGATCGCGTCGTGCTCGCGCTTCACCGGGAACTTGGGCACAGGGCTGTAGGCCGGGGCGCACAGGGCGCGGCCGTCGCGCACGTCGAAGCGCGCGCCGTGCAGCACGCACTCCACGCTGCCTTCGGTCGTGTTGAACTCGCCCGAGGACAGTTCGAACTCTTCATGCGTGCACTGGTCTTCCAGTGCGTACAGCTCGCCGTCGAGGTTGAATACCACGATCGGCGTGCCGGTCACTTCGTCGAACACGCTCTTCATTTCACCCGGCAGCAGCTCGTTGCCGGCACAGACAAAGGTCCAGGCCTCACTCACGCGGCGGCTCCGTTCAGCGGCTTTTCCAGGATCTCGAAGCGCAGGTCGTCGCGCTTGGGGATGCCGAAGCGTTCGTCGCCATACGGGAACGGCTTCTTGATGCCCGTACGGCTGTAGCCGCGGCGCTCGTAGAAGGCGATCAGCTCGTCGCGCACGTCGATGACGGTCATCTGCATCACCGGTACGTTCCATTCGCGCGCGGCGTGTGCTTCGGCGGCATCCATCAGCTGCTTGCCGACGCCGCCGCCCTGCTGGGCCGGATCGACCGAGAACATGCCGAAGTAGCCCTTGCCGTCGACATCGGCGACGTGGGCGCAGGCCACCAGCTGGTCCCCGCGCTCGGCCAGCAGGATGGTCGAGCGCGGGCGGTCGAGGTCGGCCTGGATGCCTTCGGCGTCGATGCGGGCGCCATCCAGCAGGTCGGCTTCGGTGGTCCAGCCGACGCGGCTGGCGTCGCCACGGTAGGCCGAGGTGACGAGGGCGATCAGGGCGGGGATGTCGGCCGGCGTGGCGGCGCGGAAGGTCAGAGTGCTCATGGCCCCATTCTAGGTGGGGCGTGGGCGGGCGCAAATGGGGGGAGGGGGCAGATCCCTTTCGCAACGCGGAGGAGCTCTGCCCCCGGAGCACCGGCTATGCTCGCCGTTCATCGCTTTCCCGCAGGAGGCAGAAATGGGTTGGCAAGGCGGAGACGGAGGGGCCATGAAGGTCGCTACGCTCGGCATGATCGTGGCGATGTCGGTCCTGCTCGCGTGCACGGATGCCTCCGTCGTGGGCAGGGACGCTTCCTTCAACAGTTTTGCCTGCCCTGGGTTCAACCCGGCACGTGCACTTCCTGTCGCCCTGGAGGAACTGCGTGCGCACCCTGTCCGCTTTCAGGGCCGCTTGGTAAAGGTGCGGGGTGCCTACGTCGGAGGCTGGGAAATGTCGGCGCTGCATCCAGGACCGCCGGTACGTGACCCGTGGGCGGTAGACGGCATCTGGGTGGAGGGAATCGCGCCGGTGACGTTGCCGACGGAGCAGGCTTTTGAAATGACCGGGATCGTGTCGGCGGCGCGGCCGGATGCGGTGAGCGGCAAGGGGCATCTTGGCCAGTGGCCTGCCGAACTATGTGTGTCGTCGGTGCGGCGGCTGCAGGAGTGATCGGTTAGTTGGGGTCAGAGCCCATTCGCGATGCGAAAGGGATCTGACCCCGGTCTTCCGGGGTTACCCCAACAGCTTCCGTACCTTGGTCAGCGCGGTCATGAAGCGCTCGATCTCGGCGTGGGTGTTGTAGAACGCCAGCGAGGCACGGCAGGTTGCCGCGACGCCGAAGTACTGCAGCAGCGGGTGCGCGCAGTGCTGGCCGGAGCGCACCGCCACGCCCTCCAGGTCGAGCAGGGTTGCCAGGTCGTGGGCATGCGCGCCGTCGATCAGGAACGAGACCACGGCGGCCTTCTCCGGTGCTTCGCCGATGATGCGCAGACCGTCGACGCGGCGCAGCTCTTCGGTGAAATGCGCCAGCAGTTCAGCCTCGCGTGCTTCCACGTTCTCCTGGCCAAGCTGCTGCAGGTAGTCGGCGGCCACGCCCAGGCCGATGAAGCCGGCGATGTTCGGGGTGCCGGCTTCGAACTTGTGCGGGGCATCGTTGAACACGGTGCCGTCGAAGCTGACTTCCTTGATCATCTCGCCGCCGCCAAGGAACGGCGGCATCGCATCCAGGTGCTCGCGGCGGGCCCACAGCGCACCGGTGCCGGTCGGACCACACATTTTGTGGCCGGTGATGGCGTAGAAGTCACAGCCGATCGCGGCCACGTCGACCTTGCGGTGCGGCACGGCCTGCGAGCCATCGACCACGGTGATGATGCCGCGCTTGCGCGCTTCACGGCAGATCTCGCGCACCGGGTTGACCGTGCCCAGCACGTTGGACACGTGGGTGACCGCCAGCAGCTTGACCTCCGGGGTCATTGCCGCGCGCAGCGCATCCAGATCGAGTGCGCCGTCAGGCGTGATCTCGGCCACGCTGATGGTGGCGCCGGTACGCTGTGCGACCAGCTGCCACGGCACGATGTTGGCGTGGTGTTCCATGCGCGTGATCAGGATCACGTCGCCGGCCTTCAATCGCGGCAGGGCCCACGAATACGCCACCAGGTTGATGGCGAAGGTAGTGCCGCTGCACAGCACCAGGTCGCTGGGGCGCACGTTGAGGAAGCGTGCCAGCTTGTTGCGCGCGCCTTCGTAGGCGTCGGTGGCTTCGCTGCCCAGTGCATGCACCGCGCGGCTGACGTTGGCGTTGTAGCGGCGGTAGAACTCGTCCACCGCGCCGATCACCTGCACCGGCTTCTGGCCGGTGTTGGCATTGTCGAAATAGACCAGCGGCTTGCCGTGCACTTCACGCATCAGCAGCGGGAAGTCGAGGCGGACGCGATCCCAATCGGGCGCGCCGGTGCGTTCTTCGATCGGGCGCGGGGTGGACAGGTTCATGCCACACCCGCTTCGGCCAGGGCCTTGTCCAAACGGCGTGCCAGCTGCTCGCGCAGGGCTTCCGGCAGGATCTTCAGCGGCTCGTGGCAGAACGCGGCGCTCAGCAGTGCCTGCGCCTGTGCCTGCGGCAGGCCGCGCGAGCGCAGGTAGAACAGCGCGTTGGCATCGAGCTGGCCGACGGTGGCGCCATGCGCGGCCTTCACTTCATCGGCGTCGATGACCAGCGTCGGCTGGGTATCGATCTCGGCGTCGGCCGACAGCAGCAGGTTCTTGTTGGACAGGTTCGCATCGGTGCCGTCGGCGCCCTCGCGGATCTGGATGCCACCATGGAACACCACGCGGCTGCGGTTGGCGGCAACGCCACGCCACAGCAGCTCGCAACTCGTATCGCGTGCGATGTGGTCGATGCCCAGGCGGGTTTCGACGTGGCGGCGGCCATTGCCGAGCAGCACGCCGTTGGCGGTCAGCTGGGCATTGTCGCCTTCCAGGCGCACGTTCAGTTCATGGCGGCTGAGCGCGGCGCCCAGTTCCAGGTCGACGCGGTGGTACTGCGCGTCGCGGGCCAGCACGGCGTCGGTGCGCAGGAAGCTGGTCTGGCGCGCGCTGCCGGCCTGCACGCGGGCGTGCTTGAGCACGGCATCGCGGGCGACATGGGCGTGCAGCACGGTGTTGTCCAGGTGCGCCGAATCGCCGACGCTGAGGCGGTGCTCGACCACGCCCAGGCTGGCGCCGGCACGCAGTTCGATCAGGTGGCGGTGGTGCCAGGCCAGGTCGGTCTCGCCGGCGACGCTGGCGAACACCAGCTGCAGAGGCGCTTCGACCTGCACGCCTTCGTCCACGCGCAGCACCACGCCTTCATCGGCCAGCGCGGCATTCAGGCGGGCGAAGATCTCTTCGCTGCGCTCGTAGCGGCGGCCAAGGAAACGCACGGCGTCTTCGCCGGAGGCCAGTGCGGCCGACAGCGGCTGCAGCTGCACGCCGTCCGGCAGGACCTGCACGTCGCTCAGCGCGGCATCCAGGCGGCCGTTGACGAACACCAGGCGCGGTGCCGGGATGTCCTCCAGCAGCGCGGCGTCCAGCGCCGGGCCCTGCAGCGGTGCAGCCGCGAACGCACGGCGTTCCAGCTGGCGCAGCGAGGTGTACTTCCAGGCTTCGTTGCGCGCGGCCGGCAGGCCGTCACGCAGGGCCGCGTCCAGCACTTCGCGGCGCGCGTCGCTGCCGCAGAAGGCCTGGGCCATGGAGTCGAGCAGGGCGCTCATCAGACCGCCGCCTCGCGCACCACGCGATCCTTGAGGAAATCGTAGCCGTGCGCTTCCAGTTCCAGCGCCAGTTCCGGGCCACCGGTCTTGACGATGCGGCCATCGGCCAGCACGTGCACCACGTCCGGCTTGATGTAGTCCAGCAGGCGCTGGTAGTGGGTGATGACCAGGAACGAACGGTCAGCGGCACGCAGCGCGTTGACGCCGTCGGCCACGCTCTTCAGCGCGTCGATGTCCAGGCCCGAATCGGTTTCGTCCAGGATCGCCAGCTTCGGCTCGAGCACGGCCAGCTGGAAGATCTCGTTGCGCTTCTTCTCGCCACCGGAAAAGCCTTCGTTGACGCCACGGTGCAGCAGTTCGTCCTTCAGGTGCAGCACGGCCAGCTTCTGGCGCACCAGCTTGAGGAACTGCATGGAATCGAGTTCCTCCTCACCGCGTGCCTTGCGCTGGGCGTTCAACGCCGCGCGCAGGAAGTAGGTGTTGTTCACGCCCGGGATCTCCACCGGGTACTGGAACGCCAGGAACAGGCCGGCGGCGGCGCGCGCTTCCGGGTCCTGCTCCAGCAGGTCGACGCCGTCGAACTGCACGCTGCCTTCGGTCACTTCATAGCCGTCGCGGCCTGCCAGGACATTGCCCAGGGTGGACTTGCCGGCGCCGTTGGGGCCCATGATGGCGTGCACCTGGCCGGGCTTAACATCCAGCGACAGGCCCTTGAGGATTTCCTTGTCGCCGATGCGGGCGTGGAGGTTTTCGATCTTCAGCATGGTCATGGCTTGGTAGGTTTCGGGGCTGCGGGGGCGATGCGGACGATCTGCACCGTGCCGTTGCCGGGCTGCCCAGGTTGAGCGGGGAGGGCGGAGAAAACCACGATGATCTCTTCACCGGGTTCTTGCAGGCAGGAGACTGCGAGGGAGGCCTGTCGGATGGATTCGGCAGCGGCGCGATCCAGCTCACGGTTGCCCGAGCTCAGGCGAGCCCGGATCGCGCCGAAGCTGCCGTCCTGCCCCGTTGTCAGCACTATCGAAAATTCTTTCGGCGCGGAGATGACCGTGCTGGCGGGCAATCTGACCGGGGTGGCACCCACCAGGTCTTCGGGGGTGCAGGACGCGTTGGCCAGGGCCCAGGGCGAAAGGCCCAGCAGCAACAGTGCGGGCAAAGACGTACGCATCATCCGACGCTTCCTTCCAGCGAGACTTCCAGCAGCTTCTTGGCCTCCACCGCGAACTCCATCGGCAGTTCGCGGAACACCTGCTTGCAGAAGCCGTCGACGATCATCGACACCGCGTCTTCCTGGCTGATGCCACGGGCGCGGCAGTAGAACAGCTGGTCGTCGGAAATCTTCGAGGTGGTGGCCTCGTGTTCGACGGTGGCGCCCGGGTTCTTCACCTCGATGTAGGGGAAGGTGTGTGCGCCACACTGCTTGCCGATCAGCAGCGAATCGCACTGGGTGTAGTTGCGCGCGCCATCGGCGTTGCGGTCCACCCGCACCAGGCCGCGGTAGGTGTTCTGGCCACGGCCGGCACTGATGCCCTTGCTGACGATCTTGCTCTTGGTGCGCTTGCCGACGTGGATCATCTTGGTGCCGGTGTCGGCCTGCTGGCGGTGATGGGTCAGCGCCACGGAGTGGAACTCACCGACCGAGTCGTCGCCGAGCAGCACGCAGGACGGGTACTTCCAGGTGATCGCCGAACCGGTTTCGACCTGGGTCCAGGTGACCTTGCTGCGCGCGCCACGGCATTCGGCACGCTTGGTGACGAAGTTGTAGATGCCGCCGACGCCGTTCTCGTCGCCCGGGTACCAGTTCTGCACGGTGGAGTACTTGATCTCCGCGTCTTCCAGCGCGACCAGCTCGACCACCGCTGCGTGCAGCTGGTTCTCGTCGCGCATCGGCGCGGTGCAGCCTTCCAGGTAGGACACGTAGGCCTTGTCCTCGCACACGATCAGGGTGCGCTCGAACTGGCCGGTGTGGCCGGCATTGATGCGGAAGTAGGTGCTCAGTTCCATCGGGCAACGCACGCCCTTGGGAATGAACACGAAGCTGCCATCGGAGAACACCGCCGAATTGAGCGCGGCGAAGTAGTTGTCGCCTACCGGCACCACGGTGCCCAGGTACTGGCGGACCAGTTCCGGATGTTCCTTGATGGCCTCGGACATCGAGCAGAAGATGATGCCCTTCTCGGCCAGTTCCTTGCGGAACGTGGTACCGACGGACACCGAGTCGAACACCGCGTCCACCGCCACGCCTGCCAGCTTGGCACGCTCGTGCAGCGGCACGCCCAGCTTGTCGTAGGTGTCGAGCAGTTCCTTTGGCACGTCATCCAGCGAGGCGTACTTCGGGCCCTTGGGCGCGGAGTAGTAGCTGAGCGCCTGCAGGTCGATCGGCGCGATCTCCAGCTTGGCCCAGTCCGGCATCGGCATGGTCAGGAAGTGGCGGTAGGCGTCCAGGCGCCACTGCGTCATCCACTCCGGCTCGTCCTTCTTGGCCGACAGGGCACGGATGGTGTCCTCGTCCAGGCCCGGCGGCAGGGAGTCCGATTCGATCTCGGTGATGAAGCCGGCCGAATACTTGCGGCCGAGCTGCTCGTGGATCTCGCGGTTGGGGGTGTCGTCGTGGGCGACGTTTTCGATGGTTTCGGTGGCCATGGGGGGCTGCCTGTGGATCAGGAGACGACGTCGACAACGATGGTGCGGCGCTGTTCGTCATCGGCAAGGGGAAGAGGGGGCAGGATCTGGGCGAGGGTGACATCGCGCAGGGCCTCGGAGACCACGTCGTTGATCAGCCGCCAGCTGCTGCGCGCGCCGCACTTGGGCGCCATGCCGCACTGGTGGTGGTCGTGGCTGCATTCGGTCAGGGCCAATGGCCCTTCCATCGCTTCGACCACTTCGAACAGCGAGATCTCGATGGCCGGGCGGGTCAGGCGGTAGCCGCCACGGACACCGCGCAGGCCTTCGACCAGGCCGGCCTGCGCCAGCGGCTTGAGCACCTTGCTGACGGTGGGCGGCTCCAGGCCGATGAATTCGGCCAGCTCAGTGGCACTGAGCACCTCGCCCGGACGGGCGGCAAGCACGGTCAGCACCACGGTGGCGTAATCGGTGAGCTTGGTGACACGCAACATGGGAATGCGAGCGGTTCTTAAAGCGGACTGAAATTGTACGCTTTTATTCGCCGGCATCCAACCCGGGCATTCAGCCGGCGCTGGGACGGACCGGGACGACGCACCGGGGCCACCGCCGGGGCGCCATGCTGCGCCAACGGGGTGATTTTCGCAATCACCCGGAATGGGCGAGAATTCCGGTTCCATCCGCTGCAAACAGCCCGTGCCGATGCCGAAGAAGATCCAAGCCCGCAAGTCCGCCATCCATGGCAACGGCGTGTTCGCCGTGGCCCCGATCAAGCAGGGCGAGCGCGTGATCCAGTACAAGGGCCTGCTGCGCAGCCACGGCGACGTTGATGCCGATGACAGCGGCGACGTTGAAAGCGGCCATACCTTCCTGTTCACCCTCAACGATGACTGGGTGATCGATGCCAACTACAAGGGCAACGATGCGCGCTGGATCAACCACAGCTGCGACCCGAACTGCGAGGCGGTGATCGAGGAAGACGAGGACGGTGACAGCCGTGGCGACAAGGTGTTCATCGAGGCGCTGCGTGACATCAAGGCCGGCGAAGAGCTGACCTACAACTACGGCATCACCCTGGCCGAGCGTCACACCGCCAAGCTGAAGAAGATCTGGGAGTGCCGCTGCGGCTCGCCCAAGTGCACCGGCACCATGCTGCAGCCCAAGCGCTGACCGGTACCGGGTAGTGCCGGCCGCTGGCCGGCAAGGCGCAATCCAGGTGCCGGCCAGCGGCCGGCACCACCCGGAGGCTCTCCACCTGCCGTGCACGGCAGGGTCACCGCCGTGCAAGGGCCGTTCTTCCATTCTGTCGGCACCCCCAACCGGAGTGCACCCATGGCAGAACGATTGAAGGGCAAGCAGATTGCCATCCTTGCCACCCACGGCTTTGAACAGTCCGAACTGACCGAACCCAAGCGTCTGCTGGAAGCCGAAGGCGCGCGCGTCAGCGTCGTGTCGCCTGCAAAGGAGGCGACGATCAAGGGCTGGAAAGAGAAGAACTGGGGCGACGCCGTTGCAGTGGATATTCCGCTGGATGAGGCCGATCCGGCCAGCTTCGATGCCCTGGTGCTGCCGGGAGGGGTCATCAATCCGGACACGCTGCGTACCGACGAGGCTGTACTCGGCTTCGTCCGCGCAGTAGACGAAGCCGGCAAGCCTGTGGCGGCGATCTGCCATGGCCCGTGGCTGCTGATCAACAGTGGCCTCGCCGATGGCCGCGAGCTGACGTCCTGGCCGTCCCTGCAGCAGGATCTGACCAATGCGGGGGCGAACTGGCGCGATGCCGAGGTCGTGGTCGACGGCAACGTGATCACCAGCCGCAAGCCGGACGACATCCCAGCCTTCAGTGAGGCGGTGGTCAAGGCACTCGCCGCCTGATGCGCTGCCGGTAGTGCCGGCCGCTGGCCGGCACCACCTTACTTGCCCAGCACGCCTGCCGGCACCAGGTTGCCCAGGTTCTGGTTGAAGGTGACCACCAGCTTGCCGTTCTTCACCTGTGCCGATTGCACCTGCAGCGCGCCAAGCACGCCGGCCACGGCCGGGTCCAGCTTGTAGATCGGCTCCCGCTGGGCGTAGTCGCTCAGCCAGGCGTTGAGCAGGCCACGGGTACGGGAGTCGAGACGACCGCCCTGGTTGGCCGGGGTGAAGTCATCCACGCTCGGCTGCTGCAGATGGAATCCCTGGGTCTGCGCGTCGTAGCGCAGGCCGCTGCTGAGCTTCACCGTACCCAGTTTGGCCGGATTGCCACCGGCAGTGGCCAGTGCCACGTCCATGCCAAGGTTCAAGCGCTCGCCGGCCGGGAGGCTCAGCTGGGGGTGGCTCATGGTGAGGGCGATCAGTCCGCCCAACGCGTCCTGGGTGCGCGGGAAGCTGCCATCGAGATACTGCTGCACATCGCTGGCGCCGACCGACAGTTCGCGGCCGGAAATGGATGGGGCGGCCTGCGCGCCAATCGCGGCGGCGATCAGCACGGTGGAGGCGGCGAGGCGGGTCATCAGGGAACGCAGGCGCATGGCGGTGACCGCTGGACTGGGAAAGGATGGAGGAAAGAGTAGCCGGGACGGCTGAATCGCGCGTGCATGCCGCTGCAATGGTTCAGTCCAGCGTTGGCCGCAGTTGCGCCGACTGGATCTGCCAGCCGCGGCCATCAGCACTGGGCTGCACGCGGTACCAGCCGCCGAAGCGGAAGGTCCCTTGGGTGGTGACCGCGCGGATCCGCACCGGCACTTCCAGCAGCTGGGGAGGATGCTGGCCGTCGCGTGCCACCGGGGGCTCGCTGTCCAGCCGCAGCGTACGCACGCCCTGCAGCTGGCGTATGGCAGCGTCATCTGCGCGGTGCGGGTCGGCCGGTGGAATCGCCCATGCCGCGTCGCTGGCGCTGCGGTTGCGGTTGAGCAGCGCGATCACGTAGCGGTTGAGCATCACCGATGGTGGTTGGGCGTCGGCAGCGACCGCAGCGAACAGCGGATCGATCGCCGGTGTCTGCAGGGACGCCGCTTCGGAGCCGGCGATGCCCTGCGTTCCGGCGCCGGCGACAGCCGGCGCTGGCGCAACATCGGGCGCTGCCGCAGGCCTGGAGCAGCCGAGCAGCGCCAGGGGCGCGATCAGGAAAAGCGTCCTGCGCATGCCTCCTCCCCGAGGCGATGTGGGGGAGACAGTGTATCGGCTGCGCGGGAATCAGCGGGAGGAGGGCAACTGCTCCAGCGCATCCAGTGCCGGCAGCACCTGCCCGGCGATGGCGGCCAACGCATGTCCATCGGTCTCCGCGTGGCGCTGCACGATGTCGCGCAGCAGCTGGGTGGCGATCACCAGGGTCGCGCGTTCATCACCGCTGATGCCAGCGGTGCGTGGCGCCGCTTCCAGCAGGCGCATCAGGTCGCGGCTGGCGCGATGTTCCAGTTCGATGGTGCAGCGCCCGGTGCACTGCAACCCGTCCTTTTCGATGGGGGTCACCGAGATCCGGTAGCGGGTGGAGGGGCTGGCCATGAGGGGATGCTCGCCGTAGCTGTGGAGGATGTGCCCACCTTAGGCAAGGCCGTGCGCGGCGGCGATGGCCGGGGCTGCACGCAGTGTTCCACCCGGTACGTTCCAGGGCCTGCCCAGGCCGCGCCTGGCTAATGGCGACGGGCTTGAACGGGGATTTTCCAGTATGCGGCAACGCTGTGTTGCGGATGCCCCGGGGCGGCGCATCCACACGTGGCGTGGACCTGCTGCCGGGAACGTGCAAAAGAAAACGGGACGGCCAGAGCCGTCCCGTCGGAATCCGCGTTGGGGCGCGCGCTTACAGCGCGGCGTCCTTCAGCTTCTTCAGCGGACGCACCTTCAGCTTGGTGGTGGCCGGCTTGGCAGCGAACCACTGCTCTTCCTTGGTGAACGGGTTGATGCCCTTGCGCTTCGGCTTGGCCGGCACATTGACGGTGGTGATCTTCAGCAGGCCCGGCAGGGTGAAGGAGCCAGCGCCCTTCTTGTGCACCGAGGAGGCAACGGCGCTTTCCAGCGAGGCCAGCACAGCGCGGACGTCCTTGGCGACGACGCCGGAGGCTTCAGCGATGTGTGCAACCAGGCCGGACTTGGTCAGCACTTCCTTGATCGGCTTCGGAGCGGCCGGCTTGGCGGCTGCCTTCGTCGCGACTTTCTTCACTGCCTTCTTCGGGGCAGCCTTCTTAGCGGTCTTTGCCATGGTTTCCTGTTCCGTGAACGGTTGGTTGTTTGGTCGGCGCCGAACCCCGTCGGCAAGCGCAATGTAGGGCAACTCTTGGGCGCCGCCAATAGCCCGAAGCGCGGAAAGTGCATGTTTTTTCATATCCAGGCCGATTCAGTACATGGCGCGCCGTGGGGGACGGGGGTGTGGCAGCGCGCGCGACGGCCCACGCCCGCCCATCGGCGGAATGCGAGAAACCACTGAAAACAAGAGAAAAATGCGTTTCCGGCTGGTGAGAAAGTGTCCACGCGCCGGGTTCGGAAGGCGACCTGCGGCGTGCGGCGGAGCGACGCAGGGCTAACGCCTCCCGTGCGAGGGTGACCGTTCATCACCGTCACGCAGGAGCAGCACATGGGAATCTCGCGACACGCCACAGCGCACTGGGAAGGCGATCTGAAGTCGGGCAAGGGGCAGCTGAGCACGCCGCAGAGCGGGCTGCTGGACAAGACACGCTACGGCTTCAACAGCCGTTTCGGCGACGAAAAGGGCACCAATCCGGAAGAGCTCATCGCTGCTGCGCACGCCGGTTGCTTCACCATGGCGCTGTCGGCCAAGCTCGGCGAAGCCGGCTTTACCCCGACCTCGCTGGATACCGAAGCCAAGGTAGATCTGTCATTGGAGGGCGGCCCGCAGCTGTCGCAGATCCGGCTGAAGGTGAAGGCAGTGGTGCCGGGTATCGACGCGACGCAGTTCCGTGCGATTGCCGATGACGCCAAGCAGAACTGCCCGGTGTCCAAGGCGCTGAGCGCGGTGCCGATCAGCCTGGAAGCCGAGCTGGGCTGAGGGTAGTGCCGGCCGCTGGCCGGCAACCGCATGATCTCGAGGTCCAGGTAACAGCCGGCCAGCGTTATGGCGGCCTTCCTGGCCGCCACCCTCCGGGCCGTCGCGTCCGACGTTGGCAGCGGCTCCTGCCGCTGCCTTCGGCTCCACCTCGATGGTGTTTACCAATCGATGGTGCCGCTGATCACCGTCTGCACCTGCCCGCCAGACCAGACCTCGCCGTCCTGGTCGACCAGCAGGGTCAGGCGCGCGTCATGGCCGACTTCGCGGCCCTGGCTGACTTCAAACGGCGTCCGTCCACGCGGCAGCGCGTCACGCAGGTCCAGCCACGCGGCCAGCACCGCATTGGCCGCACCCGAGGCGGCGTCCTCGAAGCGGCGTCCATTGCCGACGAAGGCACGTACGGCCAGGTCGAAACCCTCGCTGCCATCGCTGAAGGCATAGGCGAACACGCCCATGCTGTCGGTGGATTCAGCCAGTGCGGCCACTGCATCCCAGTCTGGCTGCAGCACGCGCAATGCGGCCTCGTCGGCCACCTGCACCACCCACCAGCTGCGGCCGCCCTGCATGCGTGCCGGCGGCAGTGTGCCCAGCGGCCAGTCCTTCAGCGCGGCCTGCAGGCGCGGATCGGTGGCCTCAGCGGTTTCGGCCAGCTGCGCGCGCGGGGTGCGGATGGCGATGCGCTGCTGCGTACCCTCACCGCTGACGCGCAGCGGCAGCGCGCCGGCAATGCCGTCCTGCACCAGCACGCCGTCGACCGCTGCGGCCAGGCCCGCCTGCAGCACCGCGTGCGCGGTACCGACGCTGGGATGGCCCGCGAACGGTACTTCCTTCTGCGGGCTGAACATGCGCAATCGATAGCTGGCGCCCGGCACCTGCGGCGGGAACACGAAGGTGGTTTCGGGCAGGCGCGTCCAGCGCGCGATGGCCTGCATGCTGGCGTCGTCCAGGCCCTCGGCATCGAGTACCACGGCCAGCGGATTGCCAGCGCCGGCGCGCGGGGAGAACACGTCCAGCTGCAGGAAACGGCGGGTGGTCATAGGGGGCAAACTCCGTAAAACGAGAGGGGATACGGTAGCGCCGGGCCATGCCCGGCGACCGTGCGCGGCATTCGCCGTGCGTGGCCCGGTGCTACCAATGGATGCTGCCGTCGATCACGCACTGCACCTGGCCGCCGATCCACACCGTGCCCTGCGCATCAACCTCGACCTGTACGCGACCATCGCGGCCGACTTCGCGGCCCTGGCTGGCGACGTAGCGGCCCTCGCGGCCGGGCAGGGCATTGCGCTGGCGCAGCCAGGCACCGATCAGCGCATTGGCGCTGCCGGTCACTGGATCCTCGGGCACGGCGGCTGCATCAGCGGGGCAGAAGGCGCGCACCACCCGGGTGTGGTCGTCGCCGGCCTCGTCGGCGAACACGGCCACACCGGTCGCGTCGGTGGCGAGGCTCCAGTCGGCCAGCGTGGCCATGTCCGGCACAAGGCTGCGTACGGCGGCGGCGTCGCGCAGCGGCAACAGCCACCAGCGTGCGCCGTTGTCCCACAGTTCGGGCACGTGCCCGCTGTCGGCCAGCGCCAGCAGCGCTTCGGGCGCTCCGTCGGCCGCGGTCTCCAGTTGCCGCGCCGGTGGGCTGGCCAGCTGGATCTGCAGTGCCTCGGCCGGGCCGCTCACCCGTACCGGCAGCAACCCCGCCGCACATTGCTGCAGCAGGGCACCGTTGCGCGGTTGCGCCAGGCCGCAGGTCACCGCCGCCCGGGCGGCGCCGACGCTGGGGTGGCCGGCGAAGGCCAGCTCGCGGGTCGGGGTGAAGATGCGGATGTGGTAGTCGGCGCCCGGCGTGCTGGGGCGCAGGAAGAACACCGTCTCGGACAGGTTCAGCCAGGCGGCCAGGGCCTGCATCTGGCTGCTGGAGAGCCCGTCGGCGTCCAGGATGACGCCCAGCGGGTTGCCGGTGCCGGGGCGGGGGGCGAAGACATCGAGCTGCAGGTAACGGAGGACGGCCATCTACGGGGATATTGCGCTTAGAATCAAAGGTTCCGCCCCCGAGGGCGGCTTCCCCACATTCTACATAGCCAATCCATGTCAGCTTCCCCCATTGTCGATCGTTGGATCGTACTGAAGTTCGGCGGCACCTCGGTGTCGCGTCGTCACCGCTGGGACACGATCGGGAAGCTGGCGAAAAAACGCGCGGAAGAGACCGGCTCGCGCGTGCTGGTGGTGGTGTCGGCGCTGTCCGGGGTCACCAACGAACTGACCGCGATCGCCGATGGCGCGCCCGACAGCCGGGACCGCGTGGCGGCGCTGGTCGAACGCCACGAGGCCTTCCTGGTTGAACTCGGCCTGGGCCGCGAGGTGCTGGCCGATCGCCTCGCCGCGCTGCAGGGCCTGCTCGACGACGCGCGTGCAGCCACCCGTCCGCTCGACTGGCAGGCCGAAGTGCTGGGCCAGGGCGAGCTGCTGTCCTCCACCCTGGGTGCGGCCTACCTGCGCGCGTCGGGCCTGGACATGGGCTGGATGGATGCCCGCCAGTGGCTGGACGCGATGCCGCCGCAGCCGAACCAGAGCGACTGGTCGCAGCGCCTGTCGGTGAACTGCCAGTGGCGTGCCGACGCGGAATGGATGCAGCGCTTCCGTGCGCAGCCGACCCGCCTGCTGATCACCCAGGGCTTCATCTCGCGGCACGCCGATGGCGGTACCGCCATCCTCGGCCGCGGTGGCTCGGATACCTCGGCGGCGTACTTCGGTGCGCTGCTCGGTGCCAGCCGCGTGGAGATCTGGACCGATGTGCCGGGCATGTTCAGTGCCAATCCGAAGGATGTGCCGGACGCGCGCCTGCTGACCCGCCTGGACTATTACGAGGCGCAGGAAATCGCCACCACCGGCGCCAAGGTGCTGCACCCGCGCTCGATCAAGCCGTGCCGCGATGCCGGCGTACCGATGGCCATCCTCGATACCGAGCGCCCGGAACTGCCCGGCACCAGCATCGATGGCAGCGCCGCGCCGGTACCAGGGGTGAAGGCGATCAGCCGCCGCAACGGCATCGTGCTGGTGTCGATGGAAGGCATCGGCATGTGGCAGCAGGTCGGCTTCCTGGCCGATGTGTTCAATCTGTTCAAGAAGCACGGCCTGTCGGTGGACCTGATCGGTTCGGCCGAAACCAACGTCACCGTGTCGCTGGATCCGTCCGAGAACCTGGTCAATACCGATGTGCTGGCCGCGCTGTCGGCCGACCTGTCGCAGATCTGCAAGGTGAAGGTGATCGTGCCGTGTGCGGCGATCACTCTGGTGGGCCGTGGCATGCGTTCGCTGCTGCACAAGCTGTCGGACGTGTGGGCCACCTTCGGCCGCGAGCGCGTGCACATGATCTCGCAGTCGTCCAATGACCTGAACCTGACCTTCGTCATCGACGAGGCCGATGCCGATGGCCTGCTGCCGGTGCTGCACGCCGAGCTGATCGACAGCGGCGCGATGCCGGTGGAAGAGACCGAAGTATTCGGCCCGCGCTGGCGCGAGATCGCCGGCACCGTGCGCCCGCGTGGCACGCCGTGGTGGCGGGGCCAGCGTGCGCACCTGCTGCAGCTGGCCGATGCCGGTACGCCGCGCTACGTCTACCACCTGCCGACCGTGCGCGCCCGCGCCCGCGCGCTGGCCGCGATCAAGCCGATCGACCAGCGCTACTACGCGATCAAGGCCAACAGCCACCCGGCCATCCTGCAGCTGCTGGAAGCCGAGGGCTTCGGCCTGGAATGCGTGTCGCATGGCGAGCTGAAGCACGTGTTCCAGCACCTGCCGGAACTGTCGCCCAAGCGCGTGCTGTTCACCCCCAGCTTCTGCCCGCGCAGCGAATACGAAGCCGCATTCGCGTTGGGCGTGACGGTGACGGTCGACAACGTCGAGGCACTGCGGCGCTGGCCGGACCTGTTCCGCAACCGCGAGCTGTGGCTGCGCGTCGACCTGGGCCGTGGCGAAGGCCACCACGCCAAGGTCCGTACCGGTGGCAAGGAGTCCAAGTTCGGCCTGCCGATCGCCCGTGTCGACGAGTTCGTGCGCGCGGCCACCGATCTGGGCAGCCGCGTGGTCGGCCTGCATGCGCACCTGGGCAGCGGCGTGGAGACCGCGCAGCACTGGCGCCTGATGTGCGATGAGCTGGCCGGTTTCGCCCGCCGCATCGGCAGCGTGCAGACCATCGACATCGGTGGCGGCCTGCCGATTCCGTATTCCGCCGAGGACGAGCCGTTCGATCTGGATGCCTGGGCCGAGGGCCTGGCGGAGGTCAAGGCGCTGCATCCGGCGTTCCGCCTGGCGATCGAGCCGGGCCGCTACCTGGTGGCCGAATCCGGCGTGCTGCTGACCCACGCCACGCAGGTGGTGGAAAAGGACGGCGTGCGCCGCGTCGGCCTGGATGCCGGCATGAACGCACTGATGCGCCCGGCGCTGTACGACGCCTGGCACGACATCGAGAACCTAAGCCGCCAGGGTGGGTATGCCGAGGCGGCGTTCGATGTGGTCGGCCCGATCTGCGAATCCAGCGATGTGTTCGGCAAGCGCCGCAAGCTGCCGGTGTCGACCGCGCCGGACGACGTGATGCTGATCGCCGATGCCGGCGCCTACGGCTATTCGATGGCCAACACCTACAACCAGCGGATGCTGCCGCGCGAAGACGTGATCGAATGATTGCCGCCCTGCACCCGCCCACCGACACGCCCCGCGCCCTCGCGCGGGCCCGTGCCTGACCGGATACACCATGACTGCTTTCGACAAACACCAGGTTTCCCGCTTCCGCTTCGTCCGCTGCGAATTCGCCGCGGAGACCGGCGTGGCCAGGCTGGTCTATGCCTTTGATGACGGCCCGGAGATGGTGGAGACCATCACCGTGCCCGGCGCCCCGTTCGTGCTGGACGAGGCGCGTACCGCCGCCGTGCAGCGCGCGCTGCAGCTGCTGCACCTGATCGCCGGTGTCAGCTACTACAAGGCGGGCGTGCCGGAGACGGTCAGCATCGACAGCTACAGCATCGATGCCGATACCGCCGCACTGGTGGAGACCATTTACCTCAACGGCCTGGGCGAATTCGCCTACCGCAATGGCCTGAACCTGCGCGGCCGCTTCCGGTTGCCGGTGCAGGGCGAGGCCGTGCAGGCGCCGTCGCTGGGCCTGCAGCCGCACGCGCTGGTGGCCATCGGCGGCGGCAAGGATTCGCTGGTCAGCATCGAAGCGCTGCGCCGTGCCGGCGTGGACGAGACCGTGACCTGGATCGGTGGCTCGCAGCTGATCCGTGCGTGCGCCGAGCGCACCGGCCTGCCGACATTGAACCTGGGCCGCACGCTGGCACCTGAACTGTTCGAGTTGAATCGCCAGGGCGCATGGAACGGCCATATCCCGGTGACGGTGGTGAACTCGGCGATCATGGTGCTGGCCGCGTTGCTGCACGGCGTGGACCAGGTGGTGTTCTCCAACGAGCGCTCGGCCAGCTACGGCAGCCAGATTCCAGGCACCGGCGAAGTGAATCATCAGTGGTCCAAGGGCTGGGCCTGCGAGCAGGCGTTCGGCAGCCATGTGCAGAAGTACGTGGCGGCGGACCTGCAGTACTACTCGCTGCTGCGCCCGATGTCCGAGCTGGCGGTGGCCCGCCAGTTCGCCAAGAGTGACTTCTACGACGCGCATTTCTCCAGCTGCAACCGCAACTTCCACATCCTCGGCGAGCGCCCGGTGAACCGCTGGTGCGGCGTCTGCCCGAAGTGCCACTTCGTGTTCCTGGCGCTGGCCCCGTTCATGCCCAAGACGCGCCTGGTGCGCATCTTCGGCCGCAACCTGCTGGACGATGCCGAGCAGGCCGGTGGCTTCGATGCGCTGCTGGAATTCCAGGACCACAAGCCGTTCGAGTGCGTGGGCGAAGGCCGCGAATCGCGTGCGGCGATGGCGACCCTGGCGCAACGCCCGGAGTGGAAGGAAGACGTGCTGGTGAAGCGCTTCTGCAACGAGATCCAGCCGCAGCTGGATGCCGCCGAACTGGAACTGGCACCGCTGCTGCAGCTGCAGGGCGAGCATCGCGTTCCGCCTGCGCTGTGGGAACGGGTGCGTGAAGATTTCGAAGCTTGACGGAAAGCGCGTTGCGCTGTGGGGCTGGGGCCGTGAGGGCCGCGCCGCGTTTGCGGTGCTGCGTGAGCGCCTGCCCTCGCTGCCGCTGAGCCTGTTCTGCCCGGCGGCCGAAGTCGAGGCCGCGCGTGCGGAAACGCAGGGCGTGCTGGACGTGCGTGGTGAGCCTTCTGCTGAAGCGCTGGCCGCGTTTGACGTGGTGATCAAGTCTCCCGGCATCAGCCCCTACCAGCCAATCGCGTTGGCGGCTGCAGGGCAGGGCACCCGCTTCATCGGTGGCACCGCGCTGTGGTTCGCCGAACACGCGGCCGACGATGGCATCGTGCACGACACCGTGTGCGTGACCGGTACCAAGGGCAAGAGCACCACCACCGCGCTGGTCGCGCACCTGCTGCGTGCCGCCGGCCACCGTACCGGCCTGGTCGGCAACATTGGCCTGCCGCTGCTGGAAGTGCTGGACCCGCAGCCCGCGCCTGAGTACTGGGCGGTGGAACTGTCCAGCTACCAGACCGGCGAAGTGGCACGCAGTGGCGCCCGCCCGCAGGTGGCGGTGGTGCTGAACCTGTTCCCGGAGCATCTGGACTGGCACGGCAGCGAACAGCGTTACATCGAAGACAAGCTGCGGCTGGTGACTGAAGCCGCACCGCGCATCGCCGTGCTCAATGCCGCCGATCCGCACCTGGCCGCGCTGTCGCTCCCTGACAGCGAAGTGGTCTGGTTCAACCAGCCGCAGGGCTGGCACATGCGCGGTGACGTCGTGCATCGCGGCGAACAGGCCGTGTTCGATACCCGCAACACGCCGCTGCCGGGCCGCCACAACCGCGGCAACCTGTGCGCGGTGCTGGCCGCGCTGGAAGCGCTGGGGCTGGATGCCGTAGCGCTGGCACCGGCGGTGCAGGATTTCCGCCCGCTGCCGAACCGCCTGCAGCGCATCGGCGTGGCCGATGGCCTGACCTACGTCAACGATTCGATCAGCACCACGCCGCATGCCAGCCTGGCCGCGCTGGAGTGCTTCGCCGGGCAGCGCATCGCGCTGCTGGTGGGCGGGCACGACCGTGGCCTGGACTGGACCGATTTCATGCAGCACATGGCGCACGACGTGCCGCCGGTGGAGATCGTGACCATGGGCAGCAACGGCCCGCGCATCCACGCCATGCTGCAGCCGCTGGCCGATGCCGGTCGCTTCGGTCTGCATGCTGCGGGCGATCTTGCCGAGGCGATGGCGCTGGCGCGTACTGCGCTGGGTGAGCAGGGTGGGGTGGTGCTGCTGTCGCCGGGCGCACCGAGCTTTGGTGCGTACCGCGATTACGTGGCGCGTGGCCGTCATTTCGCCGAGCTGGCCGGATTCGACCCGGACAGCATCAGCGCGATTCCGGGGCTGGGCATCGCCTGAGGGGTCGGATCCCTCTCCGCAGGAAAGGGCTCTGACCCCAACGGGATTCTGGCCGGCAACCCTCCGGAGAAATTCATCCACGCATGGCGTGGATCTACTGCTCCTCGTCGATGAACGCGTAGCCGCCGTCGATCAATTGCTGCAGATACGCATCGAAGCTGGGCGCGATCACCGCATAGCTGTCCGGGTCGTGCAGGTAGCGCACCACCTGGCCGACGGTGCCGCCCGGTGCGGGGTTGAAATCCAGGTAAAGCATCGACGTGCCGCCGTTGTTCATGCAGTGCGAGAAGCACAGGCGGCGGTTCATCGGCAGATCCGCGTCGATGCCTTCACCCAGAATCTCCGGCTCGTCATCCAGCCACTCTTCGTAGATGGAACGGATGCTGTCGTCCCATTGCTGCTGGTCCTCGAAGATCTGCGCGACCGAGCGCAGGTAGTACGGATAGCCGCCGTCTTCCACGTCCGACCCGAGCATCAGCACGCAGACCCCGCCGCCGGGGTACTCGCGGAAGTGGGTGCCATCGACGCGGGACAACAGTTCCACCAGGCTGTCAGGCACCTGCGGCCATTGCATGCGCAGGCGCTGCAGGTCTTCTGCGCTGGCGCCCTGGACGTGAGCCCATTGCGGGGCATCGTCGGCGGGCAGGCGTGGGATCAGGCCAGACAGAAAGCGGTCAACAAGGTTCATGCGAAAAAGGGGACGGAGGGGATTAAGTCGTATCCAACCACACCTGCGTCACGTCGCCAATGCAGAATGCGACGCGGGAGGGGCGAATACGGCTTAATCCCCTCCGTCCCCTTTTTCTCGCGGAGCAGGCGCATGAACCGATGGCGTTGTGGTGTGGCGATGGTGCTCGGCCTGGCGGCGATGCCGGCGTGGGCGGCAATGAAGACGCAGCCGGTGGAGTGGAAACACCAGGGCACGACCTTCAGTGGCGTGCTGGTCTATGACGATGGCGACAACGACAAGCGTCCGGGCCTGGTGATGGTGCCGAACTGGAAGGGTGTGAACGAGTCGGCCATCGAGAAGGCCAAGCAGCTGGCGGGCGATGATTACGTGGTGCTGGTGGCCGATGTGTACGGCAAGGGCGTGCGGCCGAAGACCGATGCCGAGGCCGGGCCGGTGGCCAGCAAGCTGCGCAACGACAGGCCACTGTTGCGCGCACGCGCGCTGGAAGCGGTGAACTTGCTCAAGGCGCAGGCCGGCAGGGTGCCGCTCGATGCCAGCCGGATCGGTGCGGTGGGCTTCTGCTTTGGCGGCACCACGGTGCTGGAGCTGGCCCGTGCCGGTGCGCCGTTGGCCGCTGTGGTCAGCCTGCACGGTGGGTTGGGTTCACCGCTGCCGGCGCAGGCCGGTGGCAGTCACCCGTCGGTGCTGGTGCTCAACGGTGCCGACGACAGGAGCGTGACCGCCGAGGATATCGCCGGTTTCCAGAGGGAAATGAACGCGGCCAAGGTCGACTGGGAGTTCACCAACTACAGCGGGGCGGTGCACTGCTTTGCCGAGCGCGATGCCAACAGCCCGCCGGGGTGCCAGTACAACGAGCGGGCGGCCAAGCGCGCGTGGAAGGCGCTGGATGAGTTCTTCGAGGAGCGCTTCGAGAAACGTTGATCCGCGCAGCGGTAGTGCCGGCCGCTGGCGGGCAACCTCATGATGCTGCGGATGTCATCGGGAATGCCGGCCAGCGGCCGGCACTACCGGATGCGGTCAATGCGAGCGTTCCCGTGCCGACCAATGGTCGGCACCCTCCGGAACGCCGGTTTGGTGGGTGCCGACCGTTGGTCGGCACACCTCAACCCATCAATGCGAGCGCTGCACCGCGTAACGCGCCAGGCCACGCAGGGCCGCCACGGCATCGTTGTCGCCCAGGCCATCGAGCGCGCGCTCGGCGGCTTCGGCATATTCCTCGGCACGCGCGCGGCTGTACTCCAGGCCGCCGGTGGAGCGGATCGCGGCCAGTACTTCCGGCATCGCCGAAGCGTCGCCGTCCTGCACGATGGTGCGCAGGCGCTCGCGGGTGGCGTCGTCGGAATGGGCCATGGCATGGATCAGCGGCAGCGTGGCCTTGCCCTCGGCGAGGTCGTCGCCCAGGTTCTTGCCCAGTTCCTCGGCATTGGCCGAGTAGTCCAGCACGTCGTCGGCGATCTGGAACGCGTAGCCCAGATGCATGCCGTAGTCGAACAGGGCCTGCTGGGTGGCTTCGTCCACGCCGCTGGCCAGCGCACCCAGGCGGGTGCCGGCGGCGAACAGAACCGCGGTCTTGCGCTCGATCACACGCAGGTAGGCGGCTTCGTCGGTGTCCGGGTTGTGCACGTGCAGCAGCTGCAGCACTTCACCCTCGGCGATGCGGTTGGTGGCGTCGGCCAGGATCTGCATCACCGGCATGCGCTCCAGCTCGACCATCAGCTGGAAGCTGCGCGAGTACAGGAAGTCGCCGACCAGCACGCTGGGCGCGTTGCCCCACAGCGCGTTGGCGGTGCTGCGGCCACGGCGCAGGCTGGATTCGTCCACCACGTCATCGTGCAGCAGGGTCGAGGTATGGATGAACTCGATGATCGCCGCCAACTGGTGGTGCTCCGGACCGGCCTGGCCCACCGCGTGGCCGGCCAGCATCACCAGCATCGGGCGCAGGCGCTTGCCGCCGGCGGAAATGATGTGGTCGGCGATCTGGTTGATCAGCACGACGTCCGAGGACAGGCGGCGCCGGATCAGGGCGTCGACGGCGGCCATGTCGGCCGCGGCAAGCGACTGGATCTGGGGCAGGCCCAGGGCGGGACGGGTGTCTTCGGTGATGGTCATGCGATCAGGCTTTCAGGCTCACCACCGATTATAGGCGCTGGCCGTGAATTCGGGCGCAAACGGGGCTGGCCGGCGTTCCCGGCGCCGCAAACGCTGCCGCCTGCGTGAATACGTATGCAGGTTGCGCCATGCCCGCGAGGCCGCCGCTAAGCTTGCCGGAACAGGATTTCGGCCCGCTACTGGCGGGTCCCGCATGCCCGGAGGGGGGCTGTCGATGTCGCACTATCCATGGTGGCGCGGAGCCGTCATCTACCAGATCTACCCGCGCAGCTACCTCGATGCCAACGGCGATGGCGTGGGCGACCTGCCGGGCATCATCCAGCGCCTGGACCATATTGCCGCGCTGGGCGTGGACGCGATCTGGATCTCGCCGTTCTTCAAGTCGCCGATGGCCGACTTCGGCTACGACATCGCCGACTATCGCGACGTCGACCCGCTGTTCGGCAGCCTGGACGACTTCGACCGTCTACTGGCCAAGGCGCACGACCTGGGCCTGAAGGTGATGATCGACCAGGTGTTGAGCCATACCTCGATCGAGCACGCCTGGTTCCGCGAGAGCCGCCAGGACCGCAGTAATCCGAAGGCCGACTGGTACGTCTGGGCCGACCCGCGCGAGGACGGCACCCCGCCCAACAACTGGCTGTCGCTGTTCGGCGGCGGCGCCTGGCAGTGGGAACCGCGCCGTGAGCAGTACTACCTGCACAACTTCCTGGTCGACCAGCCGGACCTGAACTTCCACAACCCGGACGTGCAGCAGGCCACCCTGGACAATGTGCGGTTCTGGCTGGACCGCGGCGTGGACGGCTTCCGCCTGGATGCGATCAACTTCTGCTTCCACGACGCGCAGCTGCGCGATAACCCGCCCAAGCCGGCGGACAAGCGCGTGGGCCGCGGCTTCAGTCCGGACAACCCGTACGCCTACCAGTACCACTTCTACAACAACACCCAACCGGAGAACCTGCCATTCCTGGAGCAGCTGCGCGCGCTGCTGGATGAGTATCCGGGCGCGGTGAGCCTGGGCGAGATCTCGTCGGAAGACTCGCTGGCCACCACCGCCGAGTACACCCAGGACGGCCGCCTGCACATGGGCTACAGCTTCGAGCTGCTGGTGGACGACTACAGCGCGGCCTACATCCGCGACACGGTCTCGCGGTTGGAAGCGGCGATGACCGAAGGCTGGCCGTGCTGGGCGGTTTCGAATCACGATGTGGAACGCGCGGTCAGCCGCTGGGGCGGCTATCCGGCCGATCCGCGCCTGGCGCGGATGCTGGTGGCGATGCTGTGCTCGCTGCGCGGCTCGGTGTGCCTGTACCAGGGCGAGGAGCTGGGCCTGGCCGAGGCCGAGGTGCCGTTCGAGGCGCTGCAGGACCCGTATGGCATCACCTTCTGGCCGAATTTCAAGGGCCGCGACGGTTGCCGTACCCCGCTGCCGTGGAGCGACGCTCCGCTGGCTGGCTTTACCTCCGGCACGCCCTGGCTGCCGATCCCGGCCGAGCACCGGGCGGCGGCGGTGGCCGTGCAGGAGCGCGACCCGCACTCGGTCCTGGCGGCGTTCCGCGCCTTCCTGGCCTGGCGGCGTAGCCAGCCGGCGCTCCTGCATGGCAGCATCCGGTTCATCGAAAGCGCCGAGCCAGTGCTGCTGTTCGAGCGTATGCTTGCAGATGAAACCCTCCTGCTGGCCTTCAACCTGTCGGCCGAAGCGGTGAGCCATCCGCTGCCGCCGGGCAACTGGCAGCAGGTGGCGGTGCCGGGCCCGGATGCGGGCACGGTGCAGGGCAATGAACTCCAGCTGCCGCCGCGCGCGGTGTATTGCGCCCGACGCAGCTGACCGTTTTCTCCGGTGGCGGTACTTGCGGGGACGGGGCCGAAGCGCCCCGTCCCTTTTTTGTGGGTGGCCCTGGCCGACCAACTGCCGGCACCCGCGCAAAAGAAAACCCGCTGCCTGCGCAGCGGGTTTCCGGTCCTGCTCCCTGTTTTCTGTTGCCGGCCAGCGGCCGGCCCTACCCGGTGCGGGTCAGAACTTGTAGTTCACGCCCAGCATGTACGTGCGGCCCCACTCGATGTACTCCAGCGGACGATCCTTGCTGCCGGCGTAGGTGCGGTACGGCTCGTTGGTCAGGTTGCTACCCTGCAGCAGCACGGTCAGCCCCCGCAGGGCGCTGCTGTCGCTGAAGGTGTAGCTGACCTGCGCGTCGGTCACGTTCTCGCCGACGACGTAACGCAGGCTGCGGTTGCCATTGAAGTTGCCGATCTCACCGATGAAGTCCGAACGACGGCGTTGGCTGACACGTGCCTCAAAGCCGTTGCGCTCATAGTAGGCGGTGAAGTTGTACACGCGCTTGGACAGGCCCGGCAGGCTGATCGGGTCGCTGCCCACGCTGGACGCGCTTTCCGGGTCCAGGATGGTGATGTCGCTCTTGTTGAAGGTCGCGCTGGCCTGCACGCCGAACCCGCGCAGGCTGTCGGTCAGCATCTCCAGCGGGAACGACCCGGTCAGCTCCAGGCCCTTCAGCGTGCCGCCCTTGCCGTTCTGCGGCGCGGAGAAGGTGCCGGTGTACTGAACCGGCGCCGCACCTTGCTGAGGAACGTAGTTGCGAAGCAGTTCGGTGAAGTCGTAGTTGTCCACCGACTGGGTGTAGACGTAGCTTTTCAGGTCCTTGTAGAAGATCGCGGCGGCCACGTAGGCCTTCTCGCCGAAGTACTTCTCATAGGACAGGTCCAGTGCGGTGGCGCGCCACGGGTCCAGCAAAGGGTTGCCGCCACTGCCACCGGGGCGGCCGGTGCCGGTATCCACGCCGAACTCCAGGCCGGCACGCATCTGGTCCACGCGCGGCCGCGCAACCTGCTTGGCGGCGGCAAAGCGCAGCGTCTGCTGGTGCGGGAACATGAAGGCCAGGTTCAAGCTCGGCAGCCAGTCGTTGTACTTGCGGCCTGCGGAGTAGGGCTGGATGTTGCTGCCAGCCGGCTGCGAGCTGTCCCAGTAGCGCGAATCCGAGCTCTGGTCGGTGTGCTGCATCTGCACGCCGATGTTGCCGCGCACGCCGACCACGCCGATGTCGGTGTTGATGTTCAGGCGCGCCCACGCGGTGGTGATCTTTTCCTGCACCGTCCACGACTTGGGAATCAGGTAGTCCAGGTTGTCGACCGGGTTGAAGATCATGTAGCGACCGACCGCGGCCGGCACGTTCCAGGCCGGGATGGTGCCGAGGCCGGCGAAGCTCAGGTCGACCGGGCGGTACTGCAGGTCCGAGGCGATGTTGGCATCACCCTGTGCACCGAGCAGGATGTTGCCTTCGGACTGGGTCTTCACCTTGCGGCGGTCGGCATGGTTCACGCCGATGTCGAGGTCTGGCGCCCACGAGGCAATGGCCTCGGGCAGCGCAATCGTGGCGGCCAGCTTGCCGCCCTTCAGGCGGTCTTCCACCTGCGGCACCTTGCCGTAGCCGGAACCGTAGATGGTGTTGGTCAGGAACAGCGCGTCGGGATTGGAGTAGTTCAGGCCCGGGTTGATCTGCGAGAAGCCGTTCTGGCGGATCGACACGCCGACCGTGTCCAGCTGCGGCATCGGGGTCAGCTGCAGGTTGTTTTCCAGGTTCAGCTCAGCGCGCGTGGCCTTGGAGTAGTTCAGGTCGGCGACCAGCTTGACGCCGCCGAAGTTGAACTCGTTGTTCCAGCCGAACGCATCGATCTTGTCCTTGCGCTTGTTGTACATGCCGCGCACCAGCGGATACACGCCGCTGGCGGTGCCGCCGGTGAACGAGCCGTTGGCGTTGATCTGCGGGTTGCTGACCAGCAGGCCCGGGGTGTAGTTGCCGTTGTAGTTGCTGAGGTTCAGCTCGAACTGGTTGGCGGTGTCGATCTGCTCGGCTTCGGTGTGGAACGCATCGAAGGTGCTGGTCCAGCTGTTGTTCGGCCGGAACTGGATCGTGGCCATCACGCCGTCGCGCTTGTTGTTGCCGGTGCGGCGCAGCGCCTTGATGCCATCGGAGAAGTAGGTGCCGGCGCCCACGCCCGGGCGCTCGCCCTTGTCGGTGTGTTCGGTGGTCCACGGTTCGTACAGGCCGACCTGGTTCTCCTGGATCGGCATGTCGCTGTGCGCGTAGCCGATGGCAATGCCCAGGGTCTTGTCCAGGAACTGGTCGATGTAGCTGGCGCTGAAGCGGTTGCCGTACGGATCGACGTTGGCGGCGCGGCCCAGCGAACTCTTCTGGTAGCGGCCGCTGACCGCGATCACGCGCTCGCCAAAGCTGAGCGGGCGTGCAGTCTGCATGTCGATGGTGCCCGACAGGCCCTGGCCGACCAGCGCCGCGTCCGGGGTCTTGTAGACGGTCACGCCGTTGACCAGCTCGGACGGGTACTGGTCGAACTCGACACCGCGGTTGTCGCCGGTGCTGACCACTTCACGGCCATTGAGCAGGGTGGTGGCGAAGTCCGGCGACAGGCCGCGCACGCTGATCACCTGCGCACGGCCGGCCACGCGCTGCGCGGCCAGGCCGGGCAGGCGCGAGATCGATTCGGCGATGCTGACGTCGGGCAGCTTGCCGATGTCTTCGGCGGAAATCGCCTCGACCACCGAAGTGGCGTCCTGCTTGACCGCGATCGCGCTCTCGATGCCGCGGCGGATGCCGGTAACCTGCACCGTATCCAGGTTGGTGGCGGCGGTGGCGGCCGGCGTGGTGGTGCTCTGCGTGGACTGTGCCGACGCCAGCGTCGGCGCCAGCACAACGGCCAGCGCGAGACTCAGCGCACTGCGCTTGTGGTTCAACATTTTCCCCTCCCAGGCAATGTTGCAGATCGATTTGTGAGCGTTCCGGCGGTGCCGTGAACGTGCGACGCGGTGGCCGCTGTCGTCGCCGCTATGGTAGGCAGCGCATTCTTCGCGGGAATCACCCTGCATACGTATTCAATGGCGTTTGCAGGGGTGTAATCGCTTTCAGATCCTGCTTGCGGTGGTGCCGGCCAGCGGCCGGCAATCACGTTCGCCGGCTTGCCGGCCAGCGGCCGGCACTACCGGGGCATTCACAGCGGCGTGAAGCGAATGGCCTGCCCACCGCCCGGTGCCAGCACCAGCGTCAGTGCATCGGCACTGGTCACCTCGCGGGTTTCGCGTGCGAACGCGAACGGGTTGCTGCGGAAATCAGCGCCTTCACCATCACGGTAGATCTCGGCGCGATAGCGCACGCCCGGCTCCAGGAAGCCCAGCGATACCGGCAGCACGCGGCCGTGTTCGTCGGTGATGCTGCCGAGGAACCAGTCGCGGCTGTTGCGGTCACGGCGCACGATCGTCACGTAGTCGCCCACTTCGCCATCGAGCACGCGGCTCTGCTCCCAGTCCACCGCCACGTCCTCGATGAAGCGGAATGCCTCGCGGTGCTGCAGGTAGTGCTCGGGCAGGTCGGCGGCCATCTGGATCGGGCTGTACAGCACCACGTACAGCGCCAGCTGGCGGGCCAGCGTGCTGGGGATGGCCTGGCCGTGGCGGCCCTTCAGGCTGAGGATGCCGGGGGTGTAATCCATCGGCCCGGCCAGCATGCGGGTGAACACCAGGTTGACCTCGTGCTCGGGCGGGTTCGGCGGCTGGCCCCAGGCGTTGTACTCCATGCCGCGCGCGCCTTCGCGCGAGATCCAGTTGGGGTAGGTGCGGCGCAGGCCGGTGTCCTTGATCGGCTCATGCGGGTTCACCGACAGGTGCCGGCGCGCAGCCTCCTGCACCACCTTCAGGTGATGGCGGGCCATGAACTGCCCGTCGTGCCACTCGCGCCACAGTGGGCCCCCCGTGGGATTGCGGCGGTCGACCTGGCCATCGTCGCAGACGTAGCCGGTCTTGAACTGGTCCACGCCCAGCCGTGCGTACAGGTCCAGCGCGGCGCCCAGCTGGTCCTCGTAGTGCTCGATGGCGCAGCCGGTTTCATGGTGGCCGATCAGGTGCACACCCTTTTTCAGGCCATATGCCGACAGCGCTTCAATGTCGAAATCGGGCGTGGCCCGGGTGAAATCGAAGTCGTAGCCGTTGCCCACCCACATGCCGTCCCACCCCGGGTTCCAGCCCTCCACCAGCACGCCGCGGAAGCCATGCGCGGCGGCGAAGTCGATCACCTTCTTCGTCTTGGCGGTGGTGGCCGCGTGCTTCGGCCCCGTGGCCCAGCTCTCGTTGTCCAGGTGCATCGACCACCACACGCCCACGTACTTGGCCGGCTTCACCCAGCTCACATCACCCAGCGCATTGGGCTCGTTGAGGTTGAGGATCAGGTCCGATTCGACCAGGCCACCGGCACGGTCTGCGATCTGCAGCGTGCGCCAGGGCGTGGCGAAGGGCAGGGCACGACGCACCTTCCAGCCTTCGGCCGAGGGTGACAGCTGCGCGCGCAGGCGTTGTCCCTCGGTGCGCCGCAGCCACATGCCGGCGTAGTCCACCAGAGCGGCCTCGTGAATGGCCACATGCAGGCCATCGCGGCTGCGCACGGTCATCGGCGTATGCACCAGCGGCACCTCGCGCAGCGGCGTGCGCTGGTACAGATATTCGTAGTGGATCGGCTCGCCGGCGGGGATCCACCAGGCGGTGGATTCAGGCGCGATGGCGAACTCGGTCAGTTCGTCATCGATGATCGCCTCGTGCAGGTTTGGCTGTTCGGGGAACACATAGCGGAAGCCCAGGCCATCGTCGTAGGCGCGGAACACCACATCCAGCCGACGCTTGCTGCCGGTGGTTTCGGCCAGCTGCACGGTCAGCTCGTTGAAGTGGTTGCGGGTGAGCCGGCGCTCGCCCCACGGCTGCTCCCAGCTGTCGTCGACGCTGCGCCGCTGCTGGCCAAGCAGGGCGAAATCGCGGTCCAGGCGGCCGTCGCGCAGGGCGAAGCCGAGCTTCGAATCCTCCACCACGGGTTCGCCGAAACGCTCGACGCGGTAGCGGGCGGTGCCGCCATCCAGCACCAGGCTGACCTTGAGCACCTTGCCGGGTGATTCGACGCTGACGACCTGTGGCGCGGCCTGTGCCAGCGTGGCCAATCCCAGCAGGGCCACGCCGAGCATGTGCGCGAACAGTGCGCGTACAACCGTGTGTGACATCGGCATTTCCCCTCCCAAGGCGCCGTTGGCAGACCCGGACCATAAGCCAGCGCAGCAGGCGCGCTACCGCGTGGCGCCATGAATACGTATGCAGCTGGACGCAGCCGACAGCCCCGCGTCTACCATGGGGCCAAGGCACCTTGAGGGAGGGGCCGCGCCCGCCCGCCGGCAACGACGGTGCGGACCTACAACGCGTGCAGAGAGGGAGGGAGGCCGACGGGCGCAAGCCGGTCCGCCGCTTCGATGCTGAAGATCATTTGCCTGACCGCTGCCCTGGGGGCAGCGCTGGGATCGACCGCGCAGGCGGCCGACCTGCAATTCGACGGCCGCCATGCGCGCGCCGAAGCCGCTGCCAACGGCAGCTTCGTGCTGCATGCGCCGAAGGGCGCAGTGCAGATCGCAGCCGCACCGATGCGCAGCCAGACCGGCAGCGTGATGTTCGACGCGTTGTTCGCGCTGGCCCAGCAGGAGATGGACCAGGACCGCGTGGACGCGATTCGCGATCCCGCGTTCGACGAAGGCCGACCGGTGCCGTGCGAGTGCTTCCAGACCGGCGCGCGCTGGCCCTATGTGTGGACCCGCGATGTCAGCTTCGCCGCCGATCTGGCGCTGGCGCGGCTGGACCCGCGACGCACCCGGCAGTCGCTGCAGTTCAAGCTGTCGGCGGCGCGCGACGGGCACACGCCCGGCCTGTTCGTGGCGCAGGACACCGGTTCCGGTGGCAGCTGGCCGATCAGCAGCGATCGCGTGGTGTGGTTCCTGGCGGCCCGTCATCTGCTGGAGGATCGCGCGTTTGCCGACCAGGTCTGGCAGGCGCTGAAGGGCACGCTGGCGCAGGACCGCGCGATGGTGTTCGACGCGCAGGTGGGCCTGTACCGTGGCGAGACCTCCTTCCTGGACTGGCGCGAGCAGACCTATCCGGACTGGACCCGCGAGGACGTGCGCTTCATCGGTGATTCCTACGCACTGTCCACCAACGTGCTGCACTACCAGGCACTGCGCCTGGCCGAACGCCTGGCCGGCCAGCACGGCGACGCCCGCGCGGCCGACTACAAGGCGTGGGCCGATGCGTTGGCGCAGCAGGTCGATGCGCGCTTCTGGCGCGAGGATATCGGCCAGTACATGAGCTACATCGGCGAAGCCGCGCACCCGGTGCCGTACGCCAAGGTCGATCTGCTGGGCCTGTCGCTGGGCATCCTCGCCGGGGTGCTGCCGCCCGAGCGCGCACGCCGTGCACTGGCTGCTTACCCGATGGGGCCAGCCGGCAGCCCCGTGGTCTGGCCGCAGGAAGCGCAGCAGCCGATCTACCACAACCGTGCGATCTGGCCGTTTGTCAGCGCCTACTCGCTGCGTGCGGCGCGGCAGCTGGACGATGGGCCGCGCATCGCCGCCGAGATCCGTTCGCTGATGCGGGGCGCCGCGCTGGCCGGTTCCAACATGGAGAACTACGAGCTGGTCAGCCAGGCCGTGCATGTCGAGGAAGGCGCGCTGAGCGGCCCGGTGGTCAACTCCGAACGCCAGCTGTGGTCGGTGGCCGGGTATCTGTCGATGGTGGTCGAAGGCGTGATCGGCGTGCAGGACGATGGCCGCGTGCAGCCCAAGCTGCCGGCGGTGCTGGTGCCGGAACTGTTCGGCACGCAGCGCAGCATCAGCCTGGAAGTCACTGGCAAGCGCTATGTGCTGGAGCGTCCGCAGAGCGTGGGCGATGGCTTGCTGGTGGCGGGCAGGACCACCACGCGCGGCACGACCACCACGGTGCAGCTGGTGACTGCCCCGGCAGCAACAGGCTTCGCTGCCACGACTGCGGATGCCAACGCGCGTGCGCCCGCAACACCCGCGGCACCGCAGGCCCTGCGCAGGGGCACGGGTTGGAACGTTCCGGTGCAAGCCGGGCAGGTTCTGTGGAAGGACGGCAGGGCCGTCGTCGCCAGCAACGGCCAGGTGCAGATCAACGACGATGGGCTGCAGCATTGCCTCAGCCTGACCCGACGCGAAGGCGCGTTGGAATCGCTGCACAGCCCAATGGTCTGCGTCGGTCCGCAGCAGGTGCTGAAGGGTGCGCAGCGCTGGCAGTTCACCTCGGCCAAGGCCGGGCAGGTTCGCCTGCGCCTGCAATATCGAAACCCGAACGGGCCGATCAACACCGGCGTCACGGCTGCGGTCAAGCAGCTGGTGCTGCAGTGCCCGGGCCAGCCGTTGCAGCGGCATACGGTCACGCTGCCGCACAGCGTGGCCGTGCAGGACTCGACCTCGGCAACATTCACGGTGCCAAAGGGGCAATGCACGGTTGCGCTTGAAGAGGGCTTCAACATGAGCGCGCTTGAACATTTCGCGCACTACACCGGTGGCAAGGGCGGCCGCGAGGGCGTGCTCAACCAGGCCCAGGTGCAGGCGCTGACGGTGGCGCCGGTGGCGATGGAAGAGGGGGCACGATGAATCGTCCCGCCAAACCGCAGCTGTCGTTCTGGCAGATCTGGAACATGTGTTTCGGCTTCCTCGGCATCCAGTTCGGGTTCGCCCTGCAGAACGCCAACGCCAGCCGCATCTTCGAGACGCTGGGTGCGGACATCGACGCGGTACCCGGGCTGTGGATTGCCGCGCCGCTGACCGGCCTGCTGGTGCAACCGGTGATCGGTTACCTGTCCGACCGCACCTGGACCCGCTGGGGTCGTCGTCGTCCGTACTTCATGATCGGTGCGGTGTTGACCACGCTGGCGCTGCTGGTGATGCCGAACTCGCCGACGCTGTGGATCGCGGCCGGCACGCTGTGGGTGCTGGATGCCTCGATCAACGTATCGATGGAGCCGTTCCGTGCCTTTGTCGGCGACCAGCTGGCGCCACGCCAGCGTCCGGCCGGCTACGCGATGCAGAGCTTCTTCATCGGCGTGGGCGCCATCGTCGCCAGCTTCCTGCCATTCATCCTGGCCCACTTCGGCGTTGCCAACACCGCGGCCGCCGGGGAAGTGCCCGACACTGTGCGCTATGCGTTCTACTTCGGCGCGGTGGTGCTGCTCGCGGCGATCACCTGGACGGTGGTCAGCACCCGCGAATATTCACCGGCGGAGCTGGCCGGGTTCGATGATGCCGAGCCGCCGGAACATCACGCGGCGGCCGCGATCAACGGCCCGGCTTCATGGACGCGGGTGACCCTGTGGCTTGGGTTGGGTGTGTTGTTGGCGCTGCTGATCACCTGGCGGCAGGGCGACCGGATGCTGTACGTGCTGGCCGGCCTGTGCGCCGGCTACGGCCTGCTGCTGGCGGCGGCGCGCGCGCTGCCGGCCACGCATATGCTGGCCGCCATCGTCGGCGACCTGCGCGCGATGCCGGTCACCATGCGCCGCCTGGCGTGGGTGCAGTTCTTCTCGTGGTTCGCGCTGTTCGCCATGTGGATCTACACCACCGCTGCGGTGGCCGGTACCCACTTCGGTTCGACTGATCCACAGTCGGCCGCCTACAACGAAGGTGCCAACTGGGTGGGCGTGCTGTTTGGCGCCTACAACGGCTTCGCTGCGCTGGCGGCGGTGCTGATTCCGCCGATGGTGCGTGCGATCGGCCTGCGCTGGAGCCACCTGGTCAACCTGTGGCTGGGCGGCGCCGGCCTGGTCTCGCTGATGTTCATCCGCGACCCGCACTGGCTGCTGCTGTCGATGGTGGGTGTGGGCTTTGCCTGGGCCTCGATCCTGTCGTTGCCGTATGCACTGCTGTCCGACAGCGTGCCGGCGTCGAAGATGGGTGTGTACATGGGCATCTTCAATTTCTTCATCGTGATCCCGCAGCTGGTGGCGGCCAGCGCGCTTGGCTTTGCCCTGCGCGCCTGGCTGGGTGGCCAGCCGATGCATGTGCTGGTGCTGGGCGGCTGCAGCCTGTTCCTGGCCGGCCTGTGCGTGCTGCGGGTTCCGTCCCGTCCGGAGGTGGTGTGATGCGTGGTGTCCTGGCTGTTGCTGTTTCCCTTGCCCTGTTCGCCGGCCAGGCCGCGGCCGCGCCGCGCCCGGACTACGTCGGCACCACCGAGCCGTTCGCCAGCGATGCGGTGTACTTCGTGGTCACCGACCGCTTTGTCAACGGTGATCCGTCCAACGACCATCGTGACCAGGGTGGCGCGCACCGCACCTTCGATATCCCGGTGCCGTGCCCGGACAAGGTGGACGGCAACATCGGCTATCTCGGCGGCGACTTCCGTGGCGTGCTCGACAATGCGCAGTACATCCGCAACCTGGGCTTCGGTGCGGTGTGGATCACGCCCATCGTCGACAACCCGGACGAGGCCTTTACCGGCAGCAAGCCGATCAGCTGCACCAGCACGCTGACCGACCGCGGCAAGACCGGTTACCACGGCTACTGGGGCATCAATTTCTACAAGCTCGACGAGCACCTGCCGAGCAGGGACCTGGACTTCGCCGGGCTGACCAAGGGCCTGCACGGTGCTGGCTTGAAGGTGGTGCTGGATATCGTAGGCAACCACGGTTCGCCGGCCTGGACCATGCCGACACGGCAGCCGCAGTTCGGGCAGATCTTCGACAAGGACGGAAAACTGATTGCCGACCACCAGAACCTGCCGCCGCAGAAACTGGATCCGAAGCACAACCCGTTGCACGCGTTCTACAACAACATCGGTCCGGTCGACAGAAAGGACGGCTCGATCTTCGACCGCAACCTGGCCGAGCTGTCGGACTTCAACCAGGACAATCCGGCGGTGATGGACTACCTGGTCGGCGCCTACCTGCAGTGGACCGCGCAGGGCGTGGACGCGTTGCGCATCGACACCATCGGCTGGCTGCCGCACCCGTGGTGGCATGAATTCATCAAGCGCATCCGCGCCGAGCATCCGGGCATGTTCATGTTCGGCGAAGCGTTCGACTACGATGCCGCGCGCATCGCCGAGCACACCTGGCCCGCCAACGCGAACGTGAGCGTGCTCGATTTCCCATTGCGCGGCGCGCTGGAGCAGACCTTCGGCACCGCCGCCAAGGGCTTCGAAACCCTGGCCGAGCCGCTGCACCTGAGCGGCGGACCGTACGCCAACCCGTACGAGCTGATGAGCTTCTACGACAACCACGACATGCCGCGCCTGCAGGCCAGCGACGATGGCTTCATCGATGCGCACAACTGGCTGTTCACCGCGCGCGGCATTCCGGTGGTCTATTACGGTTCGGAGACGGGCTTCATGCGTGGCCGTGCCGAGCATGCCGGCAATCGTGCGTACTTCGGCCAGCCGCGTGTGGATGCGGCGCCGAAGAGCCCGATCTTCGCGCCGCTGCAGCGTATCGCCAGGCTGCGCGAAGCCACCCCGGCGCTGCAGCGCGGCCTGCAGGTGAACGAGCGCCTGCAGGGCGATGAGGCAGTGTTCTTCCGCGTGCTGCAGCATGGCGAGGTGGCGCAGACCGCGCTGGTGCTGCTGAACAAGGGCGACAGGGCAAAGAGCTTCACTGTGTCGCGTTACGTCCAGGCGGGCCGCTGGCGCGATGCGCTGGACGGCGGTTCGTTGCAGGTGAACGGTCTGCTGAAGGCCGACGTGCCCGCGCACGGCGTGAAGGTCTATGTGCTGGACGCTGCCGTGCAGCAGCCGGCGCTGCAGGCCGAGCTGGACAAGGCGATGGCCGACCAGAAGGCGCGGGACCAGCGTCTGGGGCGGTAGTGCCGGCCGCTGGCCGGCAGCCCCGGATTCCGGGTACCTGCAGGTGCCGGCCAGTGGCCGGCACTACCGGGTTTGGCCGCATCCGGCACAATAGGCACCCCTCACGCCCCGCCGTATCGCCATGACCGACCTCGCCCCGCAGACCCCGATCGAAACCCTGCTGAAGGCGGCGATGGACGGGGCGGTGCCGATCCGCGCCTTCATGGAGGCCTTCGTCGCTTCCGAGGTAGTGCTGCTGACCGGCAGCCTGGTGACCCCCGATGGCAGCGGCTTCGACCCGCTGCTGTTCGACAAGCAGGGCACCCTGCACGTGGCCGTGTTCACCGATCCGTCGCGGGTGGGCATCTACAGCCAGCAGGCCGAACACCAGATCCGCTGGCGGATGCTGGACGTGCTGCGCCGGGTGCCGGGTGGCTACGGCGTGGTGATCAACCCGGGTACTTCGCTGGGCTTTGAGATCTCGCCCAGCGGCGTTGGCGAGATCCTGAAGGACTTCGCCCAGGGCTGAGTTGCCGTCGCGCCATTTGTAGCGTCGAGCCATGCTCGACTGCCTTTCGCGCATGGCCTGATGTGTCGAGCATGGCTCGACGCTACAGAAGGCTTCCCTTCGGGCGCCGTCCATGATCCCCTTGGGTGACATCGGGATCGAGGCATTGCCATGGAATTCAGGGGACTACCCGCCGACGCACCGGAACGGCAGCAATTGGCCCAGTGGTACAACGCGGAATGGGGCCAGGACGCCGGCCTGACACTGGAACAGGAACTGCAGCGGCTCAATCCGCCACAGGATGCCGAAGGTTTCCCGCACCTGATCGCCGCATTCGATGACGGTCAGGTGGTTGGCGCAGTCCAGCTCAAGCGGCGGGAAATGCAGGCGTTCCCACAGTACGAACATTGGCTGGGCAGCGTGTTCGTGGCCGACAGCCATCGCGGGCGTGGGCTGGCTGGCGCGCTGGTGGAGCAAGCAGCGGCGCAGGCGGTGCGGATGGGGGTTTCCGATCTCTACCTGCAGACCGAGGCCCTGGACGGTGGGCTGTATGCGCGGCTGGGCTGGAAGCCGCTGCAGGAAGCCGACAACCGCAGCTATCGCGTGCTGGTGATGGTGCGCAGGTTGGCAGCATGAGCGTACCCACGGCACGCCATTCCCGCTCGGCCCTGATCTTCCTGATCGCGGCGATCGCTGCCGCGCTGGTGTCCATGCCCCTGCTGCGCGCGGTGGGCATGGTGCTATGGCCGGTGTTCGTCATTGCCTGGCTGATCAACCTGGGCGCGGCCTGGCATCTGGCCCAGCGGGCGCGCCAGCAGGGCCGTTCGGCATGGGCGTTCGGGTTGCCGGCGGCGCTCGGTACCGTCGCCTCGATCGTGGTCTTCGTGCTGCTGGCGTTGCTGGGGCCGAAGGCCAGGCCTCAGCCGGAAATCACCGGCTGAGTGCTTCGTTCCACTCGTTCCACAGGACACCGTCCACGGCGGTGAGCAGTGTCTGCTGGACCTCGATCAGCGTGTTCATCTCATCCAAAACCGCCTCCAGGTCGGTGATTGAGATCTCGAATCTGGCCGTGCACTGGCTCATGGCATGTACGTGTTCAGTGCCATGCGCTAGCTCGATGGCTTCCTGGAGGACATGGGGCGCGTCGTTGAGAGAGAGCCGCAGGCGAACGTCTTCATCGCCCGTAATGAGAACACTGTTCCCACCCAGCTCCAATTCGAGCTCAAGACCACAGTCGGCCAATACCTCGGCTGCCCAGTTCACTGATGCGGAGATTCCGTGTGCGGCGAAGTAGATATGGCTGGATGTCATCGCGGCCTCTCGAAGGTTCACGGAAAGTATCGCTTGCCTTGAAATGGAATCTGGTGGTGTCCCTGCATCTCTGGCCAATCAGGACTTTAAATGACGCAATTGGGCGTGGCATGTCGTTTCTGTCTGCAGCAGTGATGCCAGCCATTTGACTGGCACCACCGCATACCTCACATCGTCACCTTGCGCCGGTTGTCATCGCTCACCCGGTCGATCAGCTTGTTGTAGGGATCGAAGCCTGCTTCGTCCGGCTTTTCATCCACCGTCACCGTGATCTTCGGATCGGTGCTGGTGATGTGATGACGCTGCAGGTACAGCACTCTCTGGTCGCGTTCCTTGCCTGAAGGCCCGTTGGCGAACACGCCGATCTCGACCCAGTCATCCATCTTTCCGTCGCTCTCCTTGCCCTTGCCGTCGGCGTACTGCTTGGCGGCGTGCAGGTCCAGGGTCACGTCGTAGCGGCCGTCATCGCGCTTGCGGGCGCTGGCGGCCATCACGCGGTTGTCGTAGAAGCTGATCTTCTCGAACAGGTCGGTGACCAGCTGCTGGCGGTCGGCCGGGGTCTCGGCACGGAGGTAGTCCAGCAGCTCGCGTGAGGTGGTGTACGGCGGTTGCTGGTACCCCTTGTCCTGCAGGAAGCGCTTCAATGCGCGGTTAAGCGCCTGCTCGCCGATCTCCTCGCGCAGGCGGTAGAACACCAGCGAACCCTTCTGGTAGTGGATGTACTGCTGGTTCTCCACACGTTCCAGCGGCTGTTCCTCGATGGCCTCGCCGCCGCGGCCGGACAGGTAGCCGTCCAGTTCGCGCTTGAGGAACTGGCGCATGTGCTGGCGGCCGTACTCCTGCTCCATCACCATCAGCGCAGAGTACTGCGACAACGATTCGGACAGCACCGTCGCGCCCTGCACGTTGGCACCGATCACCTGGTGCGCCCACCACTGGTGCGCGATCTCGTGCGCGGTTACGTAGAACACGTAGTCCACCTTGTCCGGGTCACGCAGGTCGGCGATGAAACCGATGGCCTCGGAGTAGGGGATGGTGTTGGCGAACGACTGCGCGAAGCGCGCATAGCCCGGGAACTCGATGATGCGCACCTGGCGATGCTGGTACGGGGTGAAGTTCGCTTCGTAGTAGGTCAGCGACTTCTGCACCGCTTCGATCATACGGTCCACGTTGTAGCCGTGCGCCGGGTCGAAGTAGACCTCCACCGGGATGTTCTTGTACTTCGCCCTGCGCACCTCCCAGCGTGCCGAGAGGTAGGCGTAGAAGTTCAGCATTGGCCGGTCCATGGCGTAGCTGAAGCAGCGCCGGCCATTTACCGTGGTCTCCTTCAGAAGGTAGCCCGGCGCCAACGCCACCTGGTCTGGTGCCGTGCAGATCGTGGTGCGGAAGTCGAGCCAGTCGGCATCGTTGGCTATGTACGTGTTGGCACGCGCGGCTTCGTCTTCCAGCTTGGGCATGCGCCGCGGCTCACCCAGGTCGCGCTTGCGCCGCTCGTTGCGGTCGCTGATCTCGGCGCCTTCGTTGTAGCCGAACGACGGCAGTACGCGGCTGTTGAAGAAGGTGCCGTTGTCGACGATGTTGCTTGGTGCTTGGCCCGCGGTGATGCCGTTGGGCTTCTGCACCACCCGGAAATGCACGCTGCGGGTTTCACCCGGTTGCAGCGGTTTCTGCAGGCGGTAGATGCGGTAGCCGAGATCGGCGTCATGCATCGATAGTGTCTGCCCACCCAGGTCGACCGCGACCAGCTGCTTGTCATCACCCATCGAGACGTGCACGTCCTGGATCGGCGTGGCGTGGGTATTGCGCACCGTCCAGTTCGCATCGATCACCATCGACTGCGATTCCGGGAACAGATCCACGCGGTTGTCCACCGCCACGATGCGGGGCTGCGGCAGCGTGCGGTACTTCGACAGCTCGCGCTCGTAGCGGGCCTGCAGATCCAGCTGTTGGTCGGGCGAGATGAACTCGTTGCGGATGTTGGTGCTCCAGTACAGCCAGCCACCCACGCCGACGAAGGCCAATGCGGCGACTCCGGCGAAGACCCCGGTCGGGCCGCGCAGGCGGCGGCCGGCCAGGGTCATGCGCTGGCGCAACCCTTGGCTGACACCGCGCACCCAGAATGCCGACGCCAGGCACATCAACGTCAGCAGGAACAGCGCCCAGTAGCCCTGGAACACCAGTTGCCCGGTCAGGAAGTGGCCGTAGCCGTTCATGTCCGAATAGGGTGCGTTGGGCCAGCTGCCGAAGTTGTACAGGTTCTGCGTGTAGTCGAGCATGCCCAGCACGCCTTGGCCGATCATCACCACGATCAGCAATGCGTAACCGACGAACTTGTTGTTGGTGAGCACCTGCAGCACCAGCGCCAGGCCCCCCATGAGGATGTAGACCACCGAATCCAGCGCCAGGCTGCGCAGGTACAGGAGCGGCTCCAGATGCGTGTAGCCCTTGGCCAGCTGCACGCCCATCGCGGCCAGCGCGCCGGCGGCCTGGAAGCAGACGATCACGGCCAGCAGTGCGGTGAACTTGGCCAGCAGCGGCACCCAGTTCGGCACTGGCATGGCATCGGTCACTTCATTGATGCGCGCACTGCGTTCCTTCCAGACCAGCTCACCGGCGAAGAACAGCACGATGATCACCAGCAGCCAGCTGAAGGCCCCCTGCAGGCCCATGATCATCTGCGAGGTGACCGGCCAGATCGAGGTGCCGTACAGGGTCTGCCGGAACAGCGCGCTGGGCAGGAAGTTGGCCAGGCCCAATACCAGCAGCACGATGAACGGCACGCTGCGCAGGACGCCGCGTGTATCGAAGCGGACCTGGCGCAGGAACTGCTGCCACGCCGTGCTGGCAGTGAACGCCGGTATCACGCGCGGCAGTGTCGCGCGGGTGGGGCGGACCACGCTGGCATCGGCAGCCGGTTGCGCCTGCCTGCGGCCCCAGCGCGGACGGCCACTGCCGCTGCGTTCGGTGCGGAACAGCGCGAAGGTGGCGGCGAACAGCGCGGCAGCCACGCCCAACCACAGGGCGCGGTTGGCCAGCAGGTAACCGGCCAGCTCGGGAATCCCGTCGTTGCGTTCGGCAGTGGACCAGTAGCGGATGGTACGGCCGAGTGCGCGCATGCCCAGCGGTTCGCTCAGCACCGCGATCCACGTATTGTCGATGTCGCGCAGCAGCGCCGCGCTGGCGCCGTACAGGACCAGGTAGGCCACCAGGCCGATGTAGACCCAGAGGATCGAGCGGGTCAGCGCTGCCAGCAGCGACAGCAGCGCGGTGGTGAACAACAGGTTCGGAATGACGATGACCGCGAACGTCCAGGCATAGCCCTGCCAGCTGATCGGGCCCATGCGTTCGGGATCGACCCAGGGCATGAACGGCGCCAGCCACAGGCCGAACGCGATCAGGATGTAGACCAGCAGCCCGGCCGCCAGGGCGGCAGCGATGCGCCCGGCCAGGTAATCGCGGCGCTTCACCGGGCTGGCGAAGATCAGTTCGGCAGTGCCGAGTTCGAAGTCACGCAACAGCGCGTTGCTGACGAACAGCGCGGTGACCAGCATGCCGAGCAGGGTGAAGATGCCCAGCATCTGCGCGATCACGGTGGGCGCGTTGCTGTGCACGTTGCCGGTGCCGCCACCGATCTGCACGGCGTCGCTGGACGCTGCGGCAAAGGCAAGCAGGGCGAACAGCCCGGCCAGCAGCCACAGCAGCGGGGAACGCAGCTGCTCGCGCAGTTCGAAGCGGAAGAAATTGAAGATCATGGCGTGCTCCGCTCAGGCTGCCGCGCGGGCACGGGCCTGCAGGCGCAGGCGCTGGAAGTACACGTCCTCGAGGTCGGGAGCCACGGCTGCGAAGCCGTCGCCGGGGTCGTTGGTGCTGTGCACGTGGATCACCGGGCGACCACCGACCAGGCGGGTGGACAGCACCACGTAGCGTGCCTCGTGGTCGGCCAGTTCCGAAGGATCAACCTGCTTGCGCCAGACCTGGTGCTGCAGGGCGTCGATCGCTTCGGCAGGACGGCCGGTCAGCAGCACCTGGCCCTTGTTCATGATCGCCATCGTCGGACACAGATCGGTCACGTCCTCGACGATGTGGGTGGACAGGATCACCGCCACGTTCTCGCCGATGGCCGCCAGCAGGTTGAGGAAGCGGTTGCGCTCTTCCGGGTCGAGGCCGGCGGTGGGTTCATCGACGATCACCAGCCGCGGGTCACCCAGCAGCGCCTGGGCAATGCCGAAGCGCTGGCGCATGCCGCCGGAGTAGGTGCCCAGCTTGCGCTTGCGGGCATCCCACAGATTCACCTGCTGCAGCAGCCCATCGACCACCTCGCGGCGCTGCGCGCGCTGGGTCAGGCCCTTGAGCACCGCGAAATGCTCCAGCAGGTCCAGCGCGCTGACTTTCGGATACACGCCGAAATCCTGCGGCAGGTAGCCCAGCCGGCGGCGCACCGCGTCCTTGTCGCGCAGCACGTCGATCGGCGCCTCGCCTGGAATGCTGAGCGTCGCCGTTCCGCTGTCGGCCTCCTGCAGGGTGGACAGCGTGCGCATCAGCGACGACTTGCCGGCGCCGTTGGGGCCGAGCAGGCCGAACATGCCGCGCGGGATGTCCAGGCTGACGTTGTTGAGGGCGTGCACGCCATTAGCGTACGTCTTCGACAGCGAATCGATCTTCAGCATGTGACGTACACCTTTCCATGGGCGATGTCTGCGCGTTATCCGCGCATCAGCCTCCGTGCGCATCCGCCGTTGGTCATGGGGGGAGAATTCCGCCGTCGCACGTTGGGGCGGGGCGGGAGGCCTGGCGGCGCTTACCGGCGCAGCGACGATTCCCGCACCACCAGCTTCACCGGGATGCTCTGGCTCTCCACCGGCTGGCGACCGATCAGTGCCAGCAGGCGCTCCACCAGCAGCTGGCCGGCCTGCTTGGTGTCCTGCTGCACGGTGGTCAGCGCCGGGGATACCGAGGCCGCCAGCGGGATGTCGTCGAAGCCGGTCACCGCCACGTCCTGTGGCACCCGCAGGCCGGTCTCGCGCAGGGCGCGCATCGCGCCGATGGCGATCAGATCGCTGGCGGCGCAGATCGCATCGATCGGTTCACCGCGTGCCAGCAGCACCTGGCAGGCCTCCTGGCCGGAAGCCTCGGTGGTGATCGCATCGTGCTGCAGCGCCGGTTCGGCGGCCAGGCCGTGGTCCTGCAGGGCCGCGACATGGCCGCGGTAGCGCTCCTGGAATTCGGGGTAATGGCTGGAGGCATGGCCGAGGAAGGCGATGCGGCGGCAGCCCTGCTGCAGCAGGTGGGTGGTGATGTCGTGCCCACCCTGGAAGTTGTCGCTGCCGATCGAGACGCCGGGTTGGCCGGGCAGGGCGGCGCCCCAGCGCACGAAGTGCGTGCCCTGTTCGACCAGCCGCTGCAGGCGGTCGCGCGATTCGTGGTAGTCGCCGTAGCCGAGCAGGATGATGCCGTCGGCCTTGTTGCTGTCCTCGTAATCGGCCTGCCAGTCGGTGGACAGCTGCTGGAACGAGACCAGCAGGTCCTGCCCATGCAGGGCGCAGGCACGGGTGATCGAGCCCAGCATCGAGTGGAAGAACGGGTTGATCAGCGAGTCGTCGTTGGTCGGGTCCTCGAAGAACAGCAGGGCCAGCGTGCCGGCGTTGCGCAGGCGCAGGCTGGAGGCGTTCTTGTCGACCTTGTAGTTCAGTTCGCGGGCGATGCGCAGGATGCGCTCGCGGGTCTCGGCATTGACCATCGGGCTGCCGCGCAGGGCCCGCGACACGGTCGGCTGGGAGACCCCGGCCAGGTGGGCGATGTCCAGGGAGGTGGCTTTGCCTTTGATCGTCATGGGAACGCGGGAGGGGGCAGGGGGAGGAGCTTGGGCATGATGCCATGGGCAGACGCCAATGCCCCTCCGGATGTCCACCGAAGCGAGGGTAAGTCATTGCCGGACAAGGAAATCAGTTCAATCCTCCTGCGCGGCCGGGGTCTTCTGACCGGGCGGATGGCGGCGGCAATGCTAAGATGCATCGTTCTCGCATTCCCCCAAATTTCAACAGGGGCGGCCTCGCCTACTGCACCCCCGCCCGGGGCTGTGCTATCACTGGCGGTCTGCCCCTGGACAACGGACGAAGGTACCTATGGCGCGCGGCATCAACAAAGTCATCCTGGTCGGCAATCTCGGCAACGACCCGGACGTGAAGTACACCCAGGGCGGCATGGCGATCACCCGCATCAGCCTGGCCACCACCAGCGTCCGCAAGGACAAGGATGGCAACCAGCAGGAGCGCACCGAATGGCACCGCGTGGTGTTCTTCGGCAAGCTCGGCGAGATCGCCGGCGAGTACCTGCGCAAGGGCAGCTCGGTCTACGTCGAAGGCAGCCTGCGCTACGACAAGTACACCGGCCAGGACGGCGTGGAGAAGTACTCCACCGACATCATTGCCGATGAAATGCAGATGCTGGGCGGCCGCGGTGAAGGCGGTGGCGGCGGCGGTGGTGGCAACTACGGCGGCGATCGTCCGCAGCGCCAGCAGACTCCGCGCCAGGAGTATGGTGGCGGTGGTGGCCAGCGTGGTGGCCAGGGCGGCGGCTATGGTAACCAGGGCGGCAACCAGGGCGGCGGTTACGGCAACCAGGGTGGCAACCAGCGTCCGCAGCCGCAGCAGGCGCCGCCGATGGATGACTTCGCTGACGACGATATTCCGTTCTGATCGAACGCTCCTTTGCAGCAGAAAAGAAAGCCCCGCTCATGCGGGGCTTTTCTTTTTGCGCGATGCCATCTGCGTTGTGCCTCGCACCATCAGTTTTTCGTGCACCGCGACTTGCAAACAGACAATTTCCTCCCCTATGGTGCAATCGATTGCATTGCTGTGAATCGTTGCGTTTGATACCGGTTGGGAGGCCGGAAGGTGGATGACCATCCATTCGATCAGACCGGCTCCTTCGAGGGGGCTCACGCGGCGCGATGCGCTGCGCATCGCAGTTGCCGGCAGCATTGGCCTGGGGGCCGCGACAACCGCGGGCGCATTGCCCGCATTCGCCGCCACGGCGCCACTCAAGGGCAACCTGAAGCATTCCGTCGCACGCTGGACCTTCCCGCAGCTGTCCGTTGCCCAGCTCTGCACGACGGTGAAGGACATCGGCTTTGCCGCGATCGACCTGGTCGGCCCGGAAGACTGGCGCACGCTGAAGGCGAATGGCGTGTACAGCTCGATGTGCAACGGCGCAGAACTGGGCCTGACCAAGGGCTTTGCCGGCCGTGAGTTCCACGACCAGCTGGTGGAACGTTACACGCGGCACATCGATCTGGTCGCCGATGCCGGCTATCGAAACCTCATCTGCTTTTCCGGCAACCGCAACGGTATGGACCCGCATGACGGCATGGCCAATGCCGAGGCTGGGCTCAAGCGCATCCTCGGGCATGCCGAGAAGCGCGGCGTGGTGCTGGTGATGGAGCTGCTCAACTCCAAGGTCGATCATCGCGACTACCTGTGCGACCACTCTGCGTGGGGTGTGGAGCTGTGCCAGCGGCTCGGCTCGGACAATTTCGGCCTGCTCTACGACATCTACCACATGCAGATCATGGAGGGCGACATCATCGCCACCATCGGCAAGCATCACGCCTGCTTCAAGCACTACCACACCGCAGGCGTGCCCGGCCGGAACGAGATCGGAGACCAGCAGGAGCTCCACTATCCAGCCATCTGTCGCGCGATCCGCGACACCGGTTTCAAGGGGTATCTGGCGCAGGAGTTCACGCCTGCAGCGCCCGATCCCGTTGCCTCATTGCGCGAGGCGATCCGCCTCTGCGACGTCTGAAACGATATCCACCCAGGTGAGAAACCCATGGCAGATAATCACTACGACGCCATTGTTGTTGGCTCGGGAATCAGTGGCGGTTGGGCGGCGAAGGAGCTGACCGAGAAGGGCCTGAAGGTCCTGATGCTGGAACGCGGGCGCAACATCGAGCACGTCAAGGACTACGTCAACGCGATGAAGGAGGCGTGGGATTTCCCGCACCGCAACCGGCCAACGCAGGCAATGAAGGCCGAGTTCCCGGTGCTGATGCGCGACTACGGCCTGGCCGAGAACCTGGAAGGGATGTGGGCCAACGAACAGGAATCGCCCTACATCGAGACCAAGCGCTTCGACTGGTTCCGTGGCTACCACGTCGGTGGTCGTTCCTTGATGTGGGGGCGGCAGAGCTATCGCTTCTCCGATCTGGATTTCGAGGCCAACCTCAAGGACGGCATCGCCACCGACTGGCCGATCCGCTACGCCGACATCGCGCCGTGGTACGACCACGTGGAGAAGTTCGCCGGCATCGCCGGCACGCGCGAAGGACTGGACGTGCTGCCGGACGGCGAGTTCCTGCCGCCGATTCCCCTGAACATCGTCGAGAAGGATGTGGCCGCGCGCATCAAGAAGGCCTTCGGCGGAACGCGCCATATGATCCACTCGCGCACTGCCAACATCACCCAGCCGATGCCCGAGCAGGGGCGCGTGAACTGCCAGTACCGCAACAAGTGCATCCTGGGCTGTCCCTTCGGTGCCTATTTCTCGACCCAGGCGGCGACGCTGCCAGCGGCGATGAAGACCGGCAATCTGACCTTGCGGCCGTTCTCGATCGTCAAGGAAGTGCTCTACGACAAGGACCGCAAGCGCGCGCGCGGCGTGGAGGTCATCGATGCCGAGACCGGGCAGACCTACCAGTACACGGCCAAGGTCATTTTCCTCAACGCGTCGTCGTTCAACTCGACGTGGCTGCTGATGAATTCGGCCACCGACGTCTGGGACGGCGGGCTGGGCTCTTCGTCCGGCGAGTTGGGGCACAACGTGATGGACCATCATTTCGGGGCCGGCGCCTCGGGCCGGGTCGAGGGTTACGAAGACAAGTACTACTTCGGCCGCCGTCCCTGCGGCTTCTACATTCCGCGGTTCCGCAACGTCGCGGCCGACAAGCGCGGCTACCTGCGCGGGTTCGGCTACCAGGGCGGTGCCAGTCGCACCGGCTGGTCGCGCGAGATCGCCGAGCTGAACATCGGTGCCGATCTGAAGGAGGCACTGACCGTGCCGGGTGACTGGCGCATCGGCATGACCGGTTTCGGTGAAATGCTGCCGCACCACGACAACACGATCCGCCTGGACCACGACCGCAAGGACAAATGGGGGCTGCCGGTGCTGGCGATGGACGTGTCCATGCGCGGCAATGAACTGGCGATGCGCAAGGACATGGCCGCTGATGCTGCCGAGATGCTGGAGGCGGCCGGGGTCAAGGACGTGAAGATGCACGACAACGACTATGCCCCGGGCAAGGGCATCCACGAGATGGGGACCGCACGCATGGGACGTGATCGGAAAAGCTCGGTATTGAATGCGCACAACCAGGTCTGGGATGCACCCAATGTCTATGTGACCGACGGTGCCTGCATGACCTCCAGCGCCTGCGTGAATCCCTCGCTGACCTATATGGCGCTGACCGCGCGCGCGGCCGACCATGCGGTACGCGAACTGAAAGCGGGGAACCTCTGATGGATCGCCGCGAACTGTTGAAGATGATCGTTGCCGCTACCGGTGCGGCCATGGTTGGCCTGCCTGCGCTGGTGCATGGCAAGGTGCCGGCTGCCGGGGCGATGCCCGCGTTCTCCGATGCCGACATCGGCATGCTGGACGAGATCGCCGAAACCATCCTGCCGCGGACAAGGACGCCCGGGGCCAAGGACGCGGGTGCCGGTGCGTTCATGGCGACGTTCGTCAGCGACTGCTACACCGCCCGGCAGCAGGCGACGTTCCGCGCCGGCCTGGCCGACATCGACACGCGCGCCGGTGGCCGTTTCGTATCGCTCACGCCGGAAGCCCGCACTGGGTTGCTGCGAACGCTGGACGCCGAAGCCAAGGCACGCAATGCCGACGTGACCGAGACCGGCACTCCCGAGGAAGGCGAGGCCATGCCGCATTACTTCACGATGATCAAGCAGCTGGCCATCTTCGGCTTCTTCACTTCAAAGGTCGGGGCGACCGGTGTGCTGCAGTACGTCGCCGTGCCGGGCCGCTACGACGGTGACCTGGCCTATGTCCCCGGTACGCCCGCGTGGGGGACCAGCTGATGGACACCACCCTGATGATCCGCCCTGCGTTGATCACGGCCGGCCTGCTGGCCGCTGCATCCGCATTCGCTCAGGACGGCGCCGACGCTGCGCGTGACCCGAAGAAGACCGAAGTGTGGACGCCCGTGCCCGCAGTCGTGGCCACGCCGCCAGGCAAGGCCCCCTCCGATGCCATCGTGCTGTTCGATGGCAAGGATGTCTCGGCGTGGGAGGCAGAGCGGGGCGGGCGCGTGCCCTGGACGGTTGCCGATGGCGCCATGACCGTCGTTCCGGGCAGCAAGGGCATCCGCACCCGGCAACGCTTCTGCGATGTCCAGCTGCATGTCGAATGGCGTACCCCCACCGAGACGAAGGGCTTCGACGGCCAGAACCGGGGCAACAGCGGCATCTTCCTGCAGGAACTGTATGAGCTGCAGGTGCTGGACAGTTACAACAACCCGACGTATGCCAACGGCCAGGCGGGTTCGATCTACAAGCAGGCCATGCCACGGGTGAACGCCTCGCGCGCACCGGGCCAGTGGCAGGTCTACGACATCATCTGGAAGGCACCGCGCTTCTCGCAGGGCGGCGGCCTGACGTCGCCCGCGCGCATCACCGTGCTGCACAACGGCGTACTCGTGCAGGACGACACCGTGCTGGCAGGCAGGACCGAGTACATCGGTGCGCCTTCGTACGCACCCCATGCGTGCGCGCCGCTCTATCTGCAGGAGCATGACTCCAGGGTCAGCTACCGCAACATCTGGGTGCGCGAACTGTAGCGGCACGCGGCCGGCGTGGTCGCCGGCCGCCTACTTCGCCAGATAGCTGGCGAGGTCGTCGATCTCCTGCTGCGACAGCTGGGCAAAGGGCGGCATCAATCCTCCGCCCTTCCTGATCTTGTCCTTGACCTGGGCGGGCTGAAGCCGCTTGCCGACGTCGGTGAGCGCCGGGAAGGTAGGCGGTACGCCGGCGCGTTCAGCACCGTGGCAGGCAGTGCAGTGCTGGGCATAGAGTTTCGCGCCGGCGGCAGGACCGTCCTTGGCCCGGGCTGCCGTTGAAGTGCTCATGCCGCCCAGAGCCAGGGCCACTGCCAGGATCATCTTCATGTGGGGCTCCTTGATGCGTCAGCGCCGTGCACGGGTGGGCACGTTGGCGGGCAGGTGTTCACGCAGGTAGTCCGCGCCGGTCTGGATGACCTTGGCCGGGTCGCGTGGCTGGTCGTGTTCGACGATGTACCACTGCACCTTGGCCGCCGCAGCGGCGGGCAGGATCGCGTTCCAGTCCAGCACGCCCTGGCCCACCGCGGCGAATCCGCCTTCATCCTGGGCCTGGCCCTTCGGCGCATTGTCCTTGGCGTGCACCGCAAACACGCGTCCACGGAATTTTCCAAGCATCACCGCCGGGTCCAGGCCCGCGCGTGCAACCCAGGCCAGGTCCAGCTCGGTCTGCAGGTCGGGCCTGGCCGCTGCGAACAGCAGCTCCAGCCCGGTCTGACCGTCGAAGTCGGCCAGCTCGAAATCGTGGTTGTGATAGGCCAGGCGCATGCCCTTGCCGCGCACCTGCTTGGCGATGCGGCCCAGCTCCTTGCCCAATGCGGTCCAGCCCGCGGCATCGGTTGGGCGGTCCTTCTGGTCCAGGTAAGGCACCACCAGCGTGCTGTTGCCGATCGACCGGTTGAACGTCACCACACCATCCAGGTTGCCCCGCAGCTCGGCCAGTGGCACGTGCGACGAAACCGCCTTGATCGAATACCGGTCCAGCAGCTGCTTGAGTTCGGTGGCGCTGGTGTTCTGCGTACCGACCGTTTCCACCGCACGGACGCCCGCGTCGTGGACGATCTTCAACTGCTGATCGAGCGAGCCTGCATTGCGCAGGGTGTACATCTGCACCGCGATCGGCTTCTGCGTGGTGGCGGCTTCGCTCGCGAAGGCGGGCAGGGCAGCGAGCAGCAGGACGAGACTTGCACTTCTACGGAAAAGAGCTTTCATCAACAGATCCTCCCGGAATTCAACCGATGGTGGTCCAGGCGCGTGACCTGGCCGATGCAATGACACGATCGACGATCCGTGCCGAGCGCAGGCCGTCTTCGAAGGTCGGCAGGCCCTGCGGCCGCTCGCCTTCAATGGCGCGATAGGTGTCGGCGACAAACGCCTCGAAACACTGGGCGTAGCCCTGTGCATGCCCGGCCGGCAGCACGGAAAGGCGGCGTTGATCGGCACTGCCGGCGCCCGGACCGCGCACGAAAATTTCCTCACGCTGGTCGGGCAGGCCGATCCAGAGTCGTTCGGCATCCTCCTGATTGAAGGCCACGCTGGCCTTGGCGCCATCGATCTCGAACCAGAGGCGGTTGTGGCGCCCGGCGGAGACCTGGCTGACCGTCAATGACGCCAGCGTGCCGGCACCGGTCCTGAACATCGCCGCAGCCACGTCCTCGCTCGTTACCGCCTGCATTGCGCTGGCTGCGGTTGGCGTGCTGAAGCTCTGTCCGCTGACGGCGCCGCGCTCGGCGATGACCGTAGAGAGCGCCGCGCTGACCTCGACGAAGCGTTCGCCGCTGACCCATTCCACCAGGTCGCACCAGTGCGAACCGATGTCGGCAAACACGCGCGATGCGCCGCCCAACGCTGGGTCCACGCGCCAGTTGTTGCTGGCCGGGTCCAGCAGCCAGTCCTGCAGGTAGCTGCCGTGGATCAGGTGCAACGGCCCCAGATCGCCCTGGGCGATGCGTGCGCGCGCCTCGCGCACCACTGGGTGGTAGCGGTAGACGAAGGGCACCGTGGCAACCAATCCGGTCGATGCGGCCAGCGCCGCCAGCGCCTGTGCATCGTCCAGTGTCGTCGCCAGCGGTTTCTCGCAGATCACGTGCTTGCCGGCTTCCAGCGCAGCCTGTGCCATGGCGCGGTGCAGATGGTTGGGCGTGCATACGTGCACGACCTGTACCTGCGGATCGGCGATCACCTCCTCGATATCCCGGTAGGCGCGCGGGACATTCCAGGACTGCGCGGCCTCATGCGCGCGCTGCGGTGACGAGGCGGCTACGCCGCGCACCTCGGCACCGGCCAGCAGTGCGGCACGACGATGCACTGCACCGATCATGCCAGCGCCGACGATGGCGATTCCAAGCTTGGGCATCGACGGGGATCCTCAGGGTGTGGAGGGCGCGGCCGTGGCCGCCGGCCGGTCGCGGAACAGCAGCAGGAAGGCGATCAACACCACCAGTGCAACGCCGGCCGGGAACAGCCAGATCTGCTGCCAGTCGGGGCCGGCCTCGGTGGTGAAGTGCTCCACCACCGCGCCGGATAGGAAGGTGCCGATCAGCATTCCCACGCCGTAGGTAGCCAGGGTGATGAAGCCCTGCGCGCTGCTGCGCGCGGCGGGGCCGGCATGCGCATCGGTGTAGATCTGGCCGGTGACGAAGAAGAAGTCGTAGCAGATGCCGTGCAGCACGATGCCGATCACCAGCAGCGAGAAGCCGCTGCCCGCATCGCCGAAGGCGAACATGGCGTAGCGCACCACCCAGGCGGCCATGCCGACCGCCAGCATGGTCTTCACCCCCAGCCGCACGAACAGGAACGGCATGGCCAGCATGAGCAGCACTTCGGAGACCTGGCCCAGCGACTGCAGGCCTGCTGCGCCGCGCACGCCCAGGTCGTTGAGATACGGATTGGTGAAGTTGTAGTAGAACGACAGCGGGATGCAGATGGCGATGGACGCCAGGAAAAACACCAGGTAGGCACGCGACTTCAGCAGTCGCAACGAATCCAGCCCCAGGATCTGCCCCAGTCCGGCATCGCGCTGCTGCGCCAGCGGTGGCGTGTGCGGCAGGGTGAATGCATACAGGCCCAGCACCAGCGATGCCAGCGCGGCCATGCGGAAGGTGAGTTCAAGCCGGTGCGCCTGTTCCCAGCCCAGCCAGCCGATCAGCACGCCTGCGACGATCCAGCCGATGCTGCCGGCCACGCGTACCAGCGGGAACTGTTTCTCGGGCGACTGCATGTGCCGCATCGCCACGCTGTTGGCCAGTGCCAATGTCGGCATGAACAGCAGCATGTAGCCCATCACGCAGGCCGAGAACACGCTGAAGCTGGATGCCGTGGACGCCAGCCACATCAGCACCGCGCCGGCCAGGTGCAGCACCGCAAGGATGCGCTGCGCCGCGAAGTAGCGGTCGGCGATCAGCCCGACCAGGAACGGCGCCACGATGGCGCCGATGGACTGGCTGAGGAAGGCGGTGGCCACCTGGCTCGCGCTGGCCTGCAGCGGGCCCTGCACCAGGTAGGTTCCGAGGGTGACGAACCACGCCCCCCAGATGAAGAACTGCAGAAACATCATCGCGCCCAGGCGCGACATGGCGTGCGTCATGGCTTGCCCTCCCGGGGCGGTCTTGGCTCAGATTCCCAGCATGCGGTGCAGTGATGCGGCGTCCGTGCCGCTGTCGGCAAAGTCGTCGAAGGCGCGTTCGGTCACGCGGATGATGTGGTCGCGGATGAAGGCGGCACCCTCGCGTGCGCCATCCTCGGGGTGCTTCAGGCAGCATTCCCATTCCAGTACCGCCCAGCCGGGGAAGTCGTACTGGGCGAACTTCGAGAAGATCGCCTTGAAGTCGATCTGGCCATCACCGAGCGAACGGAAGCGGCCCGGACGCTCGATCCAGTCCTGGTAGCCGCCATACACGCCGCTGCTTGCGCTGGGGCGATACTCCGCGTCCTTGACGTGGAAGATGCCGATGCGCGCGTGGTAGCGGTCGATGAAACCCAGGTAGTCCATCTGCTGCAGCAGCAGGTGGCTGGGGTCGTACAGGATCTTGGCGCGGGGGTGATGATCCACCACATCGAGGAAGCGTTCGAAGGTCGCGCCATCGTGCAGGTCCTCACCTGGGTGGATCTCGAAGCAGAGATCCACGCCGCAGGCATCGAAGGCATCGAGGATCGGGCGCCAGCGGCGGCCGAGTTCGGCGAAGGCTTCTTCCACCAGTCCCGGTGGGCGCTGCGGCCAGGGATAGAAATAGGGCCAGGCCAATGCGCCGGAGAACGTGGCATGCGCGGTCAGCCCCAGCCGCTGGCTGGCTTTGGCGGCCAACAGAAGCTGCTCCACCGCCCAGGCCTGGCGGGCCGCAGGATCGCCACGTTTGTCCGCGGGTGCGAATCCGTCGAACAAGCTGTCGTAGGCCGGATGGACCGCGACCAGCTGCCCCTGCAGATGGGTGGACAGCTCGGTGATCTGCACGCCATGACCGGCCAGCATGCCGGCGAGGTCGTCGCAGTACGCCTGGCTGCGCGCGGCCTCGGCCAGATCGAACAGGTGGGGCGCCGTGGTGGGGACTTGTACGCCAGAATAGCCCAGACCCGCGGCCCATCCGGCCAGCGTGTCCAGCCGATCAAAAGGAGCCGCGTCGCCGATGAACTGCGCCAGGAACAGCGCTGGACCCTTGAGCGTCTTCAACGTGATTCGCCCTCGATGCAATCGATTGCATTATCCTAGCAGGGGCTTACGCAGGACCTGTTGTGCAGTGCACAGCGGGCGGGAGAACTAACGCCATGGCCACCATCTACGACATCGCAAAGCACGTCGGCGTCTCCGCCGGCACCGTGTCGCGTGCACTTTCGCGGCCGGACAAAGTGCTGCCGGCCACGCGCACGCGCATCGAGCAGGCCGCCGCGGCGTTGGGCTACGTGCCCAACACGGTCGCCCGCACGCTCAAGACCCAGCGCAGCGGCAAGATCCTGGTCACGGTGCCGGATATCGCCAACCCGTTCTTCGCGCAGATCCTGCAGGGCGCGGAAGACGCTGCGCAGGCTGTCGGCTATGCGGTACTGCTGGGCGATACGCAGGACCAACCCGACCGCGAGGAGCGCTACGCGCAGATGCTCCGGCGCAACGAGGCCGACGGCATGATCGTGCTTGGCCATCGCCTGCCACCGACGGCGCGCGAGATTGTCCAGCAGAGGGGGGCTGCCGCGCCGGTGGTCAACGGCTGCGAGTTCGATCCCGCGCTGGGCCTGCCCAGTGTGCACATCGACAATGCCGCCGCCGCACGCGCCGTCATGGAGCACTTGTACGCACTGGGCCATGAACGGATCGCCGTGGTCGGTGGGCCGCCGGACAATCCCCTGCACCAGCAGCGCCTGGAAGGGGTGCGGGCGGCCGGCAAGGCGCGCGGCCGCCTGCGCCAGCTGAGCATCGTGCCCGGGGATTTTTCAGTGGAATCCGGCCATGCAGCTGCCATGGCGCTGCTGGACGGCACGTCCGCACCAACGGCGATCTTCTGCTTCAGCGACCAGATGGCGCTGGGCACCCTGGCGGCCTGCCGGGAGCTGGGCATCCGCGTGCCGGAAGACCTGTCCATCGTCGGCTTTGATGATCTGGCGTCTTCCCGCTACCTCACGCCGCCATTGACGACCATCCGGCAGCCGATGCGGGAAATCGGCGCGCGCGCGGTCAACCTGCTGCTCGCCATCATCGAACAGGTGGATGTTCCGCTTCAACAGACGCTGGATTTCAGCCTGATGGTGCGGGGATCGACGGCTGCGTCCCGACGCAGGTGACCACGGGGTGGGGCCGCGGGAGCGTGGCAGCCGGCCCGCGCGATATCGTGCAACCTTGATCCCGAATTGACGCAAAGCTGTCAGACTCATCGCAGGCAGCCCGGCAAGGGCCGTAGCAGCAGGTGCGATCGCGCAAGGGGGGGCGGCAATGCCATTCTTCACCGATTCGGCGGAAGGCGCGGTCGAAGGCATTGGCGCGGCACGTCGCATCGGCTGGATGCGTTTCGTCGGCAATGGACTGGGAGCGATCCCCATTGCCTCGATCATGCTTGAACGCCAGGATGGCGGGCTGGCGTGGGTCCTGCTGCTGCTCAACGCGCTGGCGTGGCCGGCACTGGCATTGCTGCTGACCCAGCGCTCCCGCCAGCCGGCGGTCGTCCAGTTCCGTTGCATGGTGGCCGACTCCTTCTTCGGCGGTGGCTGGATCGCCTTCATGGCGTTGAGCGCGGTGCCCAGCGCACTGTTCGCCGCGCTGCTGGTGGCCGACAAGATCGCCGCCGGTGGCGTGCGCCTGGCGATGCGCGCCACGCTGGCCCTGCTGCTGGGCTTCGCACTCACCTGGTGGTTGCTCGGCTTCCCTTACCAGCCGGTCACCTCGCAGCGCACGATCGTGCTGAGTGTCCCGTTCCTGTTCGTGTATGGCATCGGCCTCAGCATTCTCAGCTGGCAGCTGGCGCGCCGGGTCAAATCGCAGAACCGTCAGCTGCAGCGGCTCAGCCGGATGGACCCGCTGGTCGAGCTGGCCAACCGTGGCTTCCTGATCCTGCGTGCGCAGCAGGCGCTGGACAAGGCACAAGGGCAGGGCAGCTTTGCCTGCCTGCTGATGCTCGATGTGGATGATTTCAAGCGCATCAATGACTCGCATGGCCACCGCGCCGGTGATGAGGTGCTGCGGCATATCGCGGCGACATTGCGCACCTTTGCCCGGCCCGGTGATACGCCCGCGCGGCTGGGGGGCGATGAATTCGTGGTGCTGCTGCGCGACTGCGCGCCCGTCGATGCGATGCACGTGGCCGAGCGGGTGCGCCTGCACCTGCTGGAGGCCGCGCGGCAGGCCACGCCGGGCGTGGAGTTCAGCGTGAGTATCGGCATTGCCGCGACGCCGCGTGGCGGTAGTGTCGAGGACTGGTTGGCACTGGCCGACCGCGCGCTCTACCACGCCAAGCGGCAGGGCAAGAACACAGCCAGCTACGGTGAGTGAGTGCGGCACGGCTGCCGCCGAACGAGGCCGAAACGCCCGTTCATCCTGCACGCGGAATCGGCACGCCAATCCTCTACCATGGGCCACCCCGCCCGGACGCGCCGCCCATGCAAGACGCCCTCGTTGCCCAGCCCAAGCCCCCCGTTGCGAGGATCGCGGCCTGGCTGATGATGCTGTTGGGCATGTGGCTGGCGCTGAAGCTCGGCCTGGTGGTAACGCTGCTGTCGGGCCTGCTGGTGTTCCAGCTGACCCATGTGCTGGCGTCCACCGTGGAAGGCAAGCTGCCGCCGGGGCGGGCGCGGGCGATCGCGGTGATCGTGCTGTCGGCAATCATCATCAGCGCGCTGGTGCTGGCCGGGATCGGTGTGGCGTCGTTCTTCCGCAACGAGACCGGTGGGCCGGACGCCCTGCTGGCACGGCTGATGGATATCCTCAATTCGTCGCGCCACCAGGTACCGGCGCTGCTGCAGCCGTATATCCCCGAGGACATGCCGGCGCTGCGTGCGGCGCTGAATGACTGGGCCGCCGAGCACCAGCGCCAGCTGGGCGTGGCCGGTACCTCGGTGGTGCAGGTGGGTGTACGCGTACTGATCGGCATGGTGCTGGGCGCGATGATCGCGCTGTACGACGAACTGCCGCTGCCGACGATGGGGCCGCTGGCGCAGGAGCTGATCGGGCGCACCAGCCGCCTGGCCACCGCGTTCCGCCAGGTGGTGTTCGCGCAGGTGAAGATCTCCCTGCTCAACACCCTTTTCACCGCCATCTTCCTGCTGGGCGTGCTGCCGTTGTTCGGCGTGCACCTACCCCTTTCCAAGACGCTGGTGCTGATCACCTTCATCGCCGGCCTGCTGCCGGTGGTGGGCAACATCATCTCCAACACGATCATCAGCATCGTCGCGTTGTCGGTCTCGTTCTATGTGGCCGTGGCCGCGCTGTTGTACCTGATCGTGATCCACAAGCTGGAGTACTTCCTCAATGCGCGCATCGTCGGTGGCGAGATCCAGGCGCGTGCCTGGGAGCTGCTGCTGGCCATGCTGGTGATGGAGGCGGCCTTCGGCCTGCCGGGCCTGGTCGCCGCGCCGGTGTTCTATGCCTACGTGAAGCGCGAACTGGTCGACCAGCGCTGGATCTGACGCGGCTGGGCATGACGTATTTGTCCCGGTTCGAATGTTCGCGCGGCCTTGTCGGTGCGTTCGCGGTCGGCAGGGTATACCCACCGCCACGGTTGGCCCGCGAGTGGCTTGGCGCCTGTGTAGCCGGCCGTTACAGTGTTCGGCACTACAGGGGAAATGTGCATGGCCCGCAAGGCGTCGCCCATCGGATTGCGGACCTGGGTCTGGATCCTGGCTGGGCTGTTCGTAGTCTGTACGCTGCCGCTGATGGCCATCGCACTGGTGCAGGGCACGCTGCGCTTCACGGCCGCCGAGGACAACCTGGCCAGCCTGCGCCAGCTGCGGCAGACCTTCGACCTGGCCAACCTGGTGTCGGCCGAACGCGGCCCCGCCAACAGCCTGCTGGGGGCTGACCCGGCCGATGCGGCCGAGCAGGCACCGCTGGCCGCGCAGCTGGCGGCCGCGCGCAAGCGGGTCGACGCTGCCCTGCTGCAGCTGGACACCGTGTTCAAGGCTGGTCCGGGAGTGGTCGACGAGCATGGGCTGCTGGCCGACGCGCAACGTCGCCTGCAATCGGCGCGGGCTGCGGTCGACCGGGTCGTGGCGCAACCCCATGACGCACGCCGCGTGGAGGAGGTGGAGCGTGCGATCAGTGGCATGTTCGCCGTGGTCGATCGCCTGCACCTGCTGACCTCGGCACAGATCAACGTGCTGGTCAGCGCCGACCGTGAAGCAGCGATTCCGGCGATGCAGGGCCAGGTGCTGATCGATCTTCGCGAGCATGGTGGCCGCCTGGCCTCGAATGTGATGGCGCCGGTGGCGGTGCCAGGGGCATGGCGGGAGGAACAGGTACGCGCTGCACTGCAGACCGAGGGTCGCCTGTTGGAGCTGTGGCGGTTGGCGGGCAGCCACGAGTCGGTGTTCCGCAGTGACCCGGAATTGTCATGGCACTGGGACATGGCGCGTCGGCAGTTCTTCGGCGAATCGCTGCCGATGATCGAGCAGTTGATCGAAGATGGCCGCCGAGGCCTGCCGCCGCCATGGACCGCCGCCGAATTCACCACGCGCTACGTGCCGACCCTGCAGTCGCTTGAGGCGCTGCGTGATGGCTACCTGAGCGTGTCCATCGCCCGCTTTGAACGCACCCGCAATCGCGAGGCCATGCGCCTGGCCGTGCTGGTGGCGACCGCGCTGGGCACACTGGTGGTGCTGGGCGTGGCATTGCGCATTGCCCACCGGCAGATCCTGCAGCCGTTACTGCAGGCGCAGACGCAGGTGATCCAGCTTGCGTCGGATGCACCCGGTCCGGAGCAGCATGTCACCCACCCGCTGGCCGAGATGCAGCGCTTGTTCGACGCCATCGAAGTACTGCGTGAGAAATCGCGCGAGCGCTCGGCACTGACCAGCGAGCTGCGCCAGCTCGCTGGCACCGACGAGCTGACCGGATTGTTGAACCGGCGCGCGCTGGATGAGGTGGTGCAGCAGAGACACGCCGGGGGCGATGCAAGCGCCGTGGTGATCCTGCTGGACGTGGATCGCTTCAAGGCGATCAACGATGGCCATGGCCATGATGCCGGCGACGAAGTGCTGGTGCGGGTGGCGCAGTTGTTGCGGCATCAGCTGCGCCGCAGCGACAGCATCGCCCGTTATGGCGGCGAGGAATTCCTGGTGCTGCTGGCCGACGGTGATCTGGCCGGTGGCCGCCAGCTGGCCGAGTCATTGCGATTGGCCCTGCAGCAGATGGACATCGCGCTGGCCGGCGGCACCGTGCTGCGGGTGACCGCCAGTTTCGGCGTGGCCGAGGGCGGCACCGACGCGCTGGGCTGGCGCACCCTGCTACGAGCCGCCGATGCGGCCATGTACCGGGCCAAGGCGCAGGGGCGTGATCGGGTACGGGTGGCGGGTGGCGGTCGCATCACGCGTTGAGGGCATGCGTCAGCCGATGCGTGCATGCACCCGCCGCAGCGTCCGCGCGATCATCCGGCGCGCGATCGGACGTGGTACCGATAATCCACGCCAGCGCAGCGCACCCACCCGGAAGGTGGCGGTGGCGGTGGCCAGTACGTTGCCTGCCGGGTCAGTCAGCCAGCCACGCGTGAAGGCGATGCTCCCCTTGCTGTGCTCGACTTCGCCCCAACCGATGATGCGCCCGGGTCGTCCCGGACTGACGAAACTGGTCTTGGATTCCACCGTGACCGCGATACGGTTGGCGGGCAGTGTGGCGTAGATCGCCGGCCCCATGCAGTCATCCAGCATCGCCGACAGGAAGCCTCCCTGCACGTTGCCCATCGGGTTGGTCAGCATCGGCCCGGCGTCGAACTCGACATGGATGCGGCGCAGTGCGTCGTCGTAGTCGACGAATCGCCAGCCGAGCAGGGTGCCCGCCTGGGAGGGCGGCAGATCACCGTTGACCACGCTGTAGAAGATCGATTCGGGATTCATGGGAGCCTCGATGGAGGGATAGGAGGGAGCACGCATCAGGACAGTGCCAACAGGGCCAGCACGAATCCGATGACCGACAGCAGCACCACCGCGGCGCCGGCGGGCACCGGTGTACGCGCACCGGTGCGTCGCCGCACGCCGGAAGCGACCAGTACCGGCGGCACGGTGGCGACCAGGCAGAACAACTGGAAGGCCAGCAGTTGCGGCAGCGCGAAGTGTCCGCCGAAGAAGATCAGCCAGGCCAGCATCACGCCGGCGCCGGCCAGTGCGATCCAACCGGCGCCGACCACGCGGATGAGTGCCATCAGCAGCAACTGCATGCGCGGTTCGACCTCCTTCCATGGCAGGCCCACGGCCTGGCCGTGGTAGGGCATGAAGTCCGAGCGTTTCAGGTACGCCGCAGCAAACAGCGAGACAATGAAGAACGCCAACAGGTAGCAGCCGAACGCGAGCCAGGCGAACAGGTCCATGTGGGGGCCATGTGGTTGCGGAGGGGAGCCCCGGTGATGCCGGCGGCCATGCCGGATGCATCGCGAGGTTGCGCGATTCTCCGGCAATGCCCTGTTAGAGGCGTGTCGCGGCGTGGAGGACCGTTCCTCCATCCGCTGTTAACGCGGGTGTGGTGGTGAGGAATGCGTCACACACGTGCCATGCGCCCTATCGCGTTTTCTGTGAAGAGGTCGCAACTGCCCATCCACGCTTCGGTCACCGCCCTGCGCAGACGCTGGGACTCCATCCGACGAGGGACGACGACATGACCCAGCTCACCCTGCCTGAACTGTCCAGGAAAATGGCCGGCATCGATTTCACGATGGTGCAGACCCACGCCGGCGGAGAGATTGCCGGTCGTCCGATGAGCAACAACGGCGACGTGGACTATGACGGTGACAGCTGGTTCTTCACCACCGAAGACACCGACATGGTGCGCGAGATTGAAGCTGACCCCGCCGTCGCGTTGGGTTTTTCCGGCAGCAAGTCGCTGCTGGGCAAGCCACCGTTGTTCGTGCACGTGCAGGGCAGGGCAGCGCTGGTGCGCGACCGGGCCACGATGAGCCAGCACTGGGTGAAGGACCTGGAGCGATGGTTCGAACAGGGCGTGGATACACCGGGACTGGTGCTGATTCACGTGCGCGCCAGCCGCATCCACTACTGGGATGGCGAGGACGAGGGCGAAATCGTGATCTGAGCGGAACCGTGCAGCGCCCGGCGCATCGTGTTCCAGGGTCAGCAGTGCGCAGGGTGTGCTGCCGGATCCCCAAGATTGGCCAGCTCCGGTGCCAAGGCGTGTTCCACCGCACGCCGCAGCAGTGCCGGCGCGACATAGTGCCGGTGCCCGGCGTCGATCAGTGCCATGTACATGCCGCCGAACGCATTGAGGGTCTGCACGCGAGAGCCCAGGCTGATCTCGACATGTCCATCGCTACGCCGCTGCACGCGCACGCTGCTACGGAAACGCAGGTGCCGATCGTCGGCGCCGAGCAGGACTTCGGCGTCGTTGTCCTGCGCATCGATGTGCGAATCCAGCACCGGAAATCGACCAGCGAAAAACCGGCTGCGATCGGTCGACAGCAGTGACGACACCGGGCATCCCAGCGGCGACGTGCGCAACCGCAACGGCGCCACCAGTCGGTTTCGCAGCGCCATCAGATGGCCTACGCCGCTGGGCGGATTGCGCAGGAAGCCGTCCAGTACATCGGCCAGCAGTGCCGATGCGGAACGGTGGACCACCTGCGAGGGTTCCAGGCACAGGGTGGTCAGGTCCTGGTAGTGGCTGTGCGGCAGCGCTGTGGGCAGCAGGCCATCGGTGGCGGCGGGCCGCGAACGGATGGGATAGGCCGGTGTGGCACGTTCGACGAACCCGCGCAGCGGCCGCATGGGGATGCGGCGCAGCGGGCCGAGCAGCGCACGGGTACGCGCGCAGAGGTGTGCGCACAGGCTGGGAGGCGCCGCCTGCAGCGACAGTTGCAACAGCGGTGCCGCCGCAAGCGAGGTGCCCGAAGGCCAGTGCGATTCCGGAAGCACCTCGGTCAGGCTGGGGATATCGGCGGCATTGCGTTGCACCTGTGCACGCGCCTGCTCGCTCATCGCGCCGGCCAGTTCATTGCTGTGGCAGGACAACGCGAACAGCGCTGGATGTGCAGGATGGTTCGACGCGAACTGGTGCCAGGTGCCGCCGCCGAAGCGCACGGTAAACAGGCAGTCCGGTGGGATGCGGATGCGCCGAAGCGTGTGCGCGAAGGCACCGGGATCTGCCGCCAGCTGCGTGTCGGAGGCGGTGGCGAAACGCAGCTCGGCTCCCGCGCTGCCGGCGATGGCGGTGAACATGCGCGGGCCTGCATGGCGATGAAACGGATGGCCACCGGCACCGACGGTGAAGCTGTACAGCGAGGAGGCATCCCCGTGCTGCAGGTGCATGCCACCCAGTCGCGCCGAAGGTTCATCCAACGCATCGATGAACGCCGGGTGGTGGCGCTGACGCTGGCTGGCGTCACTCACCAGCGCGTCACCGGCACCGATGCCGAGCTGCGCGATCAGGGTGACTTCGGTCGGACTGCCGCCGTCCTGTGCCGGAAGCTGCACTGCTGGAAACGAACGGCGATCGCGGGTCGAACCAGGCATCGTCATGCTCCTTGGCGGGGCGGATCAGCGGGCGGGGGACTTGCGGCGGGCGCGGGCTTCACGCTTGAGCGGGCCGCCGACAGGGCAGACTTCGGCCGCCCACGAGAACAACGTGTTGGCCAAACGGTCGGGTACCTGCCTGAAGTACACGAACTGGCCGCGTTTCTCGCGTTCGATCAGTCCGGCTTCCTCGAGGATGCGCAGGTGGCTGGACAACGCCGGCTTGCTGAAGTCGAAGCGCTCGGCCAGCTCGCCCGCGCTGAGTTCGCCGGCACTGAGATAAGCCAGGATCTGCCGGCGGGCGGTGGAGGCAAGGGCTTCGAAGATGCGGTCCATGGCGAGCTAATTAACTAATTCGTTAACTGATACTCCTCCCGCCGGTGGCGGCTGTCAAGCCATGACCCATTGCGCGGCACGCCCGGGCTTTGCCATCCTCCCTGCTGTTTTCCGTAGCGTGGAATCCCGATGCGTCCTGCGTTCTGGCTGGCTTTGGCCCTGCTGCCCACCCTGGCGGCGGCGCAACCCGCGCGCACGCCCAAGGCCAAGGGTCCGGCGCAGGATCCCTTCAGCGAGCTGTTCGATACCGCCTGCATGCAGCACATCGGGGCCCCGGCGCGGTTGCAGTCGCTGATGGAATCCAATGGGCTGTCGCCGCTGCAGCCCGCCGAAGCCGCCGCGCTGTTGCAGGGGCAATCGGGCGTGGCCTGGATGGTGCCCCTGGCCAGTGGCCGTTATGCGGTGAGCTGGGCTGACGATGGCACGTGCACGGTCTACGCCGAGAAGGCCGACGCGGCGGTCGTGCAGAAGGGATTCGCCCGGTTGGTGCAGGCCGCGCCGATGCCGTTGCAGGTGCGCTCGCTGCCGGGACGTGGGCCGCTGTCGGCCGATCAGGTGGCCATCCAGTACGGCTGGGCCACCCCGGGGCAGGGCAAGCTGCAGGTGCGCTTCCGCCTGGTCACGCGGCAGGCCGCCGATGCCGGCGTGCAGGCGATGGCCTCTGCGACGCCGGGTGAGGCAATGCTGGAGCGGGGCGCGCCCGGGCCCTGACAGGAGCCACGCCTGCGGTTCAGCCTTTCACGCAGCGTGTGATATATCGTTTATCGATAAATCCATCCCGGGGGCGGCGCGTCCACCCCAACACCGGAGGCCGCTTGACCGCTCGTCCCGCCCGCGCCAGACCCGCGCGAGGCCTGTTTGCCCTGGCCCAGGCCGCCGTACAGGCCGTCCGGGCGATGTGCTGGCTGGGCATCCTGGCCGCACTGCTGGCGGTGCCGCTGGTCGCCCACGACCGCCGCTGGCTGCTCGACAGCGTGCATGACGCCGAGGCCGCTGCCGCGCACGGCAATGATCTGTTCCTGCACTTCTGCCTGGGCCTGGGCGCGATCATCGCGCTGCTGGTGCTGTGCCTGCTGTTCCTGCGCCATCTGCTGAGGCTGCTGAAGTCGGCGGCGCGCGAGCGGCCGTTCACCCACGCCAATGCACGGCGCCTGCAGCGCATGGCCTGGCTGATGCTGGCAATGGAACTGCTGTCGATCCTGATCGGTGCCTATTCGGCCTGGATGGGCCCGGATTTCACCTGGATGGAGGTCGGCGGTGGCATGTCGATCACTGGCCTGGTGGCCGTGCTGATGCTGTTCGTGCTGGCGCGCGTCTTCGCCGTGGGCGCAGCGATGCGCGACGACCTCGACGGTGTCATCTGATGGCGATCGTCATCACCCTGGACCGCATGCTGCAGGAACGCGGCATGACCCTGTCCGAGCTGGCCGGGCGCATCGACATCACCCTGGCCAATCTGTCGATCCTGAAGACCGGCAAGGCGCGCGCCATCCGCTTTTCCACCCTTGATGCGATCTGCCGCGAGCTGCAGTGCACGCCCGGCGACCTGCTCGGGCACGACCCGGCGCAGGCACAGGACGCTGACTGAGCGGTCGCTCTTTTCCCTTACCTACTGACGAAACGGACCTGAAATGGAATGGTTGGCTGACCCCTCGATCTGGATGGGCCTTGCAACCCTGGTCGTGCTGGAGATCGTTCTCGGCATCGACAACCTGGTGTTCATCGCGATCCTTGCCGACAAGCTACCGCCGCACCAGCGTGACCGCGCGCGGGTAATCGGCCTGGCGCTGGCCTTGCTGATGCGGCTGGTGCTGCTGGCGGCGTTGGCGTGGATCATGAAACTGACCGAGCCGCTGCTGACGCTGTTCGACCACAGCTTCTCCGGGCGTGACCTGATCCTGTTGGGCGGTGGCCTGTTCCTGCTGTTCAAGGGCACCATGGAGCTGCACGAACGGCTGGAAGGCCGCGAACACCACGAGGATGGCAAGAAGGTCTACGCCAGCTTCGCAATGGTGGTGGCACAGATCGTGGTGCTCGACGCGGTGTTCTCGCTGGACTCGGTGATCACCGCGGTGGGCATGGTCGACAACCTGGGCGTGATGTATGCCGCCGTGACCATCGCGATGGCGCTGATGCTGTTGGCCAGCAGGCCGCTGACGCGCTTTGTCAACAAGCATCCCACGGTGGTGGTGCTGTGCCTGGGCTTCCTGCTGATGATCGGTTTCAGCCTGGTGGCCGAGGGCCTGGGCTACAAGATTCCGAAGGGTTACCTGTACGCGGCGATTGCCTTCTCGATCCTGGTCGAGGCGTTCAACCAGTGGGTGCGTTTCAACCGTGAGCGCAACGAGCGCCGCCAGCCGTTCCGCCAGCGCACCGCCGACGCCGTGCTGCGCATGCTGGGCGCGCGCCCGGCCAATGGCCACGACGACGAAAACGCGGACGAACACGACGATGCCGAAGAGCGCCTGCAGCCGGCGGAGCACGAGATGATCCGCAGCGTGCTGGGGCTGGCCGATCGCCCGGTGTCGAGCGTGATGACGGTGCGTGCCGACGTGCAGTGGATCGACCTGGCCCGTGGGCAGGAGGATGTGGTGGCACGCCTGGTGGCGTCGCCGCACACCCGCCTGCTGGTGGGTGATGGCGACCTGGACAGCCTGCGTGGCGTGGTGCAGAGCCGCGACCTGCTGGCCGACCTGCTGCAGGGCAGGCCGCTGCAGCTGGAAGGCAACCTGCGCGAGCCGCAGTACGTGCTGTCCAGTGCCAGCGCGCTGCAGGCGCTGGAACTGATCCGCCAGCACCCGGTGCCGTTGGCGGTGGCGGTGGACGAGTACGGCAGCGTGGAAGGCCTGGTGACCGCCAACGACCTGCTGGCGGCCATTGCCGGTGACCTGGTCGATACCCAGGACGAGCGCTATGGCGTGGTCGCGCAGGGCGAGGACCAATGGGAGGCCGACGGTGCCCTCACCCTGGACGACCTGCAGCGGCTGGCCGGCGTATCGCTGCCGCGCAGTGCCGACTACATGACCATCTCCGGCCTGGTGCTGGAGCGTCTGGGGCGCCTGCCGGACATCGGTGACGCGGTGGAGATTGCGGATGTTCGCATCACCGTACTGGCGATGGAGAAGCGTCGCATCGCCCGCCTGCGGGTGGAGCGCCTGGGGCATCCGTAGCGTCGAGCGATGCGCGATCGGGGTTCTGTAGGGTCGAGCCATGCTCGACGGCTTCCTGAGCAGCCGAGCATGGGCTCGGCGCTACACAACACGGCCGGCAGCCGTCACCATGGTGGGCCCGCTTTCTTTCCTGGATGGTTGCAGTGCTGAGTACGATCGGTTTGTTGATGGGCCTGTATGTGGCCTGGCGCCTGTTCTGGCCACTACGCATGCCCATCTGGATGAAGGTCGTGCTGTCGCTGCTGCTGGTGGGCGTGGCCGTGCAGCTGCGCATCGTCGCCATGTTCTGGGGCACGATGGCCTCGCCGGAGATCCCGAAGCTGGCCATCGCCGTTCTGGCCACCGGCTCCACGGCGGTACTGCTGCTGGCCTTGATGATGCTGGTACTGGATGCCGGCCTGCTGCTTTCGCGCCTGCTGCGTTGGCCGCGCATCGTATCGGTCCTGCGCGCCTCGAAGCTGCGGCCGTTGGCCGGCCTGCTGGCGCTGCTTGTGAGTGGCTATGGCATCAGCCAGGGCATGGCCGTGCCCCAGCCTCGGCAGATCGAGGTGGCGATCAAGGATCTGCCCGCTGCGTTCGACGGCTATCGCGTGCTGCAGCTGACCGACATCCATGCCAGCCGCCTGCTGACCGGCGACTGGGTGCGCAGGGTTGTGGACGAGAGCAACGCACTGACACCGGACCTGATCGTGATCACTGGCGATCTGATCGACGGCAGTGTCGAGGCCCGCCGTGACGACGCGCGCCCGCTCGCGGACCTGCGGGCGCCGGACGGCGTCGTCGCCATCACCGGCAACCACGAGTACTACGCGCAGTACCAGGCGTGGATGCAGGCGTTCCGCGCGCTGCACATGCAGGTGCTGGAGAACAGCCACCTGCAGGTGCGGCGCGGCGATGCTGCGCTGACCATCGCCGGCGTCACCGATCCGGTGGCGGCACGCTATGGCCTGCCGCTGCCGGATCTGGAGACCGCGCTGGCCGGTGCCGATCCCTCTGCACCGGTGATCCTGCTCGATCACCGCCCGCGCAATGCGCGCGAGGCGGCCGCGCGCGGCGTGAAGCTGCAATTGTCCGGGCATACCCACGGCGGGCAGATCTTTGGTATGGACCAGCTGGTGAAACGAGCCAACGGTGGATATGTCTCCGGCCGCTACGACGTGGACGGGATGACGCTTTACGTGGGCAACGGTGCGGGCCTCTGGGCCGGTTTCCCGGCGCGCATCGGCGTGCCCTCGGAGATCACCCTGATCACGCTGCGCCGCGCGCCTTGACCTTAGGGGGTCAGATCCCTTTCCCTGCGGCAAAGGGATCTGACCCCGGCCCGTCAGGCCGCCCGCAGCGGCGGCCGCACATGCGCACTTCGGCGCAGCGCCTGCGCCCGCTTGGCAATCCAGCGCACCACGAAGGCGGTGAACAGCAGCGCCGACGGCACCGCATACCAGAAGTTGCCCGGAACGCGCTTGAAGTACGAGTAGGTAAACACCGCCGCAATGATCCACATGCCGGTGACGTGCAGGCGACGCCAGGCGGTGGGTCCCATGCGCCGGGCGAGCCCCCGGTGCGAGGTGATGGCCAGCGCCAGGATGGCAATGTAGCCCACCGTGCCCGGGAGGTTGGCCAGCGCGGATCGTGCTGGCCAGAACGCCGGGTTGAGGACGCCGAAACTGGTGATCGCGACTGCATGCAACAGGTGCGAGAACGCGAAGGACAGGCCGATGATGCGCCGTTCGCGCAGCAGGAAGCGGGTGAACGGGCCGGGCAGAAGGCTGGCGAACGACGATGCCGTGAACGCTGCCAGGAACAGCAGGAACGATGTGCGGGCAGTGACCCGGATCGCGGCTCGGCTGCCTTCGGCTGCATCGGGATACGGGGCGAAGGCCGCCAGCGCGAAGGCGATCAGGACCACCGCTACGGCCACGAACAGGCGCCAGCCATGCAGGAAGGACGTGTTGGAAGGAGCCATGATGAGACCTCGAAGTAGGGGGACGGTAGTGCCGGCCGCTGGCCGGCAACCTCAGAAAGCGGGCAATGCAACCAGCACGCCCGCCGCGCACAGCTCGCCCAGAACAGGCACGCAGGCCATGCGCAATGCGTCCGCTGCCACGCCATGTGTTTCGGACAGCAGCTGCAGTGCTTCATCCACCGACGCGCTGTCGTCACCGAACACCGACAGCAGCGCGTAGGCCAGCGGTGACAGTTCCTCGGTCTGCAGGCTGAAATCGGCGAGGCGCTGGATCACCAGCAGCGTGGGAGCCGTGCTCAACACCGGCTCCAGCGCCCGGTCCTCATGTACTGGCCACTGGTAGCCAAGCACCCGCACCAACGGCGAAACCGCCAGCACATCATTGCCTACGGGAGCGCGCTGCAGCGGCCGCCCGCCGTCACGCGCTTCAATGTGCAGCGACTGCTGCGTGCTCTCGTAGTGCGCCAGTTCCGCTGCCCAGCCCGGCAGCGCCAGCGCGTCCTGCACCGCCAGCCAGGCCGCGAACTCGCCCGCGATCTGCGGGAACAACGGCGTGCGGCAGGCGTGCCTCGCGTAGTAGTGCTCGACGGTGTTGCGCCAGCAGGCATCGCCCAGCTGCGACTTCAACCGCGGCAGGCTGCCAGCCAGCAGGGTGTCCAGGCTGTCGATGCACAGGCGGCGGTAGACCGCCATCCGCCGCGCCTCGATGCCATCGGGTGCGGTCTTTGCAGGGTCGCGCACATGATCGGCCCAGCGCCGTTGCAGGGTAGCCAGCGACTCAGCCATGGGCCACCTCGGGCCAACCTGCCTCGGCCTGCGCCTGGCGGATCTGCCCGACCTCGGCCAGCAATTCGGCAAGGGGGGGGAAGTTGAAGTCGCGTTCGAGCAGCGTGGGGCGCACGCCCACCCGCGCATAGGCCTCGCGCAACAGTGCCCAGACCACGCCTTTCACCGGCGCACCATGGGTATCGATCTTGAAGCCATCGTCTTCATCGAAGTGGCCCGCTACGTGCAGCGAGGCGACGCGGTGGGCCGGCACGCGGGCCAGGAATTCGAAGGCGTCGTAGCCGTTGTTGCAGGCGTTGACGAAAACGTTGTTGACGTCCAGCAGCAGGTCGCAGTCGGCTTCGGCGAGCACGGCGTTGATGAAGTCGATCTCGCTCATGTCCGCGCCGGCAACGGCGTAGTAGGAGATGTTCTCCACGGCGATGCGTCGGCCCAGCATCTCCTGCACCTGGGCGATGCGACCGGCGACATGGTGAACGGCCTCGGCGGTGAACGGCAGCGGCAGCAGGTCGTAGACATGGCCGCCGGCGGCGCAGTAGCTCAGGTGTTCGCTGTACAGCTGCACCTGGTGCAGGTCGAGGAAGGCACGGGTCTGTGCCAGCAGGGTGCGGTCCAGCGGATCAGGACCGCCCAGCGACAGCGACAGGCCATGGCAGGTCAAGGGGTGGCGCTCGCTGAGTTGGCGCAGCGCAGCGCCGTGTGCACCGCCGATGCCGATCCAGTTGTCGGGGGAGACTTCGAGAAAGTCGATGGCTCCGGCCGGCATTGCCAGCAGTTCGTCGATCAGCCCACGGCGCAGGCCAAGACCGGCGGCATGGGCGGGCAGGGGCAGGGACATGGTGGATGCTCCAGAGAGAGGGCGCCGCCTTGAAGGCGGCGCCGGGTGAACGTCGATCAATCGGCAACGCGGGAGAACAGGCCCTTCGGCATCGGCTTGCCGTTGGCGGTGTAGACGCTGCGCAGGTAGTCGTGCGCTTCCTGCTCGCTGATGTAACCGTCGTGGTCGGTGTCGATGCGGTCGAACTCGGCGGCGCGCTTGGCGGCCACAGCGTTGAACTCGGCACGCGAGACCTTGCCGTCGTGGTCGCGGTCGGTGCGGGCAAACGAGGCGTCGCCGCACTTGCCTTCGCCACACTGGCCCTCGGCCACCTTGGCCTTGCCGGCGGGCTTGCCGGTGGTAGCCTTGTTGGCCCCGCACTTGCCTTCACCGCACTTGCCTTCGGCGGCGGCGCTCATGGCCACCGCGCTGATCGCCAGCGGTTGGATCGCGGCGGCCTGGCCGGCCAGCAGCAGGCCACCGGCCAGGGCAATGCCGATGGCACCGATGCGCGGCAGGCGGGAGGAGGGGGTGTTCCTGGTCGAGATGGACATGGTGATGACTCCTTGGGAAAGCACGCGGGGCGTGCGGGATGGACGCCGCCGAGGAGGCGACGGAAAGCGAAAGGCGCGGGAACAGGGGATTCAGCTCAGGCGGCGTGGCGACGGCGCAGCAGATAGCCCAGCAGCAGCACGCCGCCGAGCAGGGCACCGCCGAAGCCGATGCCGGGCAGCAGCGCGGCAACCGGCAGCAGCAGGGCGATCAGGCTGACGCCCCAGCCCAGGCCGTCATTGCCGACAGGGGCATGCTGTGAGCCGGCCAACAGCCGGTCCACGCTGAGCGCGCCACCGCCGTTGAGGATCAGCGGCAGCAACATGGCCAGGAACAGCAGCGGCAGCTTGAAGTTGCCGTAGCCCTGGTCGGTGATCGCGTAGCCCTGCCAGAGTTCACCCAGGCCGTTCCATTGGTCGGGCCAGTGCACGGCGGCGATGGCAACGATGGTGAGGACCCAGAAGACGTAGGCCACCGAGCGCGTGGCCAGGCCGAGCAGCAGCATCACCGCGCCCACCAGTTCCAGCCAGGTCGCCAGCTGCCAGTTCAGCGATGCGGGCAGGGCGGAGAACGGGAACGGGAAGCGGCCTTCCAGGTCGGCGAACCAGTTCTGGCCGCCCAGCTTCTCGCGGCCGGATTCAAAGAACTCCCAGGCCAGCAGGGTGCGCAGCGCCAATGGCGAGAGCCAGCGGCCGACGGCGTCCAGGCGGGGGGTATACACGGAAGAGGCGGTGCTGATCATGGTGGTGTCCTGCGGGCCAGTGGTCGATGGAGGCCATTCCAGGCGGCGCAGGTATCGGCAACGTGTGCCGTTGCCCGGGGTTTTGTCAGCGACTGTGGTCGCGGCCGGGGTTTCGTACAGTCAGATACAAAGACGATGCGTTGACGCACATCGGGGCGTTGCGCGCCCGCGTGCGGGGAGCGATATCCACCCGGTAGCGCCCAGCCAGGACCGGCGCGCGAATGTATCCCACTGTAGAAACCCGCCTGCGCCCTACAGTCCGGTACAACTCCGCGCTGCGGAGAAACAGCGCCGATACACCGGCAGGCGGAAATGGCCACTCCCAACTCCGGAGTGCCCCATGATCCGTACCTCCTTGCTGGCCGCCGCTCTCGCCCTTGCCGCCGCCGCCCCTGCCTTCGCTGCCCAGGTCGATACCGCTGCACCGCCCACCGTCATCCTGGTGCACGGCGCGTTCGCTGATGGCTCCAGCTGGAGCAAGGTCATCAGCACCCTGCATGACTGGAAGCTGCCGGCGGTGGCCGTACAGAATCCGCTCACCTCGTTGGCCGACGACGTCGCCGCCACCCGTCGTGCGATTGCCGCTGCGCCTGGCAAGGTGGTGCTGGTCGGCCACAGCTGGGGTGGCACGGTCATCACCGAAGCGGGCAATGACCCGAAGGTGCAGGCGCTGGTGTACGTGGCGGCGTTCGCACCGGATGCAGGGCAATCTTCGGCGCAACAGGGCGAAGGTTTCCCGGTCGGTCCGGGTCTGGCCCGACTGCAGGAAAGGGACGGCTACCTGACCTTGCCGGCTGATGCCATCGCCCAGGACTTCGCGCCGGACGTGATGAAAAAATCGGCCGCACTGCTGTACAGCACGCAGGTCCCGTTGAAGGCCAGCGCGCTGGGCGAAGTAGTGAACGTTGCGGCGTGGCGCAGCAAGCCGAGCTGGTACGTGCTCAGCCGTGACGATCGCATGCTGTCGCCGCAGCTGCAGGCCGCCACCGCAAAGCGCATTGGCGCGCAGCTGCAATCGATCGGCAGCAGCCATGTGTCGCTGCTTTCGCATCCGGCGCAGGTGGCCGACAGCATCCTGGAAGCGGCGGGGGTGAAGCCGGCGGAACTGCCACTGGCCGAGCAGGGGGGCTGAGCGATGGCCGGCCTGCGTGCGTACGTGCTGCCGTTGCTGATGGGCGTGCTGGGTGGGGCTGCGCTGTTGATGGCCTGGCCCAGCCCGGAGGCCGATGCGCAGCCGGCACAGGCCGTTCCCGCCGCCGGGTTCGACGGTGGCGGGCCCTGGCACAACAGCCCACCGCTCACACTGAAGCAGTTGCGGGGGCAGGTGGTGCTGGTCGAGTTCTGGACCTACACCTGCCGCAACTGCCTCAACGTGGCGCCGCATGTCCACCAGTGGCATGCACGCTACGCGTCGCAGGGCCTGAGGGTGATCGGCGTGCATACGCCGGAGTTCGCCTATGAAGGGTTGCCCGGCAACGTGCGCAAGGCCATCGCACGGTTGGACATCACCTGGCCGGTGGTGCAGGACAACCAGTACCGGATCTGGAACGCCTGGCGCAACCGCTTCTGGCCCGCGCTGTACCTGCTCGACCGTCAGGGGCGGGTGGTCTACCGCCATTACGGCGAGGGCGACTACGCACGTACCGAAAGCGAGATCCAGCGCCTGCTGGCCAACCCCTGAGCCGCGCTACCATGGCCGCGCAGCGCGGCCCTGACCTCCGTCTTCATCGAGAACGCAATGAACCACGTACCGCATATCCTGGTCGTCGACGATGACAGCGAGATCCGCCAGATGCTGGCCGATTACCTGCAGCGCAACGGCCTGCGCGTGAGCCAGGCCGACGGTGGCCGGGCCATGCGCGCGCTGATGGATACCCATGCCGTGGATCTGGTGGTGCTGGACGTGATGATGCCGGGCGAGGACGGCCTGAGCCTGTGCCGCAACCTGCGCGCCGGCAAGCATCGTGCGGTGCCGGTGGTGCTGCTGACCGCCCGCGACGACGAGACCGACCGCATCATCGGCCTGGAAATGGGCGCTGATGACTATGTGACCAAGCCCTTCTCTTCGCGCGAACTGCTGGCACGCATCAATGCGGTGATCCGCCGCACGCAGATGCTGCCGCCGAATCTGCAGGTGAGCGAAGCAGGTCGCCAGCTGGCCTTCGGCGAGTGGCGCCTGGACACCACCGCACGCCATCTGCTGGATGCGCAGGACACCGCGCATCCGCTCAGTGGCGCCGAGTTCCGCCTGTTGCGCGTGTTCCTCGATCACGCCAATCGGGTGCTCAGCCGTGACCAGCTGCTCAGCCTCACCCAGGGCCGCGATGCCGAACTGTTCGACCGCTCGATCGATCTGCTGGTCAGCCGCGTGCGGCAGCGCCTGGGTGACGACGCACGCGAGCCGACCTACATCAAGACCGTGCGCAGCGAAGGCTATGTGTTCAGCGTGCCGGTGCAGTTGCTGGGGCCGGACGAATGAACACCGGCGCACGCCGTCCACGCTGGCCGCGCACGCTGTCGGCGCGGCTGCTGCTGGTGCTGCTGGGTGGATTGGCGCTGGCCCACGCACTGTCTTTCGGTTTGCTGTTCTTCGAACGCTACCAGTCCACCCGCAGCATGATGCTGCGCAACCTCGATGAAGACGTGGCCGTGAGTGTCGCGCTGCTGGAGCACCTGCCCGCAGGCCAGCGCGCGGCCTGGGTGCCGCGGCTGGAGCGGCGCACCTACCGTTACCTGCTGCGCCCGGCCGCCGCAGGACCCGGGCTGCAGACCGATCGTGCACGCCAGGTCACGGCGATCATCGACGACAGCCTGCAGCACCGCTATCCGTTGCAGGCGCGCCAGGTGGCTCGCCTGCCGGAGCGGTTCGAGGTGGAACTGCGCCTGCACGACGGCACCCCCTTGACCATCGAAGTCACCCCGTCGGGCCTGCCGCTGGCGCGCTGGCTGCCCGCCGTGTTGCTGGTGCAGCTGGCGCTGCTGCTGGTGTGCGCGTGGCTGGCGGTGCGCCTGGCCATGCGCCCGCTGCAGCAGCTGTCGCATGCGGTGGAGCATCTGCAGCCGGGCAAGGACGGGCCCGAACTGCCTGAAGATGGCCCGGCGGAAGTGGGCGGCGCGGCGGCCGCGCTCAACGCACTGCAGGCACGCATTCGCGGCCATGTCACTGAGCGTCTGCAGATCCTGGCCGCGATCTCGCATGACCTGCAGACCCCCATCACGCGCATGAAGCTTCGGGTGGAGACCCTGCCTGAAGACAGCACCCAGCAGCGGTTGCTGGACGACCTCGACCACCTGGGTCAACTGGTGCGTGAGGGCGTGGCCTATGCGCGCAGCAGCCACGTCGCCAGTGGCGCACCGGTGTCGATGGACCTGGGCGCGTTCCTGGCCAGTGTGGTGGGCGATTACGAGGACATGGGCAAGCCGGTCAGCGGTGGTGCGCCCGCTGGACTGGTCGTGCAGACCTGGCCGCAGCCGCTGCGCCGGGTGGTCGGCAATCTGGTCGACAACGCGTTGCGTTACGCCGGTGCCGCCGAGATCGAGACGGGCCGTGATGACGCCGGCAGAGTGTGGATCAGCATTTCCGACCGTGGCCCTGGCATTCCCGAGGGCCAGCTGCAGGCAGTGCTGGCGCCGTTCCATCGGCTGGAAAGCTCGCGCAACCGCGATACAGGCGGCACTGGCCTGGGCCTGGCCATCGCGGTGCAGCTGGCACAGTCGCTGGGCGGCTCGCTGAGGTTGCACAACCGCGAGGGCGGCGGCCTGCGGGCGGAACTGCAGCTGCCGGGGTAACGGGCGGGGTCGGATCCCTTTGCGGGAGCGAAGGGCTCTGACCCCGATGTGGGATCTGCGACGTTCCTGCACGGCTTCGGGATCGGCGATCATCTGCAGGGAGTGTCGAAACCAGGAAACACGCAATGCAGGGAACGCAGCATTCAATCCGGCGCCCGCGCCACGTCGCGCTGCTGGTCGGTCTACTCGCGCTGGCGGCCTGCCAGCGCACAACGGATGCGCCGACCGGGGCACCCGCAGCGGGCGCACCACTTGCCGCCCCGGCCACCGCAACAGACCTCTCTCCGCTGCTCGATGCCCTGCCGACCTGCGCGCTGGACGGCTGGTACATCGATCAGCAGACCAGGCGCCCGGCCCATCCCTGGTTGGCGACGAACGCGCCGAAGCCCTGCAAGGAGGACGGGGAGAACGAGATCGCCACGTTCTGCGTGCAGGGGCAATGGAAGGGGCTGCCGGTGGAGGAGGTGATCCTGCCGACGATGACCTTCGTCTCGTTCCGTGGCGCGAAGATCGGCCTGCCGCTGGAGAAGGCACGTCCCATCGTCCGCCAGCGCTTCGGGCAGGAATTCCCGGGTGGCGCGGCGTACGAGGCAGGCCGTGAGCCGAAGCTGCTGGCCGATCCCGAGGATGCGCAGCGCTCATGGCTGCTGTGCAGCACGCCGGAACCGGGAGACGATCTGGGCAGCCAGGTAGGCGTCAGCTACTCGGGCATGAACCTGCCCTACGACCACGACGGTTGCAGCTACCGCTACAGCCCGGTCGACTTCTGCGATGCGCGGCACCGCGGAGCCATCGAAGATGCCCTCCAGCATCAGAAACCCAATTTCAACAAGCACTACCTGCTGGTGCAGGTCGATGATCGACCCGAGTACTTCCAGCGCACGCTGGTGCTGGTCGATACCCGCACGGGCAGGGCGACGCCACTGCCGTTCGATGCCTTCACCGGCCCGGCGGGGAAGGGCGGAGAGGCCACCGGCTACGGGACACTGGAGACGAGCGTGGACCAGCAGCAGTTCTGCCTCGATGGTGCGCTGCTGGTCTACCGCGTGTTCGAGGAGGGGCGCTTCTGCTTCGGCTTTGACGGTGAGCGCTTCACCGGCCATGAAACCCAGTACATGCAGGCAGCGGACAGCCGATGACCGGTATTTCACCCCGTCCATGCCACGCTGCGCGGAACCTGCGCAACCGGGATCGAGGCTGTTGAAGGCGAATACGCAATGACCGCGGCGCGGCAGCGCTCGATGTGGGTGGCGGGCCTGTCCACGGTAGTGGAGTGGTACGACTTCACCCTGTACCTCTATTTCGCCACGGTGCTGTCGCGGGTGTTCTTCGGCGGCGGCGAACAGGCGCTGCTGGTCACGCTGGCCGGCTTCGCGGTGTCCTACCTGATGCGCCCGCTCGGCGCGCTGTGCTTCGGCCACCTTGGCGACCGCCTGGGCCGGCGCTGGATGCTGCTGGCTTCGATGGCGTTGATGGCGGCGGCAATGCTGGCCACCGCGCTGCTGCCAACCGCGGCCACCGCAGGCACCACGGCGGGCGTACTGCTGCTGTTACTGCGCTGCGTGATGGCGTTTTCGGTGGGCGGCGAGTACACCGGCGTGGTGGCGTACCTGCTGGAAAGCGCACCGGCGCGGCGACGCGGCCTGGTGACCTCGTTGGCTTCGGCCGCCAGCGAGGTGGGTGCGCTGCTGGCGGTGGCGATCTCTGCGGTTACCGTGGCGCTGCTCGCGCCCGCGCAGCTGGACAGCTGGGGCTGGCGTATTCCGTTCTTCGTCGGCGCGGCGCTGGCACTGGTGATCCTGGTCGCACGCTCGGGCATGCACGAGTCGCCGGAGTTCGAGCGGCAGCGCCGCGAGGGCAGCATTCCCGCGACGCCGCTGAAGCATGTGCTGCGCAACCATCCGCTGGCGGTGGCGCGCACGTTCGCGATCTCGGCGCTGGGCTCGATTACTTACTACGTCGGCATCACCTATGTGCCCGCATTCCTGCATGCGCGGGGCCACGATGAGGGCGATGCGCTGTGGCTGTCGACGATTGCGGCAGTGGCGGTGATCGCGATCACGCCCCTGTGCGGCGCATTGTCCGACCGTGTCGGACGACGGCCGGTGCTGTTGGGCCTGACCGTGCTGGCAGCGCTGCTGCCGCTGTCCTTGTTCGCGTGGATGGCGCAGGCGACGCCGCTGGGCATCGCGCTGGCCGCGGTGTTGCTGGCCTGCGTGGCCGGTGGCGTGAGCGCGGTGGCGGCCCCGGCCACGGCCGAGCAGTTCCCCGGCGAAGGGCGGGTCAGCGGGCTGGCACTGGGGGTGACCATGGCCACGGCCGTGTTCGGCGGTGCAACGCCCTGGCTGGCGCAATGGTGGGTGGAACGCAGCGGCTGGGCGGCGGCGCCGGGCGCGATGATCGCACTGGTGGCGGTGCTGGTGCTGCCGGTGCTGTGGACCCTGCCCGAGACGGTCCCGGGCAGGGCCAAGCGCTAGCGGGTCAGACCTTCAGGGTCTGCTCGATGTCGGCCAGCACGGCGGCCGCATCGACGCCGATGGCAATCGACTGCACCACGTGGCCGTCCCACACGCTGGGGCCGAACGCCAGGCCTTCCGGCTTGGGAATGGTCATGCCGCGGGCGACGCCGTCGGTGGCCACGCGCACGCTGGCGCGCTCGAACTGGAACAGCTCCGGACGGGTCAGCGCGATGCAGGCGCAGCAGTCGTGCACGACCATGCCCTTGTGGCCGGCCTGCAGGTAGAAGTCCACGTAATCCTGCGACAGCGCACGCACCAGTTCGGCATCGGCACCACCGATCGCAGCCAGCTTGTCCAGGCCGTCACGGTCCATTTCCACGCGGGTGGTCACGTCCAGGCCGATGGCGGTGACCGGCCAGCTGGCGGTGAACACCACGTCGGCTGCTTCGGCGTCGCCCCAGATGTTGGCCTCGGCGGCCGGGGTGATGTTGCCGTTGACGTGGAAGGCGCCGCCCATGATCACCACGCCGCGCACCAGGCCGGCGATGTCCGGCGCCTGCTGCAGGGCCAGGGCCAGGTTGGTCATGCGGCCGACCGCGACCAGGGTCACCTCGCCCGGATGGGCGCGGACCAGGTCGATGATCAGCTGGTGGGCCGGGCGCGCATCGGCCGCCACGTCCAGGCTGGCCGGCACCGGGTGGTTGCCCAGGCCGTTGTGGCCATGGATGTGCACCGGCCAGGCTTCCGGGGTGGCTTCCGGCTGCAGCGGGCCGCCGGCACCGCGTGCGACCGGGGCGGCAAAGCCCCAGGCCTGCTTCAGGTACAGCGCATTGTGCGTGGTCGACTCCACCGAGGCATTGCCGAAGGTGGTGGTGACACCGATCAGGTCGATCTGGGCGTGCTTGTGCAGGTACAGCAGGGCCAGGGCGTCGTCGACGCCCGGGTCGGTATCGAAAATGACTTTCAGCATGTTGTTGTTCTTCTTCTTCCGTGTGGTGCGGGGGGCGCCGGCGGCCCGGAAGCAGGCCGGCGCGCCCTACATTGTCCCATCTTCATGACAGGCAGGGCCATTGCCGGGGAGGCAGGCCATAATGCCCCCAGTCCAGGCACGGAACCGCCGAATGCTGATCGTTGCCCTTCTGCTGGTCCTGCTGGTGCTGGGCCTGAACGTGGTGGCTACCGTGGTGATCGTCAGGCGCGATGGCCTCTCGGCAGGCGGCCGGACGGTGCAGTTGCTGCTGGTCTGGCTGCTGCCGCTGGTCGGCGCCATCCTGTGCATGGCGGTGGCCACGGCCGATGGCTCGGGCAGCCGGGGGGATGGCGGCGGAAGCCATGACACCTCCGTTGGCTATTCCAGTGACAACCACAGCCATCACAGCTACAGCAGCTCCGACTGCGGAAGCGGCGACAGCGGTGGGGGTGGTGACGGCGGCAGCTGCGGTGGCGGCGATTGATGAGACGTTCCAGGGTGCCGGCCAAGGTCACGTCCTGGTAGTGCCGGCCGCTGGCCGGCAACCTCATCCGCTCAACCGCCGCCTTCGGTCGGCAAGGGCGCCGGCACGTTCAACAGCCCGCCTGCTGCCACATAGGCGGCCAGAGCCTGGCCCTGGCTGAGCAGATGGCGCTCCATGGTGCGTTCGGCAGCCTGCGCGTCGCGGCGTCGGAAGCACTCCATCAGCTCGCGATGTTCGGCCAGCGACTGCGCGGTGCGCCCCGGTGTCAGCAGCTGGCGGCCGCGATGCATCTTCAGGATGCGATGCAGATCGTGGGTGATGCGGATCAGCCACGGGTTGCCGGCGTAGTGCTGCACGGTTTCGTGGATCAGGTAGTTGTTGCGGTAGTACTCGGCGATGTTGCCCTCGGCCGCCGCGGTTTCCATCGCCGCATGCAGGTCTTCCAGCTGCTGCACGCCGGCATCGTCGATGTGCCTGACCGCCTCGTGCGCGCAGCGACCTTCCAGCATCGCCATCACCGGGAACAGCTGGTTGAGGTCTTCCAGCGTCAACCGGGTGACCCGGCAGCCACGACCGGCATCGATCTGCACCAGGCCTTCGGCAGCCAGCAGCTTCAGCGCCTCGCGCAGCGGCGTACGGCTGATCCCCAGTTCTTCGCACAGTGCGGGCTCGTCGATCCACTCACCCGGCGGCAGGCGGTAATCGTAGATGCGTTCGCGCACGTGTTCGGCCACCTCTTCGTACAGAGGTGCGCGCTTCTTCGGTGACCGCGGGGCAGGGGCAATAGCCATGGAGGAAGTGTACCGCCAGGTAGTGCCGGCCGCTGGCCGGCAACCCATGATCGCTGGATGACTTCATGGGATTGCCGGCCAGCGCCCGGCCCTACCGTTGGGTGGTTACATCCAGCCCGGTACCACGAATACCAGCCAGGCCAGCAGCGGCCCCAGGGCCACCACCAGTCCGCTGTAGACCAGGAAGCGGCGGAACAGGGTCTCGCGTTCCTCCTTGGCTGCCGAGGCCACCACCAGTGCGCCATTGGTGGAGAACGGGCTGACATCGACGATGGTGGACGACACCGCCAGCGCGCAGATCACGCCGGCGGCGCTGAGGTGACCCTGCATCAGGAACGGTACCGCCAGCGGAATCGTGGCGCCCAGCACCGCAGCCGACGAGGCGAATGCGGAGACAATGCCGCCGACGTAGCAGACCAGCAGCGCGCCGAGCAGCGGAATGCCGATGTCGGACACGCCATTGCCGATGAAGTCCACCGCGCCGGCATGTTCCAGCACGCCGATGTAGGTCACCACACCGCAGATCAGCAGCACGGTGGACCAGCTGATGCCATCCACCGCGCCCTTCTGGCTTTGTGGCGACAGCAGTGCCAGCGCGACAGCCACGGTGATCGAGACCAGGCCGACGTTGAGGTTGTAGATCAGCGCGGCCACGCCCAGGCCGAGCAGGCCGATCAGGGTGAACAACCGCTCGCGGGTCAGGCTCACCGCATCCAGTGCCGCCGGATCATTGCTGAGCGTGCCGCCGCCAGCTGCGACCAGCGCGCCATGGCCTTCGATGGCGAATTGCCGCGACGATGCCTGCGGGCCACCGGCCATCGCCAGCTCGGCATTGCCGATCGTTCCGGCCGCGGTGATCGAGCCACGCCGCAGCAGGGCGATGCCGCCGAACGCGAAGAAGCAGATCGTCGCCATCATGAAGTTGAAGCCCAGGCTGGTCAGGAATACCGCCATCTCGGTCACTTCCAGCCCGGCTTTCTGCACCACGCCGTTGGTGATGCTGCCGTACACGCTGATCGGCGAGAAGCCGCCGGCCTGCGCACCATGGATGACCAGCAGGCCCATCATCAGTGGATTGATGTTGTACTGCTTGGCAAAGCGCAGCGCGACCGGACCGATGATCGCGACCGCCGCCGGGCCCAGCGCACCGAACGCGGTGAGGACTGCGGTGATCACGAACATCACCCACGGAATGGCCACGATATGGCCGCGCACGGCTTTTACTGCCCAGTGCACCAGCAGGTCGATGGTGCCGTTCTTCTGCGCGATGGCGAACAGGTAGGTGATGCCGACCAGGGTCAGGAACAGATCGCCGGGAAAGCCGGCCAGGACCTCCTTGCCGCCCATGTCGACCCACAGCCCGCCGATGATGAAGGCCAGCGCAAAGGCGACGGCACCCATGTTGATCGGCATCGCCGTGGCGACGATGAACATGATCACCAGACCGATGATCGTTGCGATTTGTGGACTCATGCGCCCTCCCAGACACGTGACTCACGTACAGCGCGGATGGAGACCCGCCATCCCGGGGTAAGGCGACGTACGGCGTGTTGCGTGATACGTACTGCTCGAACCCGTTACTGCAGCCGCTCCAGCGCGCTGCGGACCCAGGCCGCCGCGCCTTCAAGGCTCTGGAACTCTTCCACCGCGCGCACCTCGCAGCACGGATAGGCCGGCGCGACCATGCGCGCCAGCGCGTTGCCCGGGCCCAGCTGCAGGAACACGCGCGCGCCGCGCTCGAAGGCCTGGCGCATCACCTGCGCCCATTCGATGGTCTGCGCCAGTTGCAACGACAGCGTGCTGACTGCCGTTGCGCGGTCCCGCACCGGTCGCGCATCGATGCCGGCCAGCAGCGGCAGGCATGGGGCCTGCAGTGGCGATGCATCGAGTGCGGCAGCGAACGGTGCGACCGCCGCCGCCAGCAATGGTGTGTGTGCGGGCACGCGCACCGGCAGCAGACGGATGTCCGCGCCCTGCGCCCGCGCTGCATCGGCCAGCCGCTGCAACGAGGCGTGTGTGCCGCCCACGATGAAATGGTCCTGCCCGTTGGCGATGGCCACGTGCGCGCCGTGCAGATCGCACAGCGGCTGCAGTACATGGCGTTCCAGCCCGAGCACCGCCTGCAGGCCTGCATCGGCGGGGCTGGCGCCGTCCATCAACTGCGCACGTTGCGCAGCCAGCGCCAGGCAGGTGGTGGCATCGAAGCTGCCGGCGATGGCGTGCGCGGCGAGCTCGCCGATGCTGTAGCCGGCCGCCAGCACCGGTGCAGGCACCGCTTCGCGAAGGCCCTGCCAATGCGCGAGGCTGGCTGCACACAGCAAGGGCTGCGCCAGAGCATTGTCGAAGCGCGATTCGTCAGCAGCTGCCGCGAACACGTCGCGTCCAAGCACTGCGCTGGCGGTCTCCAGTACGTCGCGCACGGCGGGCAGATCGCGTACGCGGTCGAACATCGCCGCATGCTGCGCACCTTGGCCGGGGCAGAGCAGGGCAAGGCTCATGCGACCTCCTGCTGCAGCAGGAACCAGGCACAGGCCAGCAGGTCGGCACTGCCGCCGGGGCTCAGCCGGCGTGCGACGAATCCATCACCGATGCTGTGCAGGCGTGCCTGCCAGCCGGGTACGAAGGCGCCACCGGCATCGAGGAAGCCTCGCGCCTGTTGCTGGGCCCAGCGCAGGCCGTTGGCGCCGCCACGGTGCAGCAGGTTGAGGTCATCCACGCACGCGATCAGCTGCACCAGGGTCTGGCACATCGCGGCCTCGCGTGGCAGGTCGCTGGCCAGCGCGTGGCGCAGTGTAGGCAGTGCCACCTCGCGCAGCAGCGGGTAGCCGGCGGCCGCTTGTTCGCGCACACCCTGCACGCCGTGCCGTGCGCGCGCGCGCTGGCCAGGGCTGTTCGCATCCAGTGGTGCGCCGGCGAGCTCGGCAGCCCAGCGGCGCACTTCCTGGCAGACCTGCTCGGCTGCGATGGCACCGCCCGCGCGGCCCCGACAGGCAGCGGAAGCCGCCACCAGCAGGCCAAGGCTGAAGATCGCGCCGCGATGAGTGTTGATGCCCGCAGTGGCGTGCAGCATCGATATCTCCGCAGCGATGCCGTGCCGGCGCAACGTCTGGAACGGTGCCGCGCTGGCACCGGCGTCGGCCACGGCGATGAAGTAGTGGCGCAGCGTGAACAGGCTGCGCAGGAACGTGCCTGCGTCCATGTCGTGGTGGCTGCCGCTGTCGAATGGCGTGACCAACCCTGGCTTGGGTGCAAGGGCCAGTTCGGCGTGCAGGCTGGCGATGGCGAGGCGCCCCAGACGCGCGCTGTCGACGGCAGCTGGCCTGACCGCCGGTTGCACGAGGGCGTTCACGCGCTCACCCCGGTGGAGGCGAACAACGCATCACGCAGTTCCAGTGCGGCACCATCGAGGCGCTTGACCAGTACCTCGCGGCTGCGCCCGGCGTATTCGCGCCAGTTCACCGCGCCACCATCCACCAGGCACAGTTCGCCATCGACCCGCCGGCCGTGTTCGGTCTCCCATGCCTGCAGCCGTGCGACCAGGGCATCGGCCTGTGCGGCGGTGTCGATCCGCCACAGCAGATCGATGTCCGAGCGCGCGTGCACATAGTGCAGGCCCGTGAGGTGCTGCCATGCGAAGGCACCGAATACACGCGCTGCGGCGATGTCCTGCAATGCCTGCAGCGGGCGCTGCCAGTCCTGCACAAGGTCGCCTTCCAGCACCGCCTGAAGTGTCGGTGGCGCTGCGGTGCGCAGCACATCGTGTGCCGGCATGCGCAGGGCCAAGCGCAGTTTGCCCTCGGCGGGTGGCAGCGGCACGCCGAGACGCAGGCGTGGATCGGCATCGTCGGCGGCACGCCGCGCGACGATGGCCGGCCGGCCCTGCGCAAACCAGTCGGCCAGGCGCGACTCATGCGCGGCGATGTCCGCCTGCCAGCCGGCGTGCGCTGACAGCCAGACCAGCGTATGGCGGGGCAGCCGCTCAGGCATCGCCCTGACTCACCGCTTCAGCCACGCGTGCGGCCAGCATGCGACCGCCGCGCTGTGCGCCGCGTGCGGCACGCAGGTCGCCTTCGGCGGGTGTGCGCAGGGCCTGCAGCAGGTGCTGGGAAAGATCGCCTTCCCACAACGAGTCCACCGCACCCATCGCCACGTAGTTGGCGACGCCCGGCGCGAATACCGGCGAGCTCTGGCTCAGCGCCTGCAGCTTCTCCAGCGGTTGCTTGGTCACCCGCGCCATTGCGCGCAGGTCCATCACCCGCACCTGTGCATCGGGCAGGGCGTGGATGTGGTCGGCCATCAGGCCGAATGAGAGGAAGCCGCCACTGACGGATTCGCCGTAGACCAGGGTGATCAGGCGCGCACCACGGCGGCGTGCCAGATCGAGCGTCTGCGCGAGATGCGCAAAGTAACCATTGATGCCCAACAGTTCGTCGCGCCGCGCCAGGCGCTGGCCCGCGGTATCCACCAGCATCACGATCGGTCGCTGTGGATGTGCGCCGGTGCTGGCAAGCACGGTTTCGGCCAGTGCCAGTGCGTGGTCCACGCCGACTTCGAGTTTGTCGGCGGTGCCGATCACGGTCACCTCGCCATCCTCGGTGGCAGCGCTGCCGGTCAGCACCGAATCGTTCACCGCAATGGCATGCCCATGCGGGAACAGGGCATCGAGCAGGGTCTGCAGCGGCATGCTCATGGCAGGCTCCGGTCGGCGGTGGCGATGAGGAACTCATCGGTGTCGAGCAGCGGTAGTCGCTCGGGGGCTGTGATGCCCTGACGGGCCCAGATCTCCAGGCCATCCCGGCAATCGCCCCAGGCCTGCACGCGCGCCTTCAGCGCCGCATGGCGTTCCTGCAGCGCGGCCAGTGCAGTGTCTGGATCGGTGCTGCTGGTATCGGGCTGCAGCGCGTTGCTGGCCGCCTGCGCGAAGGCCTCGATGGCATCGGGCACCAGCACCTGTGCCTGGTCGATCAGGTAGCGGTGCTTGCCTCCCGTTACGCGCCAGACCAGCGCGCGATCGCGGGAATCGAACTCTTCCACGCCGCGCACGGTTTCGATCACTTCCGGGCCGGACAGCGACAGGCGCCCCTCTTCGGACATGATGACCGTGCTGCAGCAGCGGGCGACGATGCCCATGCCGCCGAAGGCGCCGTTGCCGCTGCCGATCAGCGCGATCACCGGCACACCCGCTGCACGCGCGTCCAGGGTGGCGCGCATGATCTCGGAAATGGCGATGAGCCCCGCATTGGCTTCGTGCAGGCGCACACCACCGGTGTCCAGCAGCAGAAGCACGCCTTCGGGATGTGTTTCGGCTGCGCGGCGCAGCAGCCCGGTCAGCTTGGCGCCGTGCACCTCGCCCACGCCGCCGCCCATGAATTCACCCTGCTGCGCGGCCAGCAGCACGCGTCGGCCACGCAGCGCGGCTTCGCCGACAACGATGCCGTCGTCGAACGCCGCGGGCTGGTCGAGCTGTGCCAGGTGCGGGCTTATCATCCGCCGCGCCGGGCCGAGGAATTCCCTGAAGGAACCGGCATCGACCAGGCTGGCGATACGCTCGCGCGCATCGGCTTCGTAGTAGCTGTAGCGCTGCGTCCGGTTCATCGTGGATCTCCAGCACGCAGGGTTTCCACGGCCTGGTCCAGGCGCAGGCTGACTACCGCCGGGGTCGCACCGGCATCGTTGATCGAGATGCTTACATCGCGCAGCGGATGACGCTGTGCGAAGTCGCTGATCACCGCTTGCCACACGCTGCCGAAGCCCTTCGCGGCGGTGATGATGCGCACCGTCATCGCGCCGTCCAGTGCGGCCGGCTCCAGCAGGATTTCCAGGTTGCCCGAGGCCAGCACGCCGACCAGCACCGCATCGCGCGGAAACTGCACCGCAGTGTGCCCTTCGAATCGATAGTCGAGGGTTTCCATGCTCAGCCCCTTACCAGTTGCGGAAGCGCTTGGGCGGGTCGTAAAGGCCGCCGGACCAGCGCACCAGGTCCTTCACCGAACGCGCCGCCAGCAGGTCACGACTGGCATCGCGCACGGAGATGCCGAGGTCATCGGGACGGCGGATCACGCCGCGGTCGCGCAGGTTCTCCACCATCGCGCGGTCGCGCCCCATGCCCACGGCGGTATAGCCGGCCACGCCACGGATCGCCTGGTCGCGCTCCTCAGGGGTGCGGCACAGCAGCAGGTTGGCAATGCCTTCCTCGGTCAGCACATGGCTGACGTCGTCGCCGTAGATCATCACCGGCGGCAGCGGCATGTTCGCGCGTTCGGCCAGGTCCCAGGCATCGAGGCGCTCGACGAAGGCCGGCGCCATGTGCTCGCGGAAGGTTTCCACCATCTGCACCACCAGCTTGCGCCCACGCGGCATCTCACCCGGGCGCGCGGCCTGCTGGCCGGCCTTGATCCAGGCCTCGCTGGCATGGCGCCGGCCGCGTGCGTCCGAGCCCATGTTCGGTGCGCCACCGAAGCCGGCAATGCGGTCGCGGGTGGCGGTGGAGCTGTTGCCCTGCAGGTCGATCTGCAATGTGGAACCGATGAACATGTCGCAGGCATACAGGCCGGCGGTCTGCGAGAAGGCGCGGTTGGAACGCATCGAGCCATCGGCGCCGGTGAAGAACACATCGCCTCGCGCGGCGATGTACTTCTCCATGCCCAGTTCCGAACCGAACGAATGCACCGATCTGACGAAGCCCGATTCGATTGCCGGAATCAGTGCCGGGTGGGGGTTCAACGCCCAGTGCTGGCAGATCTTTCCCTTCAGGCCGAGCGATTCGGCGTAGGTGGGGAGCAGCAGTTCGATGGCCGCCGTATCGAAGCCGATGCCATGGTTGAGGCGGTTCACGCCGTACTCGGCGTAGATGCCCTTGATCGCCATCATCGCCATCAACACCTGGATCTCGGAGATCTGCGCCGGGTCGCGGGTGAACAGCGGTTCGATGTGGTTCGGCTTCGGCGCCTGCACCACGAAGTTGACCCAGTCAGCGGGAATGTCGACGCGGGGGAGGGTGTCGACGATCTCGTTGACCTGGGCGATGACGATGCCGCCACCGAAGGCAGTGGCTTCGACGATCACCGGCGTGTCTTCGGTGTTCGGCCCGGTGTACAGGTTGCCGTGCCGGTCTGCGGCCTGCGCGGCGACCAGGGCCACGCGCGGGGTCAGGTCGATGAAGTAGCGGCCGAACAGTTCCAGGTAGGTGTGGATGGCACCGATCTGGATGCGCCCTTCAGCCACCAGGTTGGCCAACCGCACCGACTGCGGGCCGGAGAACGAGAAGTCCAGTTTCGACGCGATGCCACGCTCGAATACATCCAGGTGCGACGGCAGCGACAGCACCGACTGCACCATGTGCAGGTCGTGCACGCGGGCCGGATCAAGATCGGCCAGGGCCTGGGCGAGGAAATCGGCCTGCTTCTGGTTGTTGCCCTCCAGGCAGACCTTGTCGCCTGGCTCCAGCAGTGCATGCAGCAGCTCGCCTACGTCGCCGGCGGCGACCTCGCGTCCCCGGGCCCACGGCGCGGCACGTTCCAGGCGGGCCTGGCGGCTGCGTTCCAACGTATCCCAGCTCGGGTTCATCGACCGGCTTCCGATTGGTGTCGATGTAATTACGACATAATTACGAAGGACGCCGCAACCTGCAGTGCAGCAAAAGGAAGGGCCCGCGCGGAGGCGGGCCCATTCAGGTAGGCCACGACCGTCGGTCGTAGCGGAGGGCGTGCCGACCAACGGTCGGCACCCAGCAGGCACCCACCGGTTCGCGGGTTGCTCAGAACTTCCAGCGCAGGCTGGCCGACACGAAGCGCGGTTCGCCGTAGTTGTTGTAGTCCAGATTCGCCCAGTAGGTCTTGTCCAGTGCGTTGCGCACGCTCAGCGTTGCGGTCCAGCTGTCGCTGATGCGGTAGTTGGCATTGAACTGCACCAGCATGTAGGCCGGCTGGTTCACCGTCACCGTGCCGCCCAGCGGATAGGCGATGTTGTAGCCCTGCACCTTGCTCTGCCACTGCACGCCACCGCCAACGCTCAGGCGTTCCAGCGCACCGCGCAGCTGCAGCTGCGTGTTGAGCTGCAACAGATCCTTCGGCGGGTTGGCGTACAGCAGGTCGGTGGCCGCGCGGGTGACCTTGACGTGGGTGTAGCCGGCATTGACCGTCCAGCCCGGCAGGATCTCGCCGTTGACGTCCACTTCCCAGCCGCGTGCCTTGGTGCCGTTGACGCCGATGTAGGCGGAGGTGCCATCGCTCAGCGAACCTTCCGGCACGCCCATGTCGCGCACGGCGTAGTTGTCCTGCTTGGCCTCGAACACGGCGGCGTTGGCGGTCAGGCGGCCGTCCAGCCACTGGGTCTTGATGCCCGCTTCCAGGTTCGAACCCTGCACCGGTGCCAGCAGGTTCTCGTTGCGGTCCTTGAAGTTCTGCGGGTTGAAGATCTCGGTGTAACTGGCATAGGCCGACACGTTCGGGGTGATGTCGTAGACCAGGCCCACGTAGGGAGTGACTTCATCGCTCACCTTGTACGCGCCGCTGGTGCCGGTGTAGGCGCCAGCGGCGTTGTAGGAGCGGGTGAGGGTTTCCCAGCGGCTCAGGCGTGCGCCGGCAATCAGCGACAGCGGATCGGCCAGGCGCAGGCGGGTGGCCAGGTAGACGCCACTCTGCGTGGTCTTGGCCACGCGGCGCGCGCCGGTGCGGCGGTAGGTCACCTCGGAGATGTCGCCGTTCCAGTTGTACACGTTGGGAATGTAGTAGCAGCGCTCGCCGCCGCAGCGCGCCCAGTCGCTCGGGAAGTTCAGTGCCAGGGTATTCGTCGTGCCTTCCAGGTCCGACCACTGTGCGCCGAGGGTCACGTCGTGGTCGCGGCCGAACAGATCGAAACTGCCGGTCAGGTAGGCATCGACATTGCGGCGGGTGTCCTTCGAATCACCGGCGGCCGCGCGCAGGTAGATGCCCGCGCCGGTCACCGGGTCCGGGTTGCCGGTGCCGTACAGGCGCACGTTCTGCACGTTGCCACGGGTATAGGCGGTGTTGATCTTCAACAGCCAGTTGTCGCCGAAACGCTGTTCCAGGTTGGCGAAGGCGGTGTTGCTCTCGCGCTTCCAGTAGCTCCATTTCGGCGACAGGTTGGTCGAGCGCGGCAAGTGCGCGAAATGGCCCTGGTTGTCGAAGAACGGCACGGTGCCCCAGGTCGAGCCGGTGGGGTTGTTGTCCTGGCTCTGGTAACCGAGGGTGATCGTGGTGCTGTCGGTGACGTCGCCTTCCAGCACCGCCATGCCGGCCATCTTGTTCTCGTCGTAGCGGTCGTAATACAGGCCACGATCGGTGTAGGCGGCGACCACGCGGCTGCGGAAGCGGCCGTCGGCGGTCAGCGGCGCGGTCACGTCGGCCTCCATGCGACGGTAGTCCCAGCTGCCGGCGCTGACCGCGAACGAGGCATCGAATTCCTTGCCCGGGCGCTTGCGCAGCAGGTTGACCGTGGCCGAGGGCACGCCGGCACCGCTGAGCAGGCCGTTGGCGCCGCGGATCACTTCGATACGGTCGTAGAAGGCGGTGTCGTACTCCTGGTTGGTGGAGCCGCTGTAGGTGGGAATGCCATCGACCTGGAAGTCGGTGATGGCGAAGCCGCGCGCGTAGTACAGCGGGCGCTGCGTGTCATAGAAGGACACGCTCACGCCGGTCACATTGCGCATCACATCGTTGATGCTGAACAGTGATTCGTCCTGCAGGCGCTGCAGGCTGATGGCGGTGGCGGACTGCGGGGTCTCCTGCAGGGTGATCGGCAGGCGCGTGGTGCTCGACGGTGGTGCGGACTGTTCGGCGCGGACGCTGACCCGGTCCAGGGTCTTGGCATCGGCAGTGCCATCGGCGGCGGCGAACGCGCTGGGCGCGGCCAGCAGGGTCAGCGACGAAAGCAGGGCAGCCGGCAGCAACGCGCGGCGGGGCAGGCGGTTACGGAGGATCAGGGACATGGTGGGCTCGAGGCTCGGAAGCGGGGAAGGGCGGCAACAGTCGTCCAGCACCCGGGGCGGCGGCTTCGGGCACGGTCAGGTCCATCTGGGGAGGTGCGATCACTGCACAGGACGCAAATGTAAATAATTCTTAACAACATTACAATTCGCGTCATTCGCAGGGGCTTTCCGGCGCAGAGCAGTGGCGTGCTGGGTCGGATCCCGTCGCCGCAGGCAATGGGCTCTGACCCCATCATCGGCGCCCAGGCGCAGGTCAGAGCCCTCCCGTGCGGGAGGGATCCGACCCACCTCGCACAAAAACAAACGGCCACCCGAAGGTGGCCGTCCGTCTGCATCGAAAGCAAACTGCGGGCTTACAGCGCCTGCAGTTCCTCGTTGGCGTTGCGCTTTTCCTTGGCCGCTGCCGGCACTGCAGCCGCAGCGGGCGATGCCGCGTTCGCATCCACCGGCACCTCCAGATACGGCAGGCGCAGGGTCTGGCTGGTCAGCGAGCGGATCTCGTTGACCAGCGCTGCACTGTCGTTGAGCTTGCGCCCGTACGACGGGACGATCTCGCGCAGGCGGGTTTCCCAGCCGGCCTTCATCTGGTCCGGGAAGGCCTTGGCCATCAGGTCCAGCATGATCGGCGGCGAGGTCGACGCACCCGGCGAAGCGCCGAGCAGGGCGGCGATGGTGTGGTCCTTGTCGGTCACGATCTCGGTACCGAACTGCAGCACCGGGCCCTTCAGCGGATCACGCTTGATGATCTGCACGCGCTGGCCGGCGGTGACCAGCTTCCAGTCACCCGGCTTGGCATTGGGGAAGTACTTGACCAGCTCGGCCTGGCGGTCGGCATCGTTCAGGCGCGCCTGGCCCATCAGGTACTGCACCAGGTCCAGGTTGTCCTTGCCCACTTCCAGCATCGGGCCGACGTTGTTGTGGTTCACCGACGAGTACAGGTCCCACCACGAACCGTGCTTGAGGAACTTGGTGCTGTACAGCGCGAACGGCCCGAACAGGACCACCGGCTTGCCGTCCAGCTTGCGCGCATCCAGGTGCGGCACCGACATCGGCGGCGAGCCGGTCTCGGCCATGCCGTAGGCCTTCACGCCGTGGCGCGAGGTCACGTCCTGGCCCTGGAAGGCGAGGAACTGGCCACCAACCGGGAAGCCGGCGTAGTCCTTCGATTCCGGAATGCCGGACATCTGCAGCAGCTTCAGTGCAGCGCCACCGGCACCGATGAACACGAAGCGGGCGTGGGTGGTGGACTCGGTGCCGGCCTTGAGGTCCTTCACCGTCACGTTCCAGCTCTTGTCGGCGTTCTGCCGCAGCGCGCTCACTTCGTGGTTGAGGTGCAGGCTGAAGTTCGGGCTGCGCTGCAGGCCGGCGGTCAGCTGGCGGGTGATCACGCCGAAGTTGACGTCGGTGCCCAGCGGCATCCAGGTTGCGGCAACCTTCTGCTTCGGGTCACGGCCTTCCATCAGCAGCGGGGCCCACTGCTTGATCTGGGCCGGATCCTCGGAGTACTGCATGCCGTAGAACAGCGGATTCTTCACCAGGGCCTGCTGGCGCTTGTGCAGGTAGGCGATGTTGTCATCGCCCCAGACGAAGCTCATGTGCGGGGTCGGGTTGATGAAGTCGCTGGGCTGGCTCAGCCGGCCTTCCTTCACCTGGTGCGACCAGAACTGGCGCGAGACCTCGAACGATTCGGCGATGCCGACCGCGCGCTTGGTCTCGATGCTGCCGTCGGGCAGTTCCGGTGTGTAGTTCAGTTCGGCGAAGGCCGAGTGGCCGGTGCCGGCGTTGTTCCAGCCGTCGGAGCTTTCACCGGCGACGCCGTCGAGGCGTTCGTAGACCTGGATGTTCCAGTCCGGCTGCAGTTCCTGCAGGTAGGTGGCCAGGGTGATGCTCATGATGCCGGCGCCGACCAGCACAACGTCGACGGGCTTGTCGTTGCTGGCGGCGGGCACCGAGCGCTGGGTCAGCGGCCAGTACAGGAACAGCGCGGCGGCCAGCAACAGCAGCACGAGCAGGGCGAGAAGAGCCTTGCCAAATTTCTTCATGGGGGCGGGATCGTTGGCGGAGGGGAAGGGGTCAGGATGCGCGTGGGGCAGGGAAAGGGCGTGAAGAAACAACGCCTTGCAGCATCCATATGCGATTCTAACCGGATCCGGTCTGTTTTTGATGCAACGCAGCATCCGGCGTTTCGCGCCGTCCTCACCCGCTAGCGCCGGGTGATGCCCGGCGAACGAAGCCTTGCCAGCGTCAGGCCATCCCTGGCGACAGCTTCACTCAGACCAGCTCAAGAATCTCGTCGCCGGCCTCATCAATCTCGCCGGTCGGGCGCCAGCCCAGGCGCCGGTAGAAGCCATGCGAGCGCGAGCGTGGGTCGGCCGAACAGGCCAGGAACAGGCGTTGGTGGCCGGCATCGCGGGTCAGGCTGACCACGTCCTGCAGCAGCTGGCGACCGATGCCGCGGCCTTCATACTCGGGCAGCAGGGCCAGCACCAGCACCTCGCCGCTGTCGCGGTCGGCGAAGCAGTAGCCGGCCATGCGCTCGCCCTCCCAGGCGACGCGGCCGATCGAATCGCCCTGGGCGATGCCGGCCGCCCAGCTGTCCTCGGTGATGCCCAGCTCTGCCAACTGCGCGGCGCTGAAGGCGTTTTCGCGGGTGCGCCCGCGCAGGTCGATGCAGGCGGCGGCATCTTCGGGGCGCGCATCGCGCACGGCTATCGGCATACCGGACACCCTTGTAGTGATTGGCCCGCCAGTATCCGCATCACGCATGGACCCGGTGTGGAGGGTTGATGGAGATTGGATGGAGCAAAAAGGGGACGGAGGGGATTAAGTCGTCTTTGCCCGATGTGTCGCTTGGGCCTTATACGACTTAATCCCCTCCGTCCCCTTTTCAGCGCTTGCGCCGGATCAGTGCCGAGGAGGCATCCAGCACCGCGCGGGTCAGCAGGGCCATGGTTTGCACGTCGCCCTTCCAATGCTGCCAGTACAGCGGCACGTCTTCCCACGCGCGCTGGCGCACGTAGACCAGGCGGCCCGCGTCCAGGTGCCGCTTGACCAGCGGCAACGGATTCATCGTCCAGCCCATGCCGCCGAGGTTGGCCTGCACGAAGGCGCGCGTGGACGGAATCCACCAGGTCGGCGCGGTGCTGGGCAGGTCGTCGCCGGCCATGCGCCGGGCGAAGCGCGACTGCATGTCGTCCTTGCGGTTGAACACCAGCACCGGGGCCTGCGCCAGCGCCTGCGCGGTCACGCCCTTGGCGAAATGACGCTCACGGAATTCGGGGGTACAGGTGGCGGCATACCGGATGCTGCCCAGCGCATGGATCTGGCAGCCCTGCACCGGCTCGTCCAGGGTGGTCACCGCGCCCAGCACCGTGCCCTGGCGCAGCAGCTCCACGGTGTGGTCTTGGTCTTCCACGCGCAGGTCCAGCGTGGTGCCGGTGGTCTGCGCGAACTGGTAGGCCGCCTGCGGGAACCAGGTTTCCAGGCTGTCGTGGTTCACCGCCACCGGGATGCTGGCCTGCGGCAGGTCCTCGTCGGCCAGGCCCATCCGGTGCAGCGCATCGTGCTCGAGCAGGGCGGTCTGCTCGGCCAGCTGCACCAGCAACTGCCCCTCGGCGGTGGCGGTGGCCGGGGTGCCGCGCTTGACCAGCAGCCGGCCGATCCGGTCCTCCAGCGCCTTGACCCGCTGCGAGATGGCGGACGGGGTGACATTCAGCGACTGCGCGGCGCGGTCGAAGCTGCCTTCGCGGATCACTGCGGCCAGGGCGCGCAGCTGGGCATGGTCGATACGCATCGAATTAAGTTCCGCTAATGTTGGTTTAGGAAGTTTAGCTCGTCTTTTTCATGTTGCGGCGCGACAATGGCGCTCGTTCCGGTGCTGTCCGCCTTCGCGAGGCACCGTCCCCCCAAGCAAGTAAAGGCAGTGAATCCCATGTTCTCGGTCATCTCCGCCAGCACCGGCCTCGGTGCCTGGTTCTCTGGTGCAGCTACCGGCATCGGCCTGTTCGCCGTGGTCGGCGCCCAGAGCGCCTTCATCCTGCGCCAGGGCATCCTGCGCAAGCACATCGTGCCGGTGGTCGCCACCTGTGCGGCCATCGATGCGATCTTCATCTTTGCCAGCGTGGCCGGCCTGCGCACGCTCACTTCGGCGCTGCCGTGGCTGACCACCGCCGTGCTGTGGACCGGCGTGGCGTTCCTGGCCTGGTACGCGATGAAGTCGGCGCGCCGCGCGATCGCCGGTGGCGGCGGCATGGGCGAGGCTGACAGCGACGACGGCAGCCGCCGCGCGGTGCTGATGGCCGCAGTCGGTTTCTCGCTGATCAACCCGCACTTCTGGCTGGACATGATGGTGATCGGTTCGATCGCCGAGAACTTCGGCAACGCCCGCATGGCCTTCGCTGCCGGTGTGGTCACCGCCAGTTGCCTGTGGCTGACCGCGCAGGGCCTGGGCGCGCGCCTGCTGGCGCCGCTGTTCACCAAGCCCAGCACCTGGCGCGTGCTCGACGGCACCATCGCGGTGATCCTCAGCATCCTGGCCCTCACATTGGCGGTGCGCGGGGTCCACTGACCCCGCGCACGCCCCCCGAACCCACGTCCTGACTCTCTCTCCAAGGTAGTGGTAACGACGGCACCGGCAACGGTGCCGTCGTTTTTTGTGCGCCACTGGCGGGCCGGGCACTGGCCTGCCTAGAATCGGCCAGCCGGGACAAGGGGTCCAGGCAGGGGGAGAGAAGGATGCACAAGCGCTGGCTGGCCGCCATCATCGTGGCGGGATTGTGGTGTGGAACCGCTGCTGCGATCGATCTGGGCGCCTATGTGCGAGCGGACAAGTTCGGCGATGTCATGCTGTCTCCCGGGGGCGATTATCTGGCCGCGACCGTGCCTGCGGACGGCTTCACCGCTGTGATCATCCTTCGTACGGACGACAACACGCCGGTGGGCAACCTGCGCCCACCACTCAATTCGCATGTCTTCGGCCTGCACTGGGTCAACAACGATCAGGTGATGTTCGGTCTGGCGCAGAAGTTCGGTACCCGCGACGCGCCGTGGGCCACCGGCGAGCTGCTGACACTGGATGCACGCACCGGACGACCGGAACTACTGGTGGGCTGCCGCGACCTTGGCCTGCGCGTGCGGCCCAAGTACCGGACGTCGGCCGCGGCGTTCCTCAGTGACGCCCTGCCTGGCGACGATGCGCACGTGGTCATCGCGGTAGGCGGATCGCGGCTGGATGCCAACGGTTATGCGGCCCAGCTGGAACTGGCAAGCGGCAAGCAGCGGCTGCTGGCCCGCGCGCCGATGCCGGGTGCCTCCTATGTGGTGGATGCCCGCGGCGACGTACGTTTCGTACAGGGCGCCGGTACTGACAACGTCCATCGGCTCTACCACCGCAACAGTGGCGACTGGGCGCTGGTCAACGATGAGAAACGGAGTGGTCGCAGCGAGGCGGCGCTGGGCTTTTCCGCCGACGGCCAGCTGGCCTACCTGCTCAGCGAGCAGCCCAGCGGCCCCGATGCCATCGTCAGCTGGAACCCGGCCACGCAGGAGCGCAAGGTCGTGCTGCGCGATGAGGTTGTCGATCCGGCACGACTGATCCGCAGCCCGGGCAGCACCGTGCCGGTCGGCGCGCTGTTCCTGGGAAACACGCCGCATACCCGGTTCTTCGACGAAAGCTCGGACGAGGCACGGTTGTACCGCAGCCTGGAGGCGGCCTTCCCCGGGCGTGCAGTATTCATCACCTCCAGTACCCGCGACGGTCGCCGGCTGCTGGTGGAAACCGGGTCCGGTTCCAATCCGGGCGAGTTCTACCTCTACGACCGCGACCGCAACCAGGCGCGCTTCCTGATGGCGCGCAGCGAATGGATTGATCCGGAGACCACTGCGTCGGTGCGGCCGGTCCTGCTGAAGGCGCGTGACGGGCTGGAGCTCCACGGATTCCTGACAGTCCCGCATGGCAGCACTGGCCGTGACCTGCCGATGGTGGTGGTGCCGCATGGTGGGCCGATCGGGATATTCGACAACGGCGGTTTCGACCACGAGAACCAGTTGCTGGCCGCTGCCGGCTACGCCGTGCTGCAGATCAATTTCCGCGGCTCGGGCAACTACGGCCGTGCCCACAGCCGGGCAGCACTGAAACAGTGGGGGCGCGCGATGCAGGACGACGTGACCGACGCCACGCGCTGGGCGATCAGCGAAGGCATCGCCGATGCCCGGCGCATCTGCATCTACGGTGCCAGCTACGGTGCCTACTCGGCGATGATGGGGGCCGCGCGCGAACCGGGGCTGTACCAGTGCGCGGCCGGCTATGTGGGCGTCTACGACCTGCCGCTGATGTTTACTGGCGGCGATATCCAGGACCGCGATTCCGGAATGAGCTACCTGCGCGAGTGGCTGGGCGATCCGGCCACGCTGGGCGCGGTCTCGCCGGTCAACCTGGCCGAGCGGATCAGGGTGCCGGTGTTCCTGGCGGCCGGTGGTCAGGACAAGCGCGCCCCGATCCAGCACACCGAGCGCATGGAAGCGGCGCTCAAGCGTGCCGGTACGCCGGTGGAAAGCCTGTACTACAAGACCGAAGGGCACGGCTTCTATACCCAGGCCCATCGCAGCGAGTACTACGGCAAGCTGCTGGCGTTCCTGTCGCGCAGCCTGGGTGGCAAGACCGCCACGACTGCGGCTGCGGACGGCAAGGGCAGGGCGCCGTAACGCAAAGGGCGGCGGATGATCCAACCGCCGCCCCGGTTCCTGCCTGTGCGTGGGCTTACTTCACCCCGTGCATCATCTTCTTCAACAGTGGCGCGGCAATGAAAGCGGCCAGCGCACAGCCCAGGCCGATCCACATCAGCAGCCAGAACAGGTGCGCATAGGCACCGGCGGCGGCCACCATGTCCAGCGATTCGCCTTCCGGCACCTCGATCGCGGCCAGCTTGCCGAACAGCGCGGCCAGCGTCTCCGAGAACGCGGTGGCCAGGAACCAGGTGCCCATCATCAGGCTCATCACCCGCGGCACGGCCAGCTGGGTCACCGCCGACAGGCCGACCGGCGACAGGCACATCTCGCCACTGGCCAGCAGGAAGTAGGCCAGCACCAGCCACCACACGCTGGCCATCTCGCCGGTGGCGCCAACCTGCTGCGCGGCCAGTGCCAGCGGCACGAACGACAGTGCGCCGATCACCAGGCCCCAGGCTGATTTGACCGGCTTGCCCGGTTCCCAGCCGCGGCGGTCCATCCACGTCCACAGCGCGGCGAAGGCCGGTGCCAGCAGCACCAGGAACAGGCCGCCGAGATAGGTGAGCGAGCCGGCGGTCTGCGGAATCACCAGGCAGTCGCGCACCAGCAGCACCAGCATCAGCACGACGATGGCGGCGAAGAACGTGCGCGGCGCAGCCGAACCCGGACGACGCTCGGACAACCGCGCGCTGACCACGAAGCCCAGCGGTGCCAGCAGCAGTGAGAGGATCGACCACGGCAGCGGCGTACCGCCGGTGATCACCAGCGAGGGCACGATGTCCTTGGTCAGCAGCCGGTCGGTGAAGGTCACCCACGAGCCGTAGGACTGCTCGTACATGGTGAAGAACACCAGCGCCATGAAGATCAGCACCATCAGCGCGATCATCTGCTGGCGCTGTACCGGCGTGCACTTGCTGCCGGTGAACCAGGCGAACCAGACCAGCACGCCGCCCAGCACCACCAGCATCAGCATCAGTGCCAGGCTGATTTCACCGCCCAGCGCGAACGCGCCGTTGCCGGCTGCCCACATCAGCCACGCCACCGGCAGCACACCGAGCACCGCGCACAGATAGATGAGCCATTCGCGCGGCAGGCCCAGCACCTTCTGCTTCAACGCCGCCGGTTGCGGCGGCTCGGCGTGGCCCTGCAGGTACTTCTGGCCCCACAGGAACATTGCCAGGCCGGCCAGCATGCCGATGCCGGCCGCACCGAAACCGTACTTCCAGCCGTAGGCCTCGCCGAGGAAGCCGCACACCAGCGATGAGAACAGCGCGCCCAGGTTGATGCCGGCGTAGAACAGCGAGAAACCCGAATCGCGGCGCGGATCGTCCTTGGCGTACAGCTTGCCGACAATGGTGGAGATGTTCGGCTTGAGGAAGCCGACGCCCATGATGATCAGCGCCAGCGACAGGTAGGTCACCGCCAGTGCCGAGGTGTCGCGCACCACGTCGCCGTTCACCCGGTACGCAGCGTGGCCTTCGAAGGCCATGCCGAGGTGGCCGAGTACCAGCAGGATGCCGCCGAACAGCACGGCCCGGCGCATGCCCAGCCAGCGGTCGGCCAGCATGCCGCCGAATACAGGGATGCAGTACACCAGGCCACCGTAGGCGCCGAGCAGGTCCAGGCCGGCCTTGTCGCCGAACAGGTGGTACTTGGTCAGGTACAGCAGCAACAGCGCCTTCATGCCGTAGAAGGAGAAGCGCTCCCACATTTCGGTGAAGAAGCAGACGTAGACGCCTTTGGGGTGGCCCAGGAAGTCGTCGGAAGCGATAGCGGTGGAATTCATCGCGGAATTATAGGCCTGTGGCCTGATCCGCTTTCAGTAGATCCACGCCATGCGTGGATTGCCGGACTGGCCTGGGCGATCACAGGTACCGCAACCACGCCAGGTCACGCCTTCGCGCCTTGAACCGCGCGAATGCCCGGGTCGGCGGGTACAGCACCACCGCCAGCGCACAGGCCACCAGCAGCAGGCCGCTGACCGAATCCAGGGCATACAACTCGCCATGGGTCGGCCCCCAGGCCGCGAGCGCGCCCAGGTACAGCGCCTTCAGCACATACAGGTGCAGCAGGTAGAAGAACATCGGCGCGGCGCCGATATCGGCCAGCGGGCGCAGCGCACGCGCCAGTGGCGGCCATTCGTACAGGCGCAGCAGCAACAGCCCTACGCCCAGGGTCAACAGCAGGAACTGCAGCGACGGCGGGTACTTGGTGATGTTGAGCACGCTCATCCAGGTGCGCAGTGCTGTGGTCTGGTACTGCCAAGGGGCATCCCCGTACTCGTTGGCGAACCGCAGTAAGGCGAACAGCGCCAGCGCGCCGACGCCTGCCCACAGCAGCCAGTGATGACGCTGCGCCGGCGCGCGCTCGCGGGCGAACCACGGTCCCAACAGATAACCCAGGGCGATCACCCCGATCCACGGCAGCACCGGATAGGAGGTGCGCAGGCGCAGCGCGCCGGCCTCGATCCAGTCGCGCTGGTGCAGCACTTTCCACAGCACCGCCAGCAGGCCATTGCCTTGCACCCGTAAGCCGTCGAACAGGTTGTGCCCGGCCACCACCGCGATTGCCAGCACCAGCAGGGCCGGGCGTGGCAGCCAAAGCAGCCCGGCCAGCGCGATCATGCTCAGCCCGATGGCCCAGATCACCTGCAGGTACAGGGTTTCCGGCGGCAGCTGGAAGGTCCAGGCGAAATTCACCAGGGTCAGTTCCAGCACGACCAGGAACAGCCCGCGCTTGAGCAGGAACGCGGCCGTGGCCCGGCGCGGATCCGCCTGGCGCTGGCCGTACAGCCAGGCCGACAGGCCGGTCAACAGGACGAACACGGGTGCGCACAGGTGGGCCAGCAGACGGCAGGCGAACAGCGCGGGGGAGACCGTCGCCGCGTCCATCGGGTCGCTCACCTGGTGCTGCAGGAAGAAGGTCTCGCGCACGTGGTCGAGCAACATCAACAGCATCACGGTGCCGCGCAGCTGGTCGATGGAGGCCAGGCGGGTAGTGGGGGAAGGGGCCACGTACGAGGTTCGGTCGGCGTGACAGGATATAACATTACAATTGCGTCTTTCCAGCGTGTGCTGGGCGGTTCCGACGAGCGCGCGCGTCGGCTCAGGGCAGGCAAACCGAGGGGCTCCAGCCCAGCGCCTCGTCGTAGTGGACCTGGATCGCTCGCAGGCTCCCGTCGGGGTTCGCCTTCAAGCAGAATCGGGCGCCGTGGTGTTGCGTGGCGCCGGTCCTGGTGGCCGACAGCGAAACGTCGTACAGGCGTCCGGGCTGCAGCGGCATCGCCGTCTGCCTTGAAATGGCGTTGGCTGGCAGTTCTCCGTAGACCACGCAGGCTCCGGGTGGAAGTGGGATTGATGCGGGATGGGCAAAGTAGAACGACCATTGCCGCCGCAGCGGTGGAGTAATTGCGTCATGCACCTCCACACCAAACACCTCCGGAGTTTTACCGATACGCTTGCGCTCCTTCCTGGGTAGTCCGAAACAAGGTTTGCCGGCGTGGTCGGTGATCTCGACTGGGTCAATGCGGCTCCAGGCAGATGCGTAATCGCAAAGCGGCATCAGACAGGTCAAGGTTACGACAGCCACGACCGGTGATTTGATCGGGCGGATCCGCAGTGGGTTGTTCATCGGGCGGCTCAGCGTCATCGGTTCAGATCGTGAACACGATGCACGGGGCGTTGAGGCACTTCAAACGATGATGGCTGGAATGCTGCAGTACTGGTTGGCCTGGCCCCTGCAGGACAAGAGACCGCGAGGCCCGGCAGCCCTCCGGGATGTGCCCCATGGGCTTGATGCGTTGGCCGAGTTTGGCTGGAAGCGACTATCTCACTGCCGACCTGGCCGCAACCCTCCCGAACCGCACTGGACTTGCTGCCTCCTGAACGCTAGCGTGCAAGGGATTTTTTGCCAGCAGGGGCTTCCATGAACCACGACGCTGCGCCCAAGCAGCTCACCTTCCGCGCAGTGGCCCTGGCCATCGTGCTGGCGGTGGTGCTGTCGGCCGCAAACGCCTACCTCGGTCTGTTCGCAGGCCTGACCATCGCCACCGCCATTCCCGCCGCGGTGATTTCCATGGGCGTGCTGCGCCTGCTGGGCGGTGGCTCCATCCTTGAAAACAACATCGTGCAGACCGGTGCTTCGGCCGGTTCTTCGATCGCCGCCGGTGTGATCTTCACCATCCCGGCGCTGGTGATCATGGGCTACTGGCCGGACTTCAAGTACTGGTGGGTGCTGGGCATCGCCGGCCTCGGCGGCCTGCTGGGCGTGTTGTTCTCGGTGCCGCTGCGTCGTTCGATGATCGTCGAAGACCCGCTTCCGTTCCCGGAAGGCAAGGCTGCGGCCGAAGTGCTCAAGGCCGGTGAGAATCCGGGCCCGGGCCTGAAGATCCTCGGCCTGTCGGCGGTGATCGGTGCCTTCGTCAAGCTGGCCGCGGAAAGCGGCATGCGCCTGATCCCGGACGCCTGGGCCACCTCGGCCTACGTCGGCAGCTCCAAGGTCACCGCCTTCATCGGTACCAACCTGTCGCCGGCACTGCTGGGCGTGGGCTACATCGTCGGCCTCAACGTCGGCATCGTGGTGGTGTCCGGTTCGATCCTGACCTGGCACATCGCCATTCCGATCTACCAGGCGTTCTTCATGAACACCGATCCGGCACTGGCCGCGTCGGTTGCCGCGGCTTCGTCCACCGAGGCGGCGTTCGCCATCTGGGGCGCGAAGATGCGCTACCTGGGTGTCGGCGCGATGCTGATCGGTGGCATCTGGACGCTGATCTCGCTGCGCAAGTCGCTGCTCAACGGCGTCAAGAGCGGCTTTGCCGCCGCCCGCAAGAGCGGTGGCCCGGTGCTGGCGCACACCGAGCGCGACCTGCCGATGAAGTGGATGCTGGTGGCCCTGGTGGTCTTCGTGCTGCCGCTGCTGGCCCTGTACCAGGCCATCGTCGGCCAGTGGCACGTGTCGATCCCGATGACCCTCATCATGATCGTCGCCGGTTTCCTGTTCGTTTCGGTCTCGGCCTACCTGGCCGGCCTGATCGGTTCGTCCAACAACCCGGTCTCGGGCATCACCATCTCCACCATCCTGTTCGCCTCGGCCGTGCTGGTCGTGCTGCTGGGCGCCGACGGCCTGAAGCCGGTCGGTGCCGGCGGCGCGCCGCTGGGCGCCGTGGCCGCCATCATGATCGGCGCGGTGGTGTGCTGCGCCGCTGCGGTTGGTGGTGACAACCTGCAGGACCTCAAGGCCGGCTACATCGTCGGCGCCACCCCGTGGAAGCAGCAGCTGATGCTGGGCATCGGTGCCTTCTCGTGTGCGCTGATCATGGCCCCGGTGCTGAACCTGCTGGCCACCGCCTACGGCATCGGCGTGAAGTCCGAGCTGCACCCGAACGCGCTGGCCGCACCGCAGGCCAACCTGATGGCCTCGGTGGCCAAGGGCCTGTTCGGTGGTGAACTGCCGTGGACCTTCATCGGCATCGGTGCCGTGGTCGGTGCCGCCATCATCGCCTTCGACAGCTGGCTGAAGGCGCGCAACGCCCGCTTCCGCGTGCCGGTGCTGGCCGCCGCCATCGGCATCTACCTGCCGCTGGAGCTGATGGTGCCGATCTTCCTCGGCGGCCTGATCGCCCACCTGGTCGAGCGCTTCCACAAGGTGCGCGCCGATGACGAAGAAGGCCGCGACCGCGTGCACAAGCCGGGCGTGCTGTTCGCCGCGGGGCTGATCACCGGCGAAGCGCTGATGGGCATCGCCATCGCGATTCCGATCGTGGTCAGCAGCCGCGCCGACGTGCTGGCCGTGCCGTTCCACCTGCCGGGCGCGCAGTGGATCGGCCTGGCCGTGCTGTTCCTGGTCGGCTGGCTGATCTACCGCACCGGCAAGTACGCCAAGGCGTAAGGGGGCTCTGCCCCTGGGTTCAACGGGTAGTGCCGGCCGCTGGCCGGCAATCCCGGAATCCCGTGATACCCCTGGTTGCCGGCCAGCGGCCGGCACTACCGCAGACCGCGCTACGGCGCGGTTTGCTGTTTCTGGCGATTGCCGCAGGCAGCCATGACCGATGGCCTTGGCAGCCCCGGCCGCACGGGCCTACCATCGGTTTTTTGCCGTCCTGCGGAGACCCCGATGAAACTGCGTCATGCCCTGCTGCCACTGAGCCTGCTGGCCGCCCTGCCCAGCGTCGCCGCTGCCCGTGGCCTGGAAGTCCGCGACATGGTGGCCATGGACCGCGTCTCCGCGCCGGTGCTGACCGCTGACGGTGGCACCGTGGTGTTCGCCAAGCGCAGCGTCGATGCCAACCTGAAGGCCTCCACCGCGCTGTTCGCGCGCAACCTGCGTACCCGCGATGCGGCGCCGCCGAAGCAGATCACCCCGGCCGGCTGGAACGTCAATTCCGCTTCGCTGTCGGCCGATGGCCAGACCGTGTATTTCCTTAGTGCCAGGAACGGCAGCCAGCAGCTGTACGCGCAGCCGATCAGCGGCGGTGCTCCGCGCCAGCTGACCGATTTCCCGGTCGACGTGGACAGCTACCACGTGTCGCCGCAGGACGACCGCGTGCTGTTCAGCGCCGGCGTGTTCCAGGACTGTGCCTCGGACCTGGCCTGCACCGAGAAGAAGCTGAAGGAAAAGAAGGACGCCAAGGCCAGCGGCCAGGTGTGGGATTCGCTGTTCGTGCGCCACTGGGACACCTGGAACGACGGTCGCCGCAACACCCTGTTCGTCGCTCCGCTGCCGACGGCCAAGGCCGGTGCGGTCAAGGGCGCGTCGGCGCTGAGCGCGACCATCGATGGTGATGCGCCGTCCAAGCCGTTCGGCGGCAATGATGACTTCGCGTGGTCGCCGGACGGCGCCAGCGTGGTGGCCAGCATCCGCGTGGCCGGCAAGCAGGAGCCGTGGTCGACCAACTTCGACCTGTACCGCTTCGACGCCGCCGGCAAGCAGGCACCGGTCAACCTGACCGCCTCCAACCCGGCCTGGGATGCCGGCCCTGTGTTCAGTGCGGACGGCAAGACCCTGTTCTACCGTGCGATGAAGCGCCCGGGCTTCGAGGCCGACCGCTTCGGCCTGATGGCGATGGACCTGGCCAGCGGCAAGACCCGCGAAATCGCGCCGCAGTGGGATCGCTCGGCGGGCGGCATCACCCTGTCCGCCGATGGTGCCAGCATCTACACCACGGCCGATGACCTTGGCGAACACCCGCTGTTCCAGATCGACGTGGCCAGCGGCAAGGCCACCAGGCTGATCGGCGACGGCAGCGTGACCTCGGTGGATGTGGCCGGCAACAGCGTGGCGATCACCCGCAACAGCCTGAAGAGCAACGACCAGGTGCTGGTCGGCCTGCTGCCGGCTGCGGGCGAGGCCATCGGCGAACTGCGCGCGTTGACCCCGGCCGCTGGTGAGGTGCTGAAGGACGTCAGCTTCGGCGACTACGAACAGTTCGAGTTCAAGGGCTGGAACAACGACACCGTGCATGGCTATGTGGTCAAGCCGCACAACTACCAGGAAGGCAAGTCCTACCCGGTCGCGTTCCTGATCCACGGTGGCCCGCAGGGCAGCTTCGGCAATGGCTGGAGCTACCGTTGGAATCCGCAGACCTACGCGGGCCAGGGCTACGCCGTGGTGATGATCGACTTCCACGGTTCCACAGGCTACGGACAGGCCTTCACCGATGCGATCAGCCAGCACTGGGGCGACCGCCCGCTGGAAGACCTGCAGAAGGGCTGGGACGCGGCGCTGAAGAAGTACTCCTTCCTCAACGGTGACAAGGCCTGTGCGCTGGGCGCCAGCTACGGCGGCTTCATGGTCAACTGGATCGCCGGCAACTGGAACAGCCCGTTCAAGTGCCTGGTCAACCACGACGGCGTGTTCGACCAGCGCATGATGGGCTACGCCACCGAAGAGCTGTGGTTCACCGAGTGGGAGCAGGGCGGCACGCCGTACCAGAAGGCCGCGAACTACGAGAAGTTCAACCCGGTCAACCACGTGGCGGACTGGAAGAAGCCGATCCTGGTCATCCACGGCCAGCAGGACTTCCGCATTCCGGTCGAGCAGGGCCTGGCCGCGTTCACCGCTGCCCAGCGCCAAGGCATCGAATCGAAGTTCCTGTACTTCCCGGATGAAAACCACTGGGTGCTGAAGCCGAACAACAGCATCCTGTGGCATGACACCGTCAATGCCTGGCTGAAGCAGCACATCGGCAACTGATGACTGCAGCGCCGCCCTTCGGGGCGGCGCTTTTGTTTCGCCATCTGCTTTACCGGTGGGGGCCGACCGTTGGTCGGCACACCCTCATGATCCGCCGCCAACAGCAGCCGGCCAGCGGCCGGCTCTACCCAGAGCACCTGCATGATCCAGAACGACATCGTCGTCTTCGGCTTGATCGCCGCCACCCTTGGCGCCGTTTTCTGGACCGCTTCGCGCGAGCAGGGCCTGTGGAAGCGCTTCTACACCTTCGTGCCGGCTCTGCTGCTGTGCTACCTGATTCCCGGCATCTACAACACCGTCGGCCTGATCGATGGGCAGAACACCAAGCTCTACAACCCGATCGCCCGCGACATCCTGCTGCCGGCAGCGCTGATCCTGCTGACCCTGGCGGTGGACATCAAGGGCATCCTGCGGCTGGGCCCGAAGCTGGTGCTGATGTACCTGGGCGCCTCGGCCAGCATCATGCTCGGTGCGGTGGTGGCGTTCCTGGCGATGCGCGCGCTGCATCCGGAAACCGTGGCCGGTGACACCTGGGCCGGCATGGCCGCATTGGCAGGCAGCTGGATCGGTGGCGGTGCCAACATGCTGGCAATGCGCGAAGTATTCGACGTCAATGCGACCACGTTCGGCCAGTTCGCGGTGGTCGATGTCGGTGTCGGCTACGTGTGGATGGCGGCACTGATCTTCCTGGCGGGGCGGGCAGCGAAGATCGACGCGCGCAGTGGCGCCGATACTTCGGCCATCGATGAACTGAAGGAGCGCATCGCGCGCTTCCAGGCCGAACACGAGCGCATTCCCAGCCTCACCGACCTGATGCTGATCGTGGCGGTGGCCTTCGGCGGCGTGGGCCTCTCGCACGCCATCGGCGCGCCGCTCGCAGCATGGTTCAAGGCCAACGTCAGCTGGGCCTCGCAGTTCAGCCTGGACGCGCCGTTCGTGTGGGTGGTGGTGCTGTCGACCACGCTGGGCCTGAGCCTGAGCTTCACCCGTGCGCGCACGCTGGAAGGCGCGGGCGCATCGCGCCTGGGCTCGCTGCTGCTGTACTTCCTGATCGCCTGCATCGGCATGCAGATGGATCTGCTGGCGCTGCTGGACCGCCCGTGGCTGTTCCTGCTCGGCCTGATCTGGATTGCCGTGCACATCGTGCTGCTGTGGTGCCTGGGCAAGCTGCTGAAGGTGCCGTTCTTCTATTTCGCCATCGGTTCGCAGTCGAACATCGGTGGACCGGCCTCGGCGCCGGTGGTGGCCGCGGCGTTCCATCCGGCACTGGCGCCGGTGGGCGTGCTGCTGGGTACGATGGGCTACGCCACCGGCACCTACCTGGCTTACATCGTCGGCATCACCCTGCGCGCGCTGGCCGGGCAGGGCTGATGGGGTAGTGCCGGCCGCTGGCCGGCAACCCGGTGATGCTTCACGGGTTCATGAGGTTGCCGGCCAGCGGCCGGCACTACCGATGCGTTACGCCACCGGCAACCCGCGTTCGACCAGCCACGCCTTCGCGTCTTCGGCGTCCTGCTCGAACCGCGCCGAGTGAAAAGAGGGGCGCCGCAAGGTCCGACGCGTCGCCACGCGCCCGTGGCCAACCGCGCCCGCGGCTTTACGCAACCGGCAAGCCGCGTTCGATCAGCCATGCCTTTGCGTCTTCGGCGTCCTGCTCGAACCGCGCCGAGTGAAAAGAGGGGCGCCGCAAGGTCCGGCGCGTCGCCACGCGCCCGTGGCCAACCGCGCCCGCGGCCTTACGCCACCGGCAACCCGCGTTCGACCAGCCACGCCTTCGCGTCTTCGGCGTCCTGCTCGAACCACGCCTGTGTCGATCCCAGTCGATACGTGTACCCCCAGGCATCCATGTCGGCCATCAACCGCGCACTGCCGACACCAGGCAAACGCCCGGCCAGCACTATCTGCAGGTAGCAGGTGGCATCTTCCTCGGCCACCGAATCGGTAGCGTCGGTGTGCACCTGCGCGCGCCGCTCCGGCGGCAATACGATCAGGTGGCAGGCTTCATGCAGCATCGAATGCACCGGGGTGTCATCGCGCACATAGACATTGCTGGCGATGATGCCCGCCTCGGGCTCGCCCCAGTAGCTGCCGGGAATCGGTTCGCCTGCGGCCACGTGGTGCAGGCGAAGGCCATGCGCGGCGAGCAGGCACTGCGCGTCGGCGAAGGCGATGTCGCCCACGCAGGTGATGTCCACGGCGGTTGTCGTATCGGTCATGCAGGTCATGCGGCCCCGCCCATGCAGGCACGGGCGGGGCGGGGCATCAGGGTTTGTCCGGGCCTTCAGGCAGCGCCACGGAGATGTCCAGCACATCGTGCTGGCCATCCTTCACCAGGTCGACCTTGACCGCATCGACGTCGATGTTCACGTACTTCTTGATCACTTCCAGCAGCTCGCGCTGCAGCAGCGGCAGGTAATCCGGGCCACCGCGGTGGCTGCGTTCCTGAGCGATGATGATCTGCAGGCGGTTCTTTGCGGTTTCGGCGGTGGTCTTCTTCGCTTTGAGGAAATCGAACAGGCCCATGCTTACCCTCCGAACAGCTTGCTGAAGAAGCCCTTCTTCTCGACGCTGGTGAAGCGCATCGGGCGATCTTCGCCGAGGATGCGCGCGACGGCGTCGTCATACGCCTGGCCGGCAGCGGATTCGACATCCAGGATCACCGGTTCGCCCTTGTTGGAGGCATTGAGCACGTCGCCCGATTCGGGGATCACGCCGATGGCCTTCAGCCCCAGCACTTCCTCGACGTCGGCGATGCTGAGCATCTCGCCGGTTTCCACGCGCAGCGGGGTGTAGCGGGTCAGCAGCAGGAAGGCAGGCACGTTCTGGCCGGATTCGGCCTTGTGGGTCTTCGAGTCCAGCAGCCCGATGATGCGGTCGGAGTCGCGCACCGAGGACACTTCCGGGTTCACTACCACCACGGCGCGGTCGGCGAAGTACATCGCCAGGAATGCTCCCTTCTCGATGCCGGCCGGCGAGTCGCAGATGATGTAATCGAAGCCATCGGCGGCCAGGTCCTTCAGGACCTTGCCCACGCCTTCCTGGGTCAGTGCGTCCTTGTCGCGGGTCTGCGAGGCGGCCAACACATACAGGTTGTCGAAGCGCTTGTCCTTGATCAGGGCCTGCTTGAGGGTGGCTTCGCCATGCACGACGTTGACGAAGTCGTACACCACGCGGCGTTCGCACCCCATGATCAGGTCGAGGTTGCGCAGGCCGACGTCGAAGTCGATCACCGCCACCTTCTTGCCGCGCCGCGCCAGGCCACAGGCCAGGCTCGCGCTGGAAGTGGTCTTGCCCACGCCGCCCTTGCCGGAGGTGACTACGATGATTTCAGCCAAAGGACTTCTCCTGGTTCTGCATTAGTTTGGGGCTGCGTCAGTCCAGCGCAGCGATCTTGATCTGGTCCTGTTCCAGCCACACCTGCACGGCCTTGCCGCGCAGGTTGTCCGGAACATCGTCCAGTACCTTGTAGTGGCCTGCAATGGCCACCAGTTCCGCATGGAAATCACGGCAGAAGATGCGTGCCGCGGTGTTGCCCTGGGCCCCTGCCAGCGCGCGGCCGCGCAGGGTGCCGTAGATATGGATGCTGCCATCGGCGATGACCTCGGCGCCGGCGCCGACGGTTGCCATCACGGTCAGGTCGCAGTTCTCCGCGTACAGCTGCTGGCCCGAACGCACGTTGCCCAGCTGCATGCGGCCCGGCTGCGGCGCGGCTGCATCGGCGATCTTGGCTACCGGTGCGGCCGGGGCTGGCTTCGGTTCGGCGCGCGCGGCGCGGCGCGGTTCCGGTGCGGGCGGCGGCGGAGCCGCTTCGGCCTCGGCACGTTCGTACTGGGCGCGGAACTTGGCCAGCAGCGGCAGGCCGAGCTGCTGTGAGAGCAGGTCGACCGCGCTGGTGCCATAAGCCAGCGCCACCGGCAGCACGCCGGCGCTGCGCAGGCCATCGACCAGCGCCTGTGCGGTGGCCACGTCCGGAACCTGGCTCAGGCCGCCGAAATCGAGGATCACCGCCGCGCGGCCGAACAGCTTCGGCGCACGGGTCACGCGCTCGCGCATTTCCTGCACGAGGCGTTCGACATCAAGGGTACGGATGCGAAGGTTGGCGATGCCCACCTGGCCGATCTTCAGTTCACCGGCCTGTTCGTAATCGAAATTCACCGCCACGCTCAGGTCCCCGTCGGCCGCTGTGCCTGCGCCGGCAGCTGCCGGGCGCGTGTCCATGCCACATCCGGCAGCTTGCCGCCGTAGGTCTCCTGGACCCACGGGTAGCTGCACAGTTCCTTGGCCAGCATGCTGGCACGCACATCGACCTGGGCCATGGTGTTCTGGCCCAGCTCGCGGAAGCCGAAGCTGCCGTGGAAGAGCAGGGCGGCATCGGCGCCGTGGTCGAGGAAGACTTCGCAGGTCATCTGCGGGTAGCGCAGCTCGGCAAAGCTCTGCGCGTCGGCATAGAACGCACGGCCGACGCCACCGCCGCGGCGGCGGCTGGCGACCACGATGCGGTCGATGTAGAAGAAGGGGGTGTCCAGCTGCTGCTTGAACCAGGCGAAGTTGCTGCTGTCGTGCTGGCTGTCGCTGCCGAAGCCGATCAGGAAGCCGGCCAGGTTGCCGTCGCGCTCGGCGACGCGGAAATACTCAGCGGTTTCATAGAACAGGCGCAGGCGGGCCGCATCCAGGGGAAGGATGGCCAGGCCAGCGTTGTTGTTCAAAGCCAGGACGGAATCGAGCTCGTGCTCGCGCACGTCGCGGATGACAATCGACATTGTGACTCCGTGGGGTAACGCGGTTGGTCCATCAAGGGACCCTGCGCACGATTATTGCATGCCCGGGGTGGGCTGCGGCATGAACAGGCGACCGGGCAGGCATGACTTCCGTGGGGTGCGGTGTGCAGGCCGGGCCCGTAGAGTGCTGGCATGTTGGGAGTCCTCAGCCATACCCGCGTCCTTCGCCTGGCCGGCCTGTTCACCTGGGTCATGGTCGGTCTGCCCCTGGCGTACTCGCAGTTCGAGAACCTGCACAGCCGCGGTGACATGGGCGGCTGGGCGGTCCTGCTGTTCGTCGCCTACCTGTCCTTCGGCACCTCCTACTACTGGCTGACCCGCATCCTGCGCAGCGACAGCCCCACCAGCTGGCTGGACCGCGGCCTGCTGCTGCTGCTGACGATTTCGGCGCTGGGCGTCAGCTTCCTCAGCGGCTCGGGCCTGGGCAGCATCCTGATGATGGTGGCCGCCGGGGTCATCCCGTGGATGCTGTCGGTGCGGCTGGGCGTGCTGTGGCTGCTGGTCAGCCAACTGGCGGTGGCCCCGGTCTACTACTTGCTGCTGCGCTTCCCGTTGTTCGAAGCGGTGATGCAGTCGCTGCTGTACGGCGGCTTTTCCATGTTCATCTTCGTGACCAGCCTGGTTGCCCGGCAGCAGACCGAGGCGCGCGACGAACAGCGCCGGCTCAATTCAGAGCTGCGTGCCACCCGCGCCTTGCTTGCCGAGAGTGCCCGCGTCAATGAGCGCACCCGCATCTCGCGCGAGCTGCATGACCTGCTGGGCCACCAGCTGACCGCGCTGACCCTGAACCTGGAAGTGGCCGGGCACCTGGCCGAAGGGCAGGCGCTGGAGCACGTGAAGCGCTCCCATACCTTGGCCAAACTGCTGCTGGGCAACGTGCGCGAGGTGGTCAGCCAGCTGCGCGAGACCGGCGCGATCGACCTGGCCGCGGCGCTGCGCCCGCTGACCGAGAACGTGCCCTCGCTGGACATCCAGCTGGAGATCGAGGATCCGCTGAACGTGGAGGACCCCCAGCGGGCCCACGTCCTGCTGCGCTGTACCCAGGAGATCATCACCAACGCGGTGCGCCACGCCGGTGCGCGCCACCTGTGGATCAAGGTGTACCGTGAAGCCCCGGACCGGGTGGTGGTGGAGGCCCGCGACGACGGTGTCGGCGCGGACATGGTCAATGTGGGCAATGGCTTGCGCGGCATGCGCGAGCGCCTGCAACAATGTGGTGGCCAGCTGCAGATCGAGACCCGTCCCGGTGAAGGCTTCCGCCTGCGGGCAACGGTGCCGGCAACGGTGCTGGTGGCCGCCCTTACCAAGGTTCCTGAAGGAGTACGTTGATGATTCGCGTCTGCCTGGTCGATGACCAAACCCTGGTGCGGCAGGGAATCCGCTCCCTGCTGGCGCTCGACGATGGCATCGAGGTAGTGGCCGAGGCCGGCGATGGCCGGCAGGCGGTCGAGCTGATCCCGCAGGTGCGCCCCGACGTGGTCCTGATGGACATGCGCATGCCGGTGATGTCCGGACTGGAAGCGCTGCAGGTCCTGTCGCGGCAGGAACAGCTGCCGCCGACCATCATCCTCACCACCTTCGATGACGATCAGCTGGTGCTGGCTGGCCTCAAGGCCGGTGCCAAGGGTTACCTGCTCAAGGATGTGACCCTGGCACAGCTGGTCGGTGCCATCCGTACCGTGGCCGAGGGTGGTTCGCTGGTACAGCCGGCGGTGACCCAGCGCCTGTTGTCGGGCCTGGAGCACATGCGCAACGAGTTCGTCAGCCTGGACCGCCCGGACCCGCTGACCGACCGCGAGACCGAGATCCTGCGGCTGATGGCCAGCGGCTTCTCCAACAAGGAGATCGCCAACTCGCTGGGCGTGGCCGAGGGCACCATCAAGAACCACGTGTCCAACATCCTCTCCAAGCTGGGTGTGCGCGACCGTACGCGCGCGGTGCTGAAGGCGTTCGAACTCCAGCTGGTCTGAGGAAAATCGTTTCGGTACAAAGACTTGGGTGGTGGCAGGGGGTTCCGGCCAAGGTGCCCCCCTACTTGCCGGGCAGCGGTATGCGTTACCCTTCGAATTCTTTGTCCATACAAATACGCAGCCGGCAGGGAAACCGGTGCGCCAATCCCGATAAACAATGCCCGCGAAGCCTGCTAGGATTGGCGCTTCGCTTCAATCAACCCGGCCGTGGGATCGGCCCCGGAGACTCTCTGAATGACCCGTATTATCGAGTTCCTGATCGCCTTGGGGATCGTGGCTGGCCTGTTCGTCATCATTGGCGTATGTCTGCCGGGCGAGCGTCACATCACCGAAAGCATCGAGACCAACCGCAAGATGACGATCGTGTACGACACGGTCAGCAGCCTGCGCCGCTTCAAGGACTGGAACCCGCTGGTACTGCGCGATCCCGCCGTTGAACTGAAGCTGTCCGGCCCGGCCTCCGGCAAGGGTGCCACCCTGGACTTCACCTCCAAGGACCTGGGCACCGGTTCCTGGAAGATCACCGACGCCGAAGAGAACAAGCGCGTTGCGATCGCCATCGAAGACGCCACCAAGGGTCACGACAAGGTCACCACCTTCACCCTGGAGCCGACCGGCAAGGGTGGCCGCAACGTGAAGATCACCCAGGATTACTCGGTGAAGTACGGCTTCGACCTGTTCGGCCGTTATGCAGGCCTGTATGTCAGCCGCCAGATCGGCGACGACATCAAGATGGGCCTGTCGCGCATGGCCAACATGCTGGCCACCGTCCCGAACGTCGACTACCGCACGCCGGAAGCCCCGCTGACCGATCTGGCCATCGTCGATGTGCCGGCTGAGGATCTGCTGGTCGTCAACGCCGGTAACGTGGACCGCGGTCAGGACACGATCACCAAGTCCATCAAGGACAACCAGGAGTGGATCAAGCGCGTGATGGAGGCCAATGGTCTTGAAGCCGCCGGTCCGTTCCGCATCATCACCACCGACTTCGGCCAGGAGAAGTACGCCTTCGACATCGCCCAGCCGGTGAAGAAGAAGGGTGCTGAAGGTGCCACCGCTGAAGCCCTGACCGTCAAGATCGACGGTGGCGCTCCGGTGAAGTACGTGCACGTGGCTCCGCACCGCTCGGCACATGCGGCCTACACCGGCCACATGGCGGGTCTGGACGTTGCCCGCAACGGCCTGCGCGCCTGGGCTGTGACCTCCGGCAACGAAGTGATCGACCGTCCGTACGAAACCTGGAAGGATGGCATCGACAAGTCGTTCACCCCGGAAGGTACCTACGACATTTACTGGGCCGTCAAGTAAGCCTCGGCTGACCCATGTAGTGTTGGACACGAAAACGCGCCGCTCATTGCGGCGCGTTTTTTTTTCATCTGGCGCCCGGAAAGGGCGCTGTGCAAGGAGCCCCCATGTTCAACCTGGAACGTCGCGCACGTAAGCCTTCCCTGCTGGCCTGCCTTGGTGCGCTGCTGGCGGCGGCCTCGATCGGCCTGTCCGCCTACGCATCGCACGGTGTGGCTGACCCGCTGGCGCAGCAGCACCTGAACATGGCGGCACTGTATGCGTTCGCGCATGGCGCGGTGCTGGTGGCGCTTGGCCCGCGTGCGCAGGGGGCGACCGCGCACCTGGCGCTGTACGTGCTGCTGCTGGGCGTGTTGCTGTTTTCCGGCAGCCTGGTGGGCGGTGCCTTGTGGCAGTGGCCGACGCGGATGGCGCCGATCGGGGGCACCAGCATGATGGCCGGGTGGGTATTGCTGGCGATCAATGCGTTGAGGCGGTGACTGAGTCGAGGTTGTTTCTTCGATCCATGCTGATGCGATCTGCACCGTCCATGGGCGTTACTTTTCTTTTCGCGCGAAAAGAAAAGTAACCAAAAGAAACGCGCCGCCGGCCGCGAGCCGGTGCTGCGCACCGGTCCCCTGCGCTCCTCGGCCCGTCGAGGGGCGGTGCGGGAACTCGCTGCGCTCAGACACCCGCACCTCTTCGCCCTCGCCGGACCTGCGGTGCTCGGCTCGCTTGAAGGCGGACCCAACAGCCGCGCGCTGATCCGTTGTAGAGGCTTCGAGCGAAGCGACCGGCTTCTGTCTTTGCCTTCTTGTTCCATCTCGTGGAGGGCGCGCGCGGAATCCGCCCGGACAGCTCCATGAATTTCGCCCTGCGGCCGCCACGAGGGGCTCAGCCGTTGGCCGGTCTCCAGCACCAGTGCCACGGTTCGTAGACGATGCCGTGCGGGTTGTCGCGCGGGTAGCTCAGATGGAAGCCGTGCCCGCCGGCATGCGCCTGCAGCCACGCGAACGCATCGGTGGCGTCGAACGACTCTTCGGCCGGGGCGTCGCCCGGTGTGCCGATGTCCAGCGCGTGGCCGCTGTGGTGTTCGCTGAAACCCGGTGCGGCATTCACCTTCAGGATCTCTGCCACGCTCAAGCCGCGCGCCAGCTTCCGTTCGAAGATGCCCAACTGGTAGGCATGGCTGCGGAAGCCGGAGATGGCATCCAGCGCAATTCCATCCTGTGCCGCGTGCAGTCGCATCCGTCGCCAGCCCTGCGCGGCGCCACGGCGCAGCCACAACGGGCGTGCAAAGCGGTCGCGACCGGCGAAGTGCAGCAGGCACGGCTCGGATTCCAGCGGCAGGCCGCTGTCGTCGGCATAGCGCTGTGCATCCAGGCCAAGCTGCTGCAGGCGCTGCTGCAACCCGGCCAGCGGCAGCCACTGATCTTCCAGTCCGGCGCCGAAGGGCCGTGCAGCCGCGGCATCCAGCAGCGCCAATGCTTCCTCGACCCCGGGTTCGCGCGGCAGGCGCGGCACCATGGCGTGCACACCCTGCGCCAGTACCACCGCCAGATAGCGGCCATCACGCTTGCGCCGCAGCACCCAACGCGCCTGTGACAGCAGGCGTGCGTCCAGGTTGCTGCGTGCGCGCAACAGGTGGGCGGGCCACAGCTCGATGGCCTCGGTATTGATCAGCAGGGGGGCGCGTCGTTGCATCGCCGCAGCTTACTGCCGTGGCGCCGACGCGGCCACCTTGCGCAGCGCATCGAGCAGCGCCTGCGGCCGGTCCACACTGAGCAGCAGCGTGCTGCCATCACTGACCGGCAGGGCGAGCACCCGCGCACGGTCGGTGACCAGGGCGAAGCCCTTGCCGCCTCCCTGCAGGCGAAAGTGGCCCGAGTAGAAGCCCGGCATTGAATAGCCATTGGTTTTGACACGGATGCCGTAGCGGCGGTCACGCTGCAGGTCGACCACCTCGGCCTGGTCCAGCCGCAACTGCGCCACCGGCACCCGCCGCCGGTACATCGTTGAACGCACGTCCAGCACATCGCCGGCCAGTTCCACCCGGCGGCGGAAGAAGGCCGTGCCCAGTCCAATGCCCAGCAGGGCAATCACCAGCAGGCTCCATGCCGCACTGCCGCCCATCCGGAACCAGGGCGGCGACAGCGTTACTTCGATCCAGGGTGCGCTCGCCGGTGCCTTGTACAGCTGCGCATACAGGCAGGCCACGAAGGCAGCCAGCAGCGGCAGCACGATCCAGAGCACGCGCAGCGGCGAGCTCTCGGCCACGTCAAAGGGTTTCGGGTCGCTGCCGCCCATGGTTCAGGCCTCCTTCTTGAACACCAGCATCGCCGGGCGCATCGGCGCCGGGATGATGATGTTGACCAGTTCCCAGCCCAGTTGGCCCTGGCGGCTGAGTTCGGCCTGCACGTCCTCGGGCTTGAGTACACCCATCATGGACGTCTTGACCTCGATGGTCTGGTAGCTCCAGCGCTTGCTCATTCCTTGTCCTCCGGCGATGGCGTGGGTTTCGGCAGGCGTCCTGCCTTGCGCAGGGCGTCGCGCAGTACGTATTCGATCTGCGCGTTGAGGCTGCGCAGCTCGTCGTCAGCCCAGCGCTGTGCCGCGGCCAGGACCTCGGCATTGATGCGCAGCGGATAGGCTTTCTTCTCACTCATGAAAACTCCTGGCGGGGCGGTGGGGCACCCCGTTGCGAGGATGGCTCAGTAAAGCGAACCGGCGTTGACGATCGGTTGGGTGCCGCGGTCCGAGCACAGCACGGTCAGCAGGTTGCTGACCATGTGCGCCTTGCGTTCCTCGTCCAGTTCAACCACGCCGTTCTTCTGCAGTTCGGCCAGGGCCATTTCGACCATGCCGACTGCACCGGCCACGATGCGCGTGCGAGCGGCGATCACCGCGTTGGCCTGCTGACGCTGCAGCATGGCCTGGGCAATTTCAGCGGCGTAGGCCAGGTGGCTGATGCGTGCGTCGATCACCTGCACGCCGGCGTCGGCCAGACGCTCGGCCAGCTCGTTCTTCAGGTGCTGGGAGATCTCGCTGGCGTGGCTGCGCAGGGCCAGCTGGCCATCCTCGTGCTGGTCGTAGGGATAGCTGGTGGCCATCGCGCGCAGCGCGGATTCGGACTGGATGTGCACGAAGCTCTCGTAGTCGTCCACGTTGTAGACCGCTTCGGAGGCGTCGACCACCTGCCAGACGATCACTGCGGCGATCTCGATGGGGCTGCCGTCCAGCTCGTTGACCTTCAGCTTGCCGCTCTCGAAGTTGCGCACGCGCTGGCTGACCCGGCGCTTGGCATAGAAGGGGTTGTTCCAGCGCAGGCCGTTGTCCTTGACCGTGCCCACGTACTTGCCGAACAGGCTCAGCACGGCCGCCTGGTTGGGCTGGATGGTGTACAGGCCTGCCAGGATGAACACGCCCAGCGCCACCAGCAGGGCGCCCAGCAGCATCAGCAACAGATTGGGCGAGCCGGCACTGGCCTTGGCTGCCACTCCCAGTACGAACAGGGCGGCGCCAGCGAGGGCGACGAGCAGGGCGCCGGCCAGCGTGCCGAGGCCGTTGAGGGAAGACAGCGACTTCTCTTTCATGGCGGTACGTCCTTGAGGGTTCGGAATTAAGATATCAAAGTGATATCACTTGTCGACTACCGTTCGTCGGATGCCGTGGCCGGGGCGGTCGGCCAGCTAGAATGCCCACCCGCCTTCACATCGCTGCTGGAACCGCCATGGCCAAGCTTGGAACTCCGTTGTCCCCCTCCGCCACCCGCGTGCTGCTGCTGGGCTCGGGCGAACTCGGCAAGGAGGTGGCCATCGAGCTGCAGCGGCTGGGCGTGGAGGTGATCGCCGCCGATCGCTATGCCGATGCGCCGGCCATGCAGGTCGCGCACCGTTCGCACGTGATCGACATGCTCGACGCGATGGCCCTGCGTGCGCTGATCGCCCAGGAGCAGCCGCACCTGGTGGTGCCGGAGATCGAGGCCATCCACACCGAAACCCTGGTCCAGCTGGAACAGGAACAGGGCCTGCGGGTGATCCCGACCGCGCGCGCTGCGCGCCTGACCATGGACCGCGAAGGCATCCGCCGCCTCGCCGCCGAGACCCTGGGCCTGCCGACCTCGCCGTACCGCTTCGTCGATACCGAGGCCGAATACCGTGCTGCCGTGGCCGCCATCGGCCTGCCGTGCGTGGTCAAGCCGGTGATGTCGTCCTCGGGCAAGGGCCAGAGCACCCTGCGCAGCGAGGCGGACATCGCCCCGGCGTGGGAGTACGCGCAGACCGGTGGCCGTGCCGGTGCCGGCCGCTGCATCGTTGAAGGCTTCATCGATTTCGATTACGAGATCACCCTGCTGACCGTGCGCCATGCCGGTGGCACCTCGTTCTGCGCGCCGATCGGCCATCTGCAGAAGGATGGTGATTACCGCGAAAGCTGGCAGCCGCAGCCGATGTCGAGCGCGGCACTGGCGCGTGCCGAAGAGATTTCGCGCGCGATCACCGACGACCTTGGCGGCTGGGGCCTGTTCGGCGTCGAGCTGTTCGTGAAGGGTGATGAGGTGTGGTTCAGCGAAGTGTCGCCGCGCCCGCACGACACCGGCCTGGTGACGCTGGTATCGCAGGAACTGAGCGAGTTCGCGCTGCATGCGCGCGCCATCCTTGGCCTGCCGATTCCGGTGATCCGCCAGAGCGGCCCGTCGGCATCGTGCGCATTGCTGGCACACGGCGAGGGCGTGCCGTACTTCAACAACGTCGCCGCCGCACTGCAGGTGCCGGACACCGCCGTGCGCCTGTTCGGCAAGCCGAGCGTGCATGGCCACCGCCGCGTGGGCGTGACCCTGGCGCGCGCGGCAACCATCGACGAAGCACGCGCCACCGCGCGTGATGCCGCCGAAGTCATCGGCGTCGAACTGCGCCCGTAAAAAAGGAGCGACGACCAACGGTCGTCGCCTACCGAAACCCGGTGGGTACCGACCGTTGGTCGGTACGCTGCTCTACCGCACGTCCACCCACACCAGATGATGGTCGCTGCCGTCGGCGATCTTCGCTTCCGGGCTTTCATTGGCCGGCCAGAAGATCCCGCTGCCGACGTATTCGAAACCGGTCGAGGGCAGTACGTAGTCCAGGCGCATGGTGCCCGACTTCGGGCCGAAATCGCCGGTGGCGTGGAACGGTGCGCCCTTGCGCTCGATGCCCTTGGCCGCATAGGCCAGGCTGGTCTGCTCGCCGCCGACGCTGCGCGGGGTGGGGTAGCGCAGCACGCGGGCGTTCTCGATCAGCTCGACGATCGCCTCATGGCGGCCGTCGCCGTCGACCGGGTCGTTGTTGAGGTCGCCGAGGATCACGAAGCGCGCGTCCTGCGCCAGGCCGCCGCACTGGCCCTTGTCGTCGCACAGCCACGGCTTGTCACCCTTGGACAGGTATTCCTGCCACAGGCGCAGTTCGTCGTGATTGCGCGCCGCGTTGCGCTTCTCCGGACCGTCGAACACCGGCGGGGTCGGGTGCGAGACCAGCGCATGCACCACGCCGGCCGGGGTCTTCACCGGCACGTCCCAATGCGACTTCGACGACAGGCGCAGCTGCGACCACACGTGGTCGTTGTAGAAGCTCTGGCCGGTACGCGGATCGACCGGGCGGATCGCACCGGGCATCGCGCTCCACTTCAGCAGCTGGAAGCTGCGCACCTTGGCTTCATCGATCGGGTAGCGCGACAGTACCAGCATGCCGTACTGGCCCGGGTGCAGGCCGTAGCCCCACGCGTCATTGCCGCGGCTGCGGCCTTCGCCACCGACCACGCCGTTGTTGTCCAGGTCCAGCCCGCTGGGCACGCCGGTGTTGACCGGTGCCAGGTAGCGGTAGGCGAAGTGCAGCGGCTTGCCGCCGCCAGGCTGGGCCACTTCCAGGTAGCGCTGCTGGAACAGGTCGGCGGCGCGATGGGCGTCGTCGAAGTCGAACTCGTTCAGCAGCACCAGGTCCGGGCGCACCTGCTGCAGCACCGCGGCGATCTTGCGCGCGTGCTCGCTGTCGCCTTCCAGCTCCTTGATCAGGCCGCCGGCGTCATCGGAGTACAGCGAGGTGTTGTAGGTGGCCAGGCGCAGCGCTGCGGACGGCTTTTCGGTCATCGCGGGGGACGTGGCGAAGGCAGGGGCGGTGGCGCCGCAGAGCAGGGCCAGGGCGAGGATCAGGGGATGGCGGCGGGTCATGTTCATGGGCCGTATTGTGCACCCGGCCCGGTGTCAGCGGTTTGTCAGCGCCCGTCCAGATCGTTGTCGAAATCGTGCCAGCGGCGGCCATCGTAGGCTTCCAGCGGATGGAAGCGACGCTTGTAGTCCATCTTCTGGTGGCCGCGGATCCAGTAGCCCAGATACACGTGCGGCAGGCCCTCGCGGCGCGCCCACTCGATCTGCTGCAGGATCGCGAAGGTGCCCAGCCCGCGCGCGGCGTGGTCCGGGTCGAAGAAGGTGTAGACCGCCGACAGGCCGTGCTCGGTGACGTCGGTCACCGCCACCCCCAGCAGCTGGCTGGGCTGGCCGTCGTGGCCGGGCAGGCGCATTTCCATGAAGCGGGTGTGCGACCAGCTGCCTATCAGGAACTGCTCGAACTCGTGCGGTCCATGGTCGTCCATGCCGCCGTTGGCGTGGCGGTGGGTGAGGTAGCGGTGATACAGCGCGAACAGGTCGTCGCGGGCGGTGGCGGCGGTGATCCGCACCTCCAGGTCGGCATTGCGGGCGGCGCAGCGGCGCTGGCTGCGGTCCGGAGCGAAGCGGGCCACCGGGATGCGCACCGCCACGCAGGCCTGGCAGTGGGCGCAATGCGGCCGGTAGACCAGGTCGCCGCTGCGGCGGAAGCCCCAGCTCAGTGCCAGCGGATAGAGCGCACCGAGGCGGCGGTCGTTCGGGTCCAGCACCAGGTCGCGTGCCACCCGGTCCGACCAGTACCCGCAGGGGTGCTCGCCGGTCTGGAAAAGTCGCAGTTCGTCGTCTCTGTCGCCATGTATCGCCATGGGCACAGCATAGCCCCAGGTTGTCGCAGTGGCGGCGACTGTCCGGCGGATGAATGGAATCGGCAGTAGCGTCAACCGACGTCGCGCCCGGGCGTTGTTGTCCCCCGAGGGTGAAGTGATCACCCCGACGCTGTTCCCATCCCCAGGAGTGACCTCATGATCCGTACCCCCCTGCTGCTGGCCCTGCTGCTCGGCACCTCCGCTTCCGGTATCGCGCTGGCCGCCGACACCCCGACCACGCCCGCGCCGCGCCCGGCCAGGCTGGACACCAACGGCGACGGCGTCATCGACCGCAGCGAGGCCGCCGCCAACCCGCGCCTGGCCGCGAAGTTCGACGAGCTGGACAAGAACAAGGACGGCAAGCTCTCGCGCGATGAGCTGCCGCGCTGGCAGCATGGGCGACGTGGCCACGGCGGTGAGCGCTGGGCCAAGCTGGACGTCAACAAGGACGGCCGCATCAGCCGCGAGGAAGCCAAGGCCGATCCGCGCCTGGCCGCGCGCTTCGACCAGCTTGATCTGAACAAGGACGGCTACCTGGACAAGGCCGACCGCGAGCTGCGCATGAAGCAGCATCGTGATGCCTGGTTCGCTGCCGCCGACACCAACAAGGACGGCCAGCTGAGCAAGGCCGAGTTCGACGCCGCCAAGGGCCCGATGCACGGTGGCCCGCGCCATGGCGGTCCGCGTGATGGCGCTGCGCCGAAGCCGCAGCGCTGAGGTTCAATGCAGTGAATGACGACAACGCCGGCAGACTGCCGGCGTTGTCCGTTATACGTTTCCGTTGCGCATCAGCGCATATACCACCAGGCCGATCACGAATACGTTCGCCCCGATGATGCCGGTGCGCCCGTACACGGATTCGTATTTCCAGTTGGTTCCGCTGCGGCCGCGCCGCGCTGAATCGCGCGCGATCATGGGTGCCATCACGCGCTGCAGCGGCACCAGGCACTGGTAGTTCACCGTACCCAGGCCGATGACGAGAATCGCAAGTTGCAGCCAGATCGGCACCTGCAGCATCTGCGAGATCAGCAGGCTGGTGCAGACGACCATCGCGGTGAACGTATTGAGGTGCACGAAGCGTCGCACTGCTGTTCGTTCCTGCTGGGTGTCTGCGAAGCGCAGCAGGAAGCGGCCACCCAGATAGCTGCCGATGATGCCGCCGACGACGCCACCGGCAACGGTGGCCCAGTCGCTGGCGGGAATCAGGTGCAGCTGGCTGGCGGCGGCCGTCAGTGAACCCATGGCAGCCCCGCCTGCGGCACTGACGCCGCCCAGGCCCAGCTTGCTGCCGCCCACGCCGACACCGGTGCCGAGCAGGATCGCTGCGCTGGCCGTGCCGGGCGCGGCCACCAGTACCATCGAAGCCACCGCCGTGGCGAATGCGGCGCTCGGCGCGCTGCTGCGCGCGAACTCACCGAAGCGCTGCAGCAGGCCGTCGCGCACCAGGGCACGTGCACGTGACAGGCGCTTGCGCACGGCCGCATCGCTGAGCCCGAGCAGATCGGCGACCTGTTGCGAGCGCTGCCCTTCGCGGTAGTACAGCAACAGCACTTCGCGGCTGTCGGCGGGCAGGGTGGAGATGATGTCCTCGGCGGCGATCTCTTCTTCCACCCGCTGCAGGCGGTCAGCCGCGCCCGGCGACGGGTCGGCGGCCATGCCCATCGCTACCTCGGCCGCCTCGCCGGTCAGCGGCCGCCCACGCTGGGCGCGCAGCCAGTCGCGGGCCAGGTTGCGGGTGATCTGCCGCAGCCAGGGCAGGAAGCTGGTCGCGCTGCGCAGCTGGTGCAGCTGCTGCCAGCCCTTCACGAAGGCTTCCTGGGCGATGTCCTCGCTGGCCTGGCGGTCGCGGGTGATGGCCAGAGCGATGGCGGTGACCGTGTTCTGGCAGGCCAGCACGATGCGGCCATAGGCGTGCTGGCAACCGCTGGCGGCGGCCGGCAGTTCGCGTTCCAGGGTCTGGTCGATCGATGCGGCGAACGTCGTCATGGCGGCGGCTCTCCTGCGGGGATTGTGTCCCATGACGGAGCCGCGCGCCCAATGTGACCGACTTTCTGTGCGGTAGTGCCGGCCGCTGGCCGGCATCCTCATGACAAAAAAGGGGACGGAGGGCGGCCGGCACTACCCGTGCGTCATTTCGACGGCTGGATGCGGACCCGCACTTCTTCCTCTTCCGGCGCGGCCTGCGGGGCCGGTTGCGCTTGCTGCGGCTGCACCTGCGGGTCAGGGGCCGGTACGGCCGGTGCCGGGGCACCACGATGGCGCAGGCCGATCACCAACGCCACGCCGGCGATCACCACCAGCAGGGCGATGCGGATGCGCCAGGCCCAGCTGCGGCCGCCGCTGCCCGGTTCCGGCGCGTCGCGGAAGGCGAACTCGGCGGTCGGGTGGTCGCGACGGGTGGTGTCGAGCAGGCGCGCCTCGCGCAGGATTTCACGCGCGCGCGGCTGGTCGTCGGCGCGTACGATCCACACCGCTGGATAGGCGTTGGCGTTGCCCAGGTCGGTATAGCTGAACTGACCGCGGCGGCGGGTCTTGTACGAGCGCCCGTTGGTCACCTTGACGTCGATGCCATGCTCGCGCAGGAGCTCGGCCACGCCTTCGACAGTTTCCACGCGCTGGCTGCTGAAGATCTGGCGCATGGGGTTACTCCTTGGCTGGCACGGCAGCGGCCGCGGCCTGGTCGGGAACGACGCGGATCAGGCCTTCCTGCGCGGTGCTGGCCACCAGCACGCCATTGCGGGTGAAGAACTGGCCGCGGGCCAGGCCGCGCGAATCCTGCGCGCTGGGGCTGTCCAGCGAATACAGCAGCCAGTCGTCGGCGCGGAACGGGCGGTGGAACCAGATCGCGTGGTCGAGCGAGGCCATCTGCACGTGCGGGTGGTAGTAGCTGATACCGTGCGGGAAGGTCGCCGTGCCCAGCAGGTGGAAGTCGGAGGCGTAGGCCAGCAGCGCCTGGTGCAGCTCCGGCGCATCGCCCACCGGTTCGCTCAGGCGCAGCCACACCTGGTGGTAGGGCGGGCGCTTGGGTGGGTTCAGTTCGTCGCGCGGGTACACGTGGCGGAACTCGAACGGGCCACCGCGCGACAGCCAGCGCTGCACCTTGATCGGCAGGCGTTCGAGCACTTCCGCCGGCAGCGGACGATTCGGCTCGATGTCTTCCGGCTGTGGCACTTCGGGCATCTTGTGCTGGTGCTCGGCGCCGGTCTCGGCCTGCTGGAACGAGGCCGCGCAGAAGAAGATCACCTTGCCGTGCTGGATCGCGGTGACCCGGCGCACCGAGAAGCTGCCGCCATCGCGGGTGCGGTCCACGTCGTAGACGATCGGGTGGTCGATGTTGCCAGCGCGCAGGAAATAGGCGTGCAGCGAGTGCACGTGGCGGCCATTGTCGACCGTGGCCTGCGCTGCGGCCAGCGCCTGGCCCAGTACCTGCCCGCCGAACACGTACTTGGTGCCGATGTCGCGGCTCTGCCCGCGGAACAGGTTGTCCTCCAGCCGCTCCAGCGTGAGCAGGTCGATCAGCTCGGAGACGACGGGTTCGGGCGTGTCGTTCAAGGGGGGCGGCCACAGCAGTGAAGAGGCCCCGATTATACCGGTGCAGGCTGGCCCATCATCGGTAGTGCCGGGCGCTGGCCGGCAACCACAGGCGTCCCGGAAGGATTGCCTGGTTGCCGGCCAGCGGCCGGCACTACCGTTTACTTGCCCAGCCGGGCCACCAGTGCCTGCAGCGCGTTCTGCGCATCCGGGGCGAACCAGGCCTCGACAAAGCGGTCCAGCTGGATCAGGTCCGGGTGCAGCGCCTCATGCAGGTCGGCACGGGCAATCGCACGGGTCAGCAGCATCGGCTGGCGCGGCTGCTTGAGCAGGTTCTGCAGCCAGGCCACGGCACGTGCCACCACCAAGTCACCTTCAGCCAGTTCGTCGACCAGGCCGATCTGCAGCGCCTGTTCGGCCGGCACCAGCGAGCCGGTGGTCAGCAGGACGCCGGCGCGGTGCACGCCCACCGCACGGCGCAGCAGGCGCTGGATGCCCTCCGGTGCGATCAGGCCGACCTGCACTTCGTTCAGGCCGATGGCATACGGCCGCGATGGATCGGCGCTGCGCGCCATCACCCGGTAGTCGCAGCACAGGGCCAGCACGCAGCCGCCCGCCGGGGCGTGGCCGGTGATCGCCGCGACCACTGGAATGCGGCTCTCGGCCAGCGTGCGCACGGCGCCAAAGAAGGCGTTCCAGGTGTCCAACAACTTGTGCTTGTCATCGCCATGCGAGAGCAGGTGCGGCACGTCCATGCCGCCGGTGAAGACGCGCTCGCTGCCCGACAGCACGATGCCATGCGCGTCTTCGGCCATGGCCAGCTCGATGGCATGGATCAACTGCCGGCACAGTTCGGTGTCCAGTGCGTTGACCGGCGGCCGTGCCAGGCGCAGTTCGCGGATGGGGCCATGGTTGATCACCTCGATGAGCGTCGTCATGCTGCGGTCTCGTTGCGAAGAAGGAACCTGGGCGATGATAACCAAACCATTCGTTGGCGTACTGTGGGTCCTGTGTGCGACCGCAGCATCGGCCTCGGCCGCCGAACCGGCGTGCGTCACGGTGGAGCAGGGCTGGGCGCGGTTGCCTCCGAATCCGGCAATGCCGATGACCGCCGGCTACGGCGTCATCCACAATCGCTGCAGCAAGGCGGTGGCGATCACCGGCGCGACCAGCAGCAGCTTCGGTGATGTGTCGCTGCACGAGACCACGATTGTCGACGGGGTCAGCCGGATGCGCGCGATCGAGCGCCTGCCGCTGGCAGCCGGCGCGCGTGCCGAGCTCAAGCCCGGCGGCCTGCACCTGATGCTGATGCAGGGCAAGGGCGCGCTGAAGGAAGGGCAGGTGCTGCCGCTGCGGCTGCAGCTGGAAGGGGGGGGGGAAGCGAGCGCGACGCTGACCGTGCGCAAGGCTGCGAAATGACGGTCGGGTAGTGCCGGCCGCTGGCCGGCAGCACGGGCAATGCCGGCCAGCGGCCGGCACTACCAAACAGGCTTACGACCAGTCGTAAGAGAACAGCACCGTGCGGCTGACCGGCTCGTACAGCATCACGATCGCGTCGGCACCGGTGGCGCACCAGTTGTAGCCGGCTACGTCGGCCACGGCGAAGAATTTGTTGCCATCGCGGGTGATGATCACCGTTTCGGCATCGTCCGCAGCATTGGGGTCATCGGCCGCCTCGGTGAAGCCCAGTTCGAAGGCTGCGGGAATCTCCGCGGTCTCGGTCCAGTTGCCGAAACCAATGGGGCCACCCAGCGTATCCAGATAATCGCGCTCGCTGGCCTCACCCTTGCCGTAGCGCGAGTAGCAGGCGAGACGGCCGTGCGTGGCATGGTAGTCGCGGGCCTTGGCGTAGCTCTCGCGCATCTGCGCGATGTGTTCCTGTGCGTCCTTGTCCTGTACCGCATCGCCGATGAAATAGCCCTCGTTGCCGAGGAAGCGCATCTGGTTGCCGGCGGTCAGTTCGAAGGCGATCCAGTTGGTGCCGGTGAAATCGTTGTGGTGTTCTTCGGTGGTCTCGCCGATGCAGCCGTCGTACGGCTCGATCGGGCACAGCATCGTTGCCACCTGGCCAGCCAGTTCCGGGCGCAGCACGCCCAGGTCGATCTTCAGCAGCGGCAGCAGGTGCTGGCCGAGCCAGGCCTGGTCGGCGGGAAAGACGTCGGTGGGGAAGGGGACCATGCCGGGCAGCAGGTCGCGCAGTTCGGTCTTGTGGATCATGTCAGTCCTTTGATCAGTGTCGGTCGTGCCGGCCGCTGGCCGGCAACCTCATTGCAGCCAATGCGTGCCGACCAAGGTCGGCACCCACCAGGGCGCGTCAGGTAGAGGCGCTGCGGATCGCCTCCGGCAGCGGTGCGCTCTTGCCGGTCTGGGTATCCATCCAGACCACCACCACGTTGCCATCGGAATACAGCTTCGAATCGTCCTGCTGATCGACGATGCGGTGGCCGATGGTCACGCTGCTGTTGCCCAGGCGCTCGACGAACAGTTCGACCACGATGTCGTTGGGCCACACGATCGGCAGCCGGTAATTGACGTTGGTCGCGGCCACCACCGGTGCGATGCGGTCGGTCATCGATACGCCGTCCACGCCCAGCATCCAGCGCACGCGCGCTTCCTCCAGGTAGGAAATGTACTTGGCGTTGTTGACGTGGCCCATGCTGTCCATGTCACGCCAGCGTACGCTGATCGGGATGCGGGCCAGGATCTTGTGTTCGCTGCTCATCAGGCGTCCTTCTTCTTGGTCGTGCTCTTGCTGGCCTTGCCGGTGCTCTTGGCAGCCACCGCCTTCTTCGCCACCTTGGCCGGCTTCTCAGGCTTCACCTTGCGCGGCGGGCGGGCATCGGGCTTGTTGGCCACGGCGGCTGGCTGTTCCGGGCGCGCGCTGGTGGACGGCAGCATGCGGGCCAGGAACTGGCCGGTGTACGACTGCGGGCAGGCCGCCACGTCTTCTGGCGTGCCGGTGACCAGGATGGTGCCACCGCGATGCCCGCCTTCCGGGCCCAGATCGACGATCCAGTCGGCGGTCTTGATCACGTCCAGGTTGTGCTCGATCACCACCACCGTGTTGCCCTCGTCGCGCAGCTTGTGCAGCACGCCCAGCAGCGCTTCGATGTCGTGGAAGTGCAGGCCGGTGGTCGGTTCGTCGAGGATGTACAGGGTGCGGCCGGTATCGCGGCGCGACAGTTCCTTGGACAGCTTCACGCGCTGCGCTTCACCACCAGACAGCGTGGTCGCGCTCTGGCCCAGCTTGATGTAGCTCAGGCCGACGTCGACCAGCGTTTCCAGCTTGCGCGCGATTGACGGCACCGGCTCGAACAGCTTCAGCGCATCCTCGACGGTCATTTCCAGCACGTCGTTGATGTTGAAACCCTTGTACAGGATCTCCAGCGTTTCGCGGTTGTAGCGCTTGCCATGGCAGACGTCGCAGGGCACGTACACGTCCGGCAGGAAGTGCATCTCGACCTTGATCAGGCCGTCGCCCTGGCAGGCTTCGCAGCGGCCGCCGCGCACGTTGAAGCTGAAGCGGCCCGGCGAATAGCCGCGCGCACGCGCCTCAGGCACCTGTGCGAACAGTTCGCGCAGTGGAGTGAACAGGCCGGTGTAAGTGGCCGGGTTGGAACGCGGGGTGCGGCCGATCGGCGACTGGTCGATGTCCACCACCTTGTCGAACAGGTCCAGGCCATCGATCTCCTTGTACGGGGCGATCGGGTGCGAGGAACCGTTGATCTCGTTGGCGGCCAGCGAGAACAGGGTGTCGTTGATCAGGGTCGACTTGCCCGAGCCGGACACGCCGGTCACGCAGGTCAGCAGGCCCGACGGAATCGCCAGGTCCACGCCCTTCAGGTTGTTGCCGCTGGCCCCGCGCAGGTGCAGGGTCATCTTCGGGTTCGGTTTGTGCCGGCGCGCCGGAATCTCGATCGCGCGCTTGCCGGACAGGTACTGGCCGGTCAGCGAGCGCGGGGCTTCCAGGATGTCCTGCAGGGTGCCCTGGCCGACGATCTCGCCGCCATGAACGCCCGCGCCCGGGCCGATGTCCAGCACATAGTCGGCCAGACGGATCGCATCCTCGTCATGCTCCACCACGATCACCGTGTTGCCCAGGTCGCGCAGGCGGGTGAGGGTGCCGAGCAGGCGTTCGTTGTCGCGCTGGTGCAGGCCGATGGACGGCTCGTCGAGCACGTACATCACGCCGACCAGGCCGGCGCCGATCTGGCTGGCCAGGCGGATGCGCTGTGCCTCACCACCGGACAGGGTGTCGGCCTTGCGCTCCAGGGTCAGGTAATCCAGGCCCACATCGACCAGGAAGCCGAGGCGTTCGCCGATTTCCTTGACGATCTTCGCGGCGATTTCGCCACGCCAGCCCGGCAGGCTCAGTTCGCTGAAGAACTTCAGCGCCTCGTCGATCGGCAGCACCACCAGGTCCGGCAGCGGGCGGTCGGCCACGAACACGTTGCGAGCCGCCTTGTTCAGGCGCGCGCCGTGGCATTCCGGGCACGGCTGCTCGCTGATGTACTTGGACAGTTCTTCGCGCACCGCCGGCGACTCGGTTTCCTTGTAGCGGCGTTCGAGGTTGGGAATGATGCCCTCGAAGCGGTGCTTGCGCTGGGTGCGGCCACCGGCTTCGGTGAAGTAGGTGAAGGTGATCGCTTCGTCGCCGCTGCCGTACAGCACGGCCTGCTGCACCTTGGCCGGCAGCGAGTTCCACGCCGCGTCGACGTCGAACCGGTAGTGCTTGGCCAGCGAAGCGATCAGCTGGAAGTAGTAGGCATTGCGGCGGTCCCAGCCGCGCACCGCACCGGCGGCCAGCGACAGTTCGGGATGCACCACCACGCGCGAGGGGTCGAAGAACTCGGCCATGCCCAGGCCATCGCAGCCGGGGCAGGCGCCCATCGGTGCGTTGAACGAGAACAGGCGCGGTTCCAGCTCCGGCAGCGAGTAATCGCAGACCGGGCAGGAATACTTGGAGGAGAACAGCGTCGGCGCGGTTCCGGTGTTGTCCAGGCTCTGCACCGAGGCCATGCCGTCGCCCAGCTTCAGCGCGGTCTCGAAGCTCTCGGCCAGGCGCTGCTTGATGTCCTCGCGCGGGCGGAAGCGGTCGATCACCGCCTCGATGGTGTGCTTCTGGCGCAGTGCCAGCGGCGGCACCGCGTCGATTTCATGCAGCTCGCCGTCCACGCGCACACGGACGAAGCCCTGCGCACGCAGCTGGTCGAACACCTGCGCATGCTCGCCCTTGCGGTCGCGGATGACCGGCGCCAGCAGCATGTAGCGCTGCTCCGGGTCCAGCGTCAGCACCTGGTCGACCATCTGGCTGACCGTCTGCGCTTCCAGCGGATAGCCGTGGTCCGGGCAGCGCGGGGTGCCGACGCGGGCGTACAGCAGGCGCAGGTAGTCGTAGATCTCGGTGATCGTGCCGACGGTCGAACGCGGGTTGTGCGAGGTCGACTTCTGCTCGATCGAGATGGCCGGGGACAGGCCTTCGATGTGGTCCAGGTCCGGCTTTTCCATCACGCTCAGGAACTGGCGCGCATAGGCCGACAACGACTCGACATAGCGGCGCTGGCCTTCTGCATAGATGGTGTCGAACGCCAGCGAGGACTTGCCCGAGCCGGACAGGCCGGTGATCACGATCAGCTTGTCGCGGGGCAGGTCGAGGTCGAGGTTCTTCAGGTTGTGCGTCCGCGCGCCGCGGATGCGGATGAAATCCATCGCCATGGGGGATCCGGTTGTGGGGGCGTTGGCTGGGTGCCGGGCCAGCAGGGAACGGCAATCGGTCAGCCTACCGAGGTGACCAGATGGGGGCAATGGGCGACAATGCCAGCCCGGTGTCTCACCTTGTGAGACAGGCCGTCAGCCAGGGGTCAGATCCCTTTTCACGGCGTGAAAATGCTTCTGACCCCTTTCCGGTGCCGTCTCCTTCGACGTTCAGGGGTTGACTTGACCCGCCCCCGCTGATCTGCGTACAATTCCGCTCCTGTCCGCCCTCGATGGCGGCAGCTCAGACCACAATAACTACAGAGGAAGGCCTGGTCATGTACGCAGTACTGGTCACCGGCGGTAAGCAATACCGCGTGGCGCAGGGCGAAAAGCTCCGCATTGAAAAGCTCGAAGTCGAAGTCGGCAGCGAGATCAAGTTTGACAACATCCTGATGCTGGGTGACAGCGACGGCGTGAAGCTGGGCGATGCGCTGAAGGGCGCTGCCGTCACCGCCAAGGTCTTGTCCCAGGGTCGTGCTGACAAGGTCCGGATCATCAAGTTCCGTCGCCGCAAGCACCACATGAAGCGTCAGGGTCACCGTCAGTACTACACCGAAATCGAGATCACCGGCATCGCCGGCTAAGCATCAGGAGAAGCAGTCATGGCACATAAAAAGGGCGTAGGCTCCTCGCGCAACGGTCGCGACTCCAACCCGAAGTACCTGGGCGTCAAGATCTTCGGCGGCCAGGCCATCGAAGCCGGCAACATCATCGTGCGTCAGCGCGGCACCCAGTTCCACCCGGGCACCGGCGTTGGCCTGGGCCGTGACCACACCCTGTTCGCCCTCGTGGACGGCAAGGTGGAGTTCTCGGTCAAGGGCGCCAAGAAGCGTCGCACCGTCAGCATCGTCTCGGCCGACGCCTGATCCAGGCATCGCCGGCGCCCGTGCCTCGGCATGGGGGTGCTGCATGAAGAGCCCCGCTTCGGCGGGGCTTTTCGTTAGAGTTGAAGCAAGACCGGCCAGGCCGGGCTGCCGGCCATCGGCAGGCATAACATTCAAGGTGACGGCCGGCAGGCCGCGCCCATCGCAGGCATCGAAACAATGAAACTGGTAGACGAAGCAGAAATCGAAGTGTTCGCCGGCAACGGCGGCAACGGCTGCATTGGCTTCCGTCGCGAGAAGTTCATTCCGCTCGGCGGCCCGGACGGCGGCGACGGCGGTGCGGGCGGCAGCGTGTACATCCGCGCCGACGAAAACCTGAATACCCTGGTCGACTTCCGCCATGACCGCATCTTCAAGGCGCAGCGTGGCGAGAACGGCATGGGCCGCCAGGCCTACGGCAAGGGCGGCGAAGACCTGACCATCACCGTGCCGGTCGGCACCGTGGTGATCAACGTTGCCACCGATGAAGTCATCGGCGACCTGACCCAGCACGGCGACCGCCTGCTGGTGGCCAAGGGTGGCCGCGGTGGCCTGGGCAACATGCACTTCAAGAGCTCGACCAACCGCTCGCCGCGCCAGGCGCTGCCGGGCGAGCCGGGTGAGGAGCGCACGCTGAAGCTGGAGCTGAAGCTGCTGGCCGACGTCGGCCTGCTGGGCTTCCCCAACGCCGGCAAGAGCACCCTGATCCGTGCCGTTTCGGCGGCGACGCCGAAGGTGGCCGATTACCCGTTCACCACGCTGTACCCGAACCTGGGTGTGGTGAAGGTGGAAAACTACCGCAGCTTCGTGATTGCCGACATCCCGGGCCTGATCGAAGGCGCGGCCGACGGTGCCGGCCTGGGTGCGCAGTTCCTGCGCCACCTGCAGCGCACCCGCCTGCTGCTGCACCTGGTGGACATCTCGCCGATGGAGGGTGGGGTGGAAGGCATTTCTCCGGTCGAGCAGGTGCGCGCCATCGAGCGCGAGCTGGAAAAGCACGATCCGGAACTGCTGCAGAAGCCGCGCTGGCTGGTGCTGAACAAGGCTGACCTGATGTTCGAGGACGAAGCGAAGGCTGCGGCCGAGCAGATCGTCGCTGAGCTGGGCTGGAAGGAGCCGTGGTTCCTGGTCTCCGCGCTGGGCCGCGAAGGCACCTTCCCGATCATGAGCCGGATCATGGCCTTCTTCGATCGCCAGAAGGAAGAAGAGCAGGAAGCCCGTAACGCGCAGTAGAGTCGACTGTCAGTCGACTGACGTTGGCAAAAACCCGGCTTCGGCCGGGTTTTTCATTTTCCGGTAGTGCCGGCCGCTGGCCGGCATTCCTCGGGGTTGCCGGCCAGCGGCCGGCACTACCGGATCGCTGGCAACAAAAAACCCGGCCGGGGCCGGGTTCTTGTCTGCTGCCCGGCCCCGGAGGGCAGGGCGGCAACGCCGGATCAGGCGGCCTTGAGGGCCTTGATGCGGTCGTTCAGGCGGCTCTTGTGGCGAGCAGCCTTGTTCTTGTGGATCAGGCCACGCGCGCTGAAGCGATCCAGGATCGGCTGGGCAACGGCGAAGGCGGCTTCGGCGCCGGCGGCATCGTTGGCGTCCAGCGCCTTGATCACTTTCTTGACAGCGGTGCGCAGCATCGAGCGCTGAGCCACGTTGCGCGCGTTGCGCACGACGGTCTGCTTGGCGCGCTTCTTGGCGGACTTGATATTGGCCACGGTGGTGGTTTCCTGAAAAAATCGGTGTTATGGGAACAGCAAGCTAGCTAGTATGATGGCGTAAGAAATGCACGTCAAGTCGATTGTCAAGAGGGACGCTGAGTGAGTTCACCCAAGTTGTTGCGGGGCCTGCTGTCGTTCAGCAGCATGACCATGGTCTCGCGCGTTCTCGGACTTGTCCGGGACTTCGTGGTGACCACCACGTTCGGCACCAACGCCATCACTGATGCTTTCTGGGTCGCCTTCAGGGTACCCAATTTCCTGCGACGTTTGTTCGCCGAAGGCTCTTTCGCCACCGCTTTCGTGCCCGTGTTCACGGAAGTGAAGGAGACCCGCAGCCACGCCGAGCTGCGTGAACTGATGGCCCGCACCGCCGGCACCCTGGGCGGGGTGCTGATGCTGGTCACTGCGCTGGCGCTGATCTTCGCGCCGCAGCTGGCCTCGGTCTTCTCCAGTGGCGTTGATACCGATCCGGTCAAGCAGGGCCTGCTGGTCGACCTGTTCCGCCTGACCTTCCCGTTCCTGTTGTTCGTGTCGCTGACCGCCCTGGCCGGCGGCGCGCTGAACAGCTTCCAGCGCTTCGCCATGCCGGCGCTGACCCCGGTCATCCTCAACCTGTGCATGATCGCCGGTGCACTGTGGCTGGCCCCGCGGCTGGGCGGCACCCCGGAGAAACAGATCCTGGCGCTGGGCTGGGCGGTACTGGCTGCCGGCATCCTGCAGCTGCTGTTCCAGCTGCCCTCGCTGAAGGGCATCAACCTGCTGACCCTGCCGCGCTGGGGCTGGAGCCATCCGGGCGTGCGCAAGGTGATGACGCTGATGGTGCCGACCCTGTTCGGCTCCTCGGTGGCGCAGATCAACCTGCTGCTGGACACCGTCATCGCGGCCAAGCTGACCGATGGCTCGCAGTCCTGGCTGTCGCTGGCCGACCGCTTCCTGGAGCTGCCGCTGGGCGTGTTCGGCGTGGCGCTGGGCACGGTGATCCTGCCGGCGCTGGCCCGTCACCACGTCAGCACCGACCGCGAGGGCTTCTCGCGTTCGCTGGACTGGGGCCTGCGGATGACCCTGCTGATCTCGGTGCCGGCCATGCTGGGCCTGCTGCTGCTGGCCGAACCGCTGATCGCGACCATCTTCCAGCACGGCCAGTTCAGTGCCTTCGATACCCGCATGACCGCGCTGTCGGTGTACGGCCTGAGTTTCGGCCTGCCGGCGTTCGCCCTGCTGAAGGTGGTGTTGCCGGCGTTCTACGCACGTCAGGACACCAAGACCCCGGTGCGCGCGGGTGTGGCCGCGCTGGTGGCCAACATGGTGTTCAACTTCGCCCTGCTGGCGGTGCTGTACCAGGTCATGGTGCCGGACGAGCTGAAGGCGCAGGGCGTGATGGCGGCCATCGGCAAGCAGCCGGGCCTGCATCTGGCACTGGGCATTGCCAGCGCGCTGTCCAGTTACCTGAACCTGGGCCTGCTGTGGTACTGGCTGGGCAAGACCGACGTCTACCAGCGCCGGCCGGGCTGGGGCGGCTATCTGCTGCGACTGCTGCTGGCCTGTGCGGCCATGGTTGGTGTGCTGCTGGCCCTGCTGCACTGGCTGCCGGGCTTCTCGGCGATGAGCGTGTGGGAGCGGATCGGCAGCCTGTCGCTGCTGGTCGGCGGTGGCGGTGCCACCTACGCGGTAGCCATGCTGGCGATGGGCTTCCGCCCGCGCGATCTGCGTGGGCATTGATCGCGGCTTGTGGCGGCTATACTTCAGGGTTACACCATTGAAGCGGCGGCCCCGGTCGGGCCGGAACGAGAGTTGATGAGCAGGCTGTTCAGAAGCGTCGAGGGCGGGGACCTGTTCCCCAACGGAAGCGTGGTCTGTATCGGTGCATTCGACGGCCTCCACCTGGGCCATCGTGCGCTGGTCCGCCACGCGGTTGCCCGCGCGCGCGCCTTGGGCGTGGCCGCCGTGGCCGTGGCGTTCGAGCCGCTGCCGCGTGAGTTCTTCGCCCAGGGCACACCGCCGCCGCGGCTGACCCTGGCGCGCAGCAAGGTCGAGATCCTGCGCGAGCTCGGTGTCGATGCGGTCGGCCTGCTGCGATTCGACGCGGCGATGGCGGCGATGCCGGCCGAGACCTTCGTGCGCCAGTTGCTGGTCAAGCGCCTGAGTGCGCGTGAGGTCTGGATCGGCCCGGAGTTCTGCTTCGGCAACCGCCGCCGTGGCGACCTGGCTCTGCTGCAGAAAATGGGTGCCGAACTGGGTTTCACTGCGGGCGAAATTGAAGCGGTCGACCTGCATGGCGAACGCATTTCCAGCACCCGCATCCGCCAGCTGCTGCAGCAGGGCGACTTCGCCCGTGCCAACGATCTGCTGGGTCGTCCGTACGCGATCAGCGGCCGGGTGGTGCGCGGGCGCCAGCTCGGCCGTACGCTGGGCTTCCCCACCGCCAACCTGCGGTTCCCGAAGACCCCGGCACTGTCGGGCATCTACGCGACCTGGGTGCATGGCGTGTTCGACCAGCCGTGGCCGTCGGTGTCCAGCTTCGGCACCCGCCCGACGGTGGAGGGCGTGGAGCCGCTGCTGGAAGCCCACCTGTTCGATTTCCAGGGCGACCTGTACGGGCGCCACATCGATGTGGAGTTCGTCGCCAAGCTGCGCGACGAAGAGAAATTCAATGATCTGGCGGCGCTGACCGACCAGATGCACCGCGACGCCGAACAGGCGCGCGCCATCCTTTCCGAACATAGATTGCGAGCCACTGCGTGAGCCAGGACTACAAGACCACCCTGAACCTGCCAGCCACCGAATTCCCGATGCGCGGCGACCTGCCCAAGCGCGAGCCGGGCATTCTGGCGCGGTGGGAAGCGCAGGGGCTCTACCAGCAGCTGCGCGACAACGCCGCCGGCCGCCCGCTGTTCGTGCTGCACGATGGCCCGCCGTACGCCAACGGCCGCATCCACCTGGGCCACGCGGTCAACAAGATCCTGAAGGACATCATCGTCAAGTCGCGCTACCTGGCCGGCTTCGATGCGCCCTACGTGCCGGGCTGGGACTGCCATGGCCTGCCGATCGAGATCGCGGTGGAAAAGAAGTGGGGCAAGGTCGGCACCAAGCTCGACGCCGTTGAATTCCGCCAGAAGTGCCGCGAGTTCGCCGAAGAGCAGATCAACATCCAGCGCGTGGACTTCAAGCGCCTGGGCGTGACCGGTGACTGGGACAACCCGTACAAGACCCTGAGCTTCGACTTCGAAGCCAACGAGATCCGTGCGCTGTCCAAGGTCGTGGCCAACGGCCACCTGGTGCGTGGCGCCAAGCCGGTGTACTGGTGCTTCGACTGTGGCTCGGCGCTGGCCGAGGCCGAGATCGAGTACCAGGAAAAGGAATCGCCGGCGATCGACGTGGCCTACGCCGCACGCGATGCGCAGGCCATCGGCCAGGCGTTCGGCGTGAGCGTGCCGGCCGACGTGGAAGTGGCCGTACCGATCTGGACCACCACCCCGTGGACGCTGCCGGCCTCGCTGGCGGTGTCGCTGGGCGCGGAGATCACCTACGTGCTGGCCGAAGGCCCGGCGCACAACGGCAAGCGCCGTTGGCTGGTGCTGGCTGCGGCGCTGGCCGAGCGCGCGCTGCAGCGCTATGGCGTCGAAAACGTGGTGCTGCACGGTGAAACCACCGGTGCGGCGCTGGAAAACCAGCTGCTGGCGCATCCGTTCTACCCGGAACGCGAGATCCTGGTGCTCAACGGCGACCATGTGTCCGACGAGGACGGTACCGGTGCGGTGCACACCGCCCCCGGCCACGGCCAGGAAGACTTCGTGGTCAGCCAGAAGTACGGCCTGCTGGACAAGTACAACGCCGGCCAGATCACCCCGATCGACGGCCGTGGCGTATACCTGGAATCGACCCCGCCGGCCGGTGACGTGGTGCTGGCTGGCCAACATCTATGGCAGGCGCAGGAGGCCATCGTCGGCGTGCTGCGTGACAACGGTGCGCTGCTGGCCTTCCATCCGATCCGCCACAGCTACCCGCACTGCTGGCGTCACAAGAAGCCGGTGGTGTTCCGCGCCACCCCGCAGTGGTTCATCTCGATGGACAAGGCCAACCTGCGCAACGATGCGCTGGCCGCCATCGACACCGTCGGCTGGTTCCCGAGCTGGGGCAAGGCGCGCATCCAGAGCATGGTCGACGGTCGCCCGGACTGGACGATCTCGCGCCAGCGCACCTGGGGCGTGCCGATCGCACTGTTCACCCATCGCCAGACCGGCGCGATCCACCCGCGCTCGGTGGAGCTGATGCAGCAGGTCGCCGACCGTGTCGAAGCCGAGGGCATCGACGTGTGGTACTCGCTGGATGCCGCCGAACTGCTGGGCGCCGAAGCGGCCGACTACGAGAAGGTCACCGACATCCTCGACGTCTGGTTCGATTCGGGCGTGACCCATGAGGGCGTGCTTGCCGCGCGTGGCTTCGGCAAGCCGGCCGACCTGTACCTGGAAGGTTCCGACCAGCATCGCGGCTGGTTCCAGTCCTCGCTGCTGACCGGCGTGGCGATCGACAAGCGCGCGCCGTACAAGCAGTGCCTGACCCACGGCTTCACCGTGGACGAGCAGGGCCGCAAGATGTCCAAGTCGCTGGGCAACGGCATTGAGCCGCAGGACATCATGAACAAGCTGGGCGCGGACATCCTGCGCCTGTGGATCGCCTCGGCCGACTACAGCAACGAGATGTCGCTGTCGCAGGAGATCCTGAAGCGCAACGCCGACGCCTACCGCCGCCTGCGCAACACCGCACGCTTCCTGCTCGGCAACCTGGACGGTTTCGATCCGGCCCAGCACCTGCAGCCGCTCGACCAGATGGTCGCGCTGGACCGCTGGATCGTGCACCGTGCGTGGGAGCTGCAGGAGAAGATCAAGGCGGCCTACGACGGCTACAACATGGCCGAGATCGTGCAGCTGCTGCTGAACTTCTGCAGCGTGGACCTGGGCTCGCTGTACCTGGACGTGACCAAGGACCGCCTGTACACGATGCCGACCGATTCGCACGGTCGCCGTTCGGCACAGAGCGCGATGTACCACATCGCCGAAGCGTTCACCCGCTGGGTTGCGCCGATCCTGACCTTCACCGCCGACGAGCTGTGGGGCTACCTGCCGGGCGAGCATGCCGGCCATGTGCTGTTCACCACCTGGTACGACGGCCTGGCGCCGCTGCCGGCCGATGCCCAGCTCAACGCCACCGACTTCGATCAGTTGCTGGCTGTGCGCGAGCAGGTGGCCAAGGTGCTCGAGCCGATGCGTGCCAACGGCGCCATCGGTGCCGCGCTGGAAGCGGAGATCACCATTGCCGCCAACGAGGAGCAGGCCGCGAAGTGGCAGCCGCTGGCCGATGAACTGCGCTTCCTGTTCATCAGTGGCGACGTGCAGGTGCGCCCGGCGACCACCGACGAGGTGTTCGTCAGCGCCCAGCCGACCACCAAGGCCAAGTGCGTGCGCTGCTGGCACCACCGCGCCGACGTCGGCAGCAACGCCGACCATCCGGAACTGTGCGGCCGTTGCGTGAGCAACGTGACCGGCGCCGGCGAAGTGCGGAGCTGGTTCTGATGGCCGCGCCCCGTCCGCATCCGAACGCCCTGGTCTGGCTGCTGCTGTCGGCCGCCATCATCGGCCTGGACCAGTGGTCCAAGGCCTGGGTGCTGTCGAGCCTGCCGGAGTTCCAGCCGGTGGTGGTCATCGACGGCTTCTGGAACTGGTACCGCACCTACAACACCGGCGCCGCGTTCAGTTTCCTGAGCGACGCCGGTGGCTGGCAGAAGTACTTCTTCACCGCGCTGGCGATCGCCATCAGCGGCCTGATGGCGTGGTGGCTGCGCGGCACCGCGCGCGGCAACTGGAAGGCCGCGGTGCCGTATGCGCTCATCATCGGCGGCGCCATCGGCAACGTGATCGACCGCCAGGTGCACGGCCACGTGGTCGACTTCATCCAGTGGTACGTGGGCAGCTACACCTGGCCCTCGTTCAACATCGCCGACTCGGCCATCGTGGTGGGTGCCATCGGCATCGCCCTGTTTGGCCTGTTCGACGGCAAGTCCGCCAAAAAGGCGGATAATGCCAATCCGAAACCGTAAGCCGGCCGCTGCCGGGAGATTGAACTGATGGATGTGCTGCTCGCCAACCCGCGTGGTTTCTGTGCCGGTGTCGATCGTGCGATCGAGATCGTCAAGCGCGCGATCGAAACGCTGGGCGCGCCCATCTACGTTCGCCATGAAGTGGTGCACAACCGCTTCGTGGTCGACGACCTGAAGCAGCGCGGGGCGATCTTCGTCGAGGAACTCGACGAAGTGCCGGACAACAACACGGTGATCTTCAGCGCGCATGGCGTGTCCCAGGCCGTGCGCCGGGAAGCCGAGCGCCGTGGCCTGAAGGTGTTCGACGCCACCTGCCCGCTGGTGACCAAGGTCCACTTCGAGGTCGCCCGCCACTGCCGTGCCGGCCGTGACGTGGTGCTGATCGGCCATGCCGGTCACCCGGAGGTGGAAGGCACCATGGGCCAGTGGAACCGCGAAGCCGGTACCGGGCAGATCTACCTGGTCGAGGACGTGGAGCAGGTCGCCACGCTGCAGATCAACCAGCCGGAAAACTTCGCCTACACCACCCAGACCACGCTGTCGGTGGATGACACGCGCGGCATCATCGATGCGCTGCGCGAGCGTTTCCCGGCGATGCAGGGCCCGAAGAACGACGACATCTGCTACGCCACGCAGAACCGCCAGGATGCCGTGCGCGATCTGGCCAAGCGCTGCGACCTGGTGCTGGTGGTCGGTTCGCCGAACAGCTCCAACTCCAACCGCTTGAGCGAGCTGGCCCGCCGTGAGGGCGTGGAGTCGTACCTGATCGACGGCGCGCACGAGATCGACCCGGCATGGGTGGCAGGCAAGCAGCACATCGGCGTGACGGCCGGCGCCTCTGCACCGCAGGTGCTGGTCGATGGCGTGCTGGCGCGCCTGGCCGAACTGGGCGCCACCGGCGTGGGCGAGCTGGACGGCGAACCGGAATCGATGGTGTTCGCGCTGCCGAAGGAACTGCGCCTGCGCCTGGTCGACTGACCGGGAAGCGCCTCATCCACGCATGGCGTGGATCTACTGGAACTGCTCTGGCGGGTGCGAACCTGCACACGGTGGGTGCGAGCCGGCACAAGGTGGGTGCGAACCTTGGTTCGCACGCTTTTTCGCACGCAAGGATGGGCGGCCCGCCCATGACCTTTGGCCATGGGGCAGGGCACGTTACAGGCCTAGCATCGGAAGATTCTCCGCTGTTGGAACCTGCCCGATGAAGACCCGAGCCTTGGCGATGTCGTTGCTGTTCGCGCTGGCGGCCACGCCTGCACTGGCGCAGACCTCGCCACCGGCGAACGCTGAGGCCCCCGGCCTGCTGCGCATCGACGTCGACGCGCGCGATCTGGCCCGGCGCATCTTCAAGGTGACCGCTACGGTGCCGGCCAAGCCCGGCCCGATGACCCTGCTGTACCCGCAGTGGATTCCCGGCAACCATTCGCCCACCGGCCCGATCGACAAGTTGGCCGGGCTGCGCGTGACCGCCAACGGCAAGCCGCTGGCCTGGCAGCGTGACCAGTTCAACGTCTATGCGTTCAAGGTGAACGTGCCCGAGGGCGTGAGCGAGATCGTCGCCCACTTCGACTTCCTGTCCTCGCAGGGCGGCAGCCAGGGCCGGGTGGTGATGACCCCGGAAATGCTCAACCTGCAGTGGAACGCCAATTCGCTGTATCCGGCCGGCGTCGATGCGCGCAACCTGCAGGCGCAGGCCAGCGTGACCCTGCCCAAGGGCTGGTCGTTCGCAACCGCGCTGGAAACCGCGCGGCGCGACGGTGACACCGTGGTGTTCAAGCCGATCTCGTATGACCATCTGGTCGATTCGCCCTTGTTCGCCGGCGAGCACTACCAGCGCATCGATCTCGATCCGGGCGCGAAGGTGCCGGTGCACCTCAATGTGTTTGCCGACGACGCCAAGTCGCTGAAGCCGAGCGAGGCACAGATCACCATGCATCGCGCGCTGGTGCAGCAGGCCGACAAGCTTTACGGTGCGCGCCACTACAACCACTATGAGTTCCTGCTGGCATTGACCGACCGCCTCGGTGGCATCGGCCTGGAGCATCACCGTTCCAGCGAGAACAGCGCTGACCCGGGCTACTTCACCGAGTGGGACAGCAACGCTTGGATGCGCGATCTGTTGCCGCACGAGTACACCCATTCCTGGAACGGCAAGTACCGTCGCGGCGCCGACCTGGCCACCGCCAACTTCAACGTGCCGATGGGCGACAGCCTGCTGTGGGTGTACGAGGGCCAGACCCAGTTCTGGGGCCAGGTGCTGGCGGCGCGTTCGGGGCTGTGGTCGACCGCGCAGGCGCGCGACATGCTGGCCAATGTGGCCGCGACCTACGACCGTGGCCGACCGGGCCTGGCCTGGCGGCCGCTGCAGGACACTACCAACGATCCGACCATCGCCCAGCGCCGCACGCTGCCCTACCGCAACTACCAGATGAGCGAGGACTACTACTCCGGCGGCCAGATGCTGTGGCTGGAAGTGGAGGGCAAGCTGCGCGAACTGAGCGGCAACCGCCGCAGCCTGGACGACTTCGCGCGTGCGTTCTTCGGCGTCGGCAATGGCGACTGGGACGTCAACCCGTACACCTTCGATGATGTGGTCGCGACCTTGAACGGCATCGCGCCGTACGACTGGGCGACGTTCCTGCGCGGGCGCCTGGACGGCCACGGTTCGTTGACCGGCGGCCTGGAACTGGCTGGCTGGAAGCTGGTCTACCGCGATACCCCGAACGACGCCTACAAGGCGCAGGAAAAACGCGCCAAGGCGGCATTGCTGGCCTATTCGCTGGGCGCGACCGTGCTCGACAGCGGTACGGTCGGCGATGTGATCTGGGACAGCCCGGCGTTCAACGCCGGTCTTGCACCGGGCATGAAGGTGATCGCGGTTGGCGGCCGTGAGTACAGCAGCCAGCGCTTGAAGGACGCGGTGGCTGCGGCAGCGAAGGACAAGGCGCCGATCGTGCTGCTGGTGAAGCAGTTCGACCGCATCGAAACGATGAGCATCGCCTACCACGGTGGCCTGCAGTACCCGGTGCTGGAGCGTATCGCCGGCAAGCCTGACCGCCTCGCAGAATTGTGGAAGGCGCGATGAAGCCACGCGCCCGCGATGGCGTGATCCTGCTGATGGCGATTCTGGCCATCGTCGGCACGTTCCTGCACGGTGACGGGCGCTGGCTGCACTGGCTGGCCAAGCCGACCACCACGCTGCTGATCGCTGCCATCATCTGGCGCGTGCATGATCCCGCGCAGCCGTTCTATCGACGCGCGGTGCTGACCGGCATGCTGCTGTCGTGCGTGGGTGACATCGCGTTGATGCTGCCGATGGATGCGTTCGTGCCGGGCCTGGTCGCGTTCCTGCTGGCCCACCTCTGCTACATCGTGGCCTTCCGCGACGGCCTGCGTGCCGGACGTGGCCTGCTCGCCGCCAGCGTCCTGCTGGCGACGTTTGCCGTGCTCAACGTACTTGGCCTGTGGCCGCACCTGCCTGCACCGATGCGTGCGCCGGTGCTGGCGTATGTGGTGGTGCTGGCCTCGATGGCGGTGCTGGCACTGGCACGCCAGTGGCGCCGGCCACAGCCCGCTGCCGTGGGAGCCAGCAGCGCGCGCTGGGCTGCCGCCGGTGCGCTGCTGTTCGTCGCCAGCGATTCACTGCTGGCCTGGGACCGCTTCGCCGGCGGCCTGCCGCTGGCCAGCCTGCTGGTGCTGTCCACGTACCACGGCGCGCAGTACGCCATCGCCCGCTCGGTGAAATAGAAAAAGGGGACGGAGGGGATTAAGTCGCAATCCGCACCAAGGCACATGCGACTTAATCCCCTCCGTCCCCTTTTTTTGTGGCCTATCGGCGGTTCACGCCGCGCAGGGTGCCCTGCGCATCGAACTGCAGGCGCACGGATTCGCGGTCACCAGCGACGTCATCCGGCAGCCACACCAGCTTGCCGCCTTTGCGCACGATCACGTAGACGTGGCCGACTTCGGATGCGGGGTTCTGCAGCGCGTCGCGTTGTTCCTGCAGTGCCTGCGCCACGCGCGGCACGGCCTCGAAATCGATGCTGGCCAGGGGTGTGCTGCTGCGCTGCAGGCTGATGGTCGGCGCGAACTGCTGCGGGTTCACCGGATTGCCCTTGCGCCACTGGCCACGTTCGAAGTGGTAGCTGTCGACGTGACCCGGCTGTTGCGGGTCGACCAGATCGAGGTTGATGCGGCCATCGTCGTAGAAGTGGATGCTATGGAAGACCGTCAGCCTCTGGCCAGCCAGTGCCGGCAGCTGCTCCAGTGCCTGGCGCGCAGCCTGCAGGTAGTCCGCATCGAACAGGCGATTGTTGCGTTCGGGCGCCGCAGCGGTACTCGCCGCGGGGAAGGCGGCCGGGGACGGCACAAGCGATGCGGGTTGCTCGCGCGGCGACTGAGACGAGACGGAGGGTGGCAACCGGTCCGGCTGTACCGAATGCCCCAGCGTTTCGCTGATGGTCTGCACCGCGCCGCCGGCAACGGCCACGCCCGCCAGAACCAGCAGCAATACCAGGAACACGGCGCGGGTGGAGGGCGGCTGTTTCATACGCCCTCCAGGCGCACGTTGCCACGGTCATCGGGGTCGTACAGCAGGGTCACGGTTTCGCGCGGGATGTTGGCTAGATCGATCAGCGGGATGAAGCGGCGCACGCTCACCTGCTGTACGCGGCCGTCACGATCGGTGTACTCCAGCTGGAACTCCACCTGCGGCTGTTCGTTGAGGTAGGTGCCGGTCTGACGCACCTTCAGCACCCTGGCCTCCACGCCGATGCCGCGGTACTTCAACGCGTCGCCGCGCGCATCAGCCTGCAGCAGGCGGCCAAGCAGGCGCAGCCCCAAGATGTACCCACACAGCACCAGCGGGCACACCAGCAGCGGGTGGCCGAAGGACAGGAAGGTCCAGCCAAGACCCTCGCTCTGCAGCCGGTAGGCCGCCACATAGGCAGCGGCTACCAGGACGATGCAGAGCGCTGCGCCGATGCTTCGCCGCCACAGGCTGGCGACATCCAGTTCGGGCTGGGCACCGTCCAGTACCACGTTCGGGAACGCGCCCGGCACCTGGCTCAGGCGTGCATCGACGTGCCTGCCGACGCCGAAGCGCTGCAGTTGCGGCTTGCTGTCGACCACCAGCAGCTGTTCGCGGATCGGCGTGCCGGACAGGTTCTTGAAGGACAGCTGCAGTTTCCATTGCGCGAAGCCACGCACCTGTACGCCGGTCTGTTCAGCGTGTTCGATCAGCGCATCGCGCGGTTCGCCATCGGCGAGGATCGAGCGGACGCGATGCAGGGCGCGCGGTGGGCCGAGCAGCAGGAAATGCAGGAACGCGAACAGCAGAGAGAGCCATGCAGCCAGCGACAGCACAAGCAGCAGCAGGGACAGCCATGGCGCGCTGCGATCAGCCAGCGCCACCGGCCAGGAGGTTCCGAAATAGAGGATGCAGGGGAAGGGCAACGCGAAGAACAGCAGGAACGCGCCCCAGAACCAGAGATAGGCTTTCATGGGGAAGGTGGCAGACCGGTGGAACAGGCCGCGTAGCGTACTACGCTCAGCGGAACTGCAGGGTAAGCAGGTAGTAGCGACCCAGTGGATCGTCCAGCCCCGGCATCTGCCCACCATTGCCGACCAGGTAGTTCACCGGTTGCGCATCAAGCACGTTGTGCACGTCCAGCGCCGCGATGACGCGTGTGCCCAGGCGGCGCGCCAGGTGCAGGTTCCAGCGCAGCTGGCGCGGATTCATGCAGTGGTTCTGTTCGATCTGCCGCTGCGGGCACTCGGCGCCGGGCAGCCATGCGCGGGTGCGGCCCACCTGGTTGCCGCGCAGGGCGATGTCCCAGTTGCTGTTCTGCCATTGCACGTTGAGGACCGCCGCCATCTCGGGCGTGACATGCCCGCGCAGGTCGATCGCCGGCTCGTGGTCCCGACGGCGGCGCAGCTCCTGCTGCTTCAGCGCGTCCAGCGAGAACAACCACTGGCCGGTGCTGCCGGTGTCGATCCGGTATTCGCCACGCAGCACCCAGTTGCGGGAAGTGGTGCGGCCGATATTGTCGAACGACAGGCGGAGGCTGCTCAGGTTGCCATCCTCATCCAATTGCCAGGTGTCACGGTTCCACACGGCATCGGCCGGCTGCAGCGCGAGGATCTCGTTGCGCAGCTCGACGATGTTGTGGGTCAGCGAAAGCGAGAACGCATCGCTGGGTGACCAGGTCGCCGCCAGTGAATGGCTGCGTGAGCTCTCGGCCTTGAGCGCGTTGTTCTCCTCCACATCCGCAGTGACCACGCAGCGGCCGTCCGGCTCGCTCTGTGCACAAGGTGGCAGTGCGCTTGAGACGGGCAGGGTAAGGGTGCCGAACTGTCCTGGCGGGCGGCGCTGTTCGAACAGGCTGGGCGCGCGATAGCCGCGGCCGCTGGCCAGCAGGAACGACCAGTGCGGTGTTGGCGTCCAGCGCAGGCCGGCACGGGGCGAGAATGCCGTGTAGTCGCCGTCGTAGTCCCAGCGCGCGGCCAGGTCCATGCGCAGTTCCGACGTGAGTGGCAGGCCCAGTTCCGCATACGCGCCGCCACTCTGCCGCGACAGGCGCCGCTGCTGCTGCGGCAGCCCCAGTGCCAGATCGCCCTGGCTCAGCAGGGTGTCCGGGTGCGACGTCCAGCGTTCATGGCGCAGATCGATGCCGGTAGCCAGCTGCGCATTACCGCCCCGCATCGGCATCAATGCGCGCTGTATGCCCCACCAGCCCTGCCACTGCTCGGTAAGTCCACGGTTGCGGATCGATGGGAAGAGCGAAGTGGCTTCATCGGCGGGCAATGCATCGAAGCCTGGCAGGAACCTGAGCGACTGCGCAGCCTCGATGAACGGTTCGGCGCGCACGGTGCCCGGCGTGGCCAGGGTGACGTCGCTGCGCTGCGCGCTGATGCCGGCGTCCCAGCTGTGGCTGCCCTGGTCCCGGCCGATGCCCAGGGTGATATCGGCGTCGGTGGCACGGACCTGGGGACGCACATTGCCGGCTTCGCGCAGGACGCTGTTGAAGGTGTACCCGTACAGGCCGAGGGCGACGGCGGTCGGGCCCAGATCGAAACGCTGCCGGTTGTGGCTGGCGCGGGCTTCGGCATAGACGTAGCGTCCCTGGCCACGCTCATGCCGGTAGCGCAGATAGGCCGAGGCGGTATCGGAGGCCGGTTGAAGCGAACGAGGGCGCGAACTGTCGAACCAGCAGGCGCCATTGCGTCGTTTCAATGGTCCGTCGCAGCGCGTCGCGGGCCAGTAGTCGCCATCGCGGAAGGCGCCGATCAGGTACTGCGACGTCTCGGCGTGCCAGTCACGCTGGTCCCCCGCCAGGTGATCGACGCGATGCAGGTCGATGCCTGCGAACCAGCGGTCGCCGCTCCCGCGCAGGCCTCCGGTGGCGGCCTGCACGCGGTACTGGCCAGCGTCGCCACGACTGCTCAGACCGGTCTGCAGCGTTGCCTCCGGGCCGTCGGCCTGGTCGCGGAGGATGATGTTGACCACGCCGGACATGGCATCGGCACCGTAGATGGCCGATGCACCGCCGCGCACCAGTTCGATGCGTTCGACAAAGCTGAGTGGAATGCCGCCCAGGTCGGTGAGCCCGCCCTGTTCCAGGGACACCATTGGATAACGGGGCAGGCGCCGGCCATTGACCAGGAACAGGGTGGCGCGCGGTCCCATGCCATCCAGGCTGGTGGTGGCGGCTGCACCGACAGGCAGGTACTGCGAATCGCCACTGCGTGCGCTGCTCATCGCTGGCAGCCCGTTCATGCCGGGCAGGTGTCGCAGCAGGTCGAACAGGCTGCCGTAGCCACTGCGCAGGATGTCTGCGCGATCGATCGTGGTCACCGGCAGGGTGGTCTGCACGGAGGTGCGCGGCAACCGGCTGCCGGTGACATGGATCGGCGCCAGGTCCACCTGGGGGGGCGACTGCGGGGGCATGCGCGGGCGCGGCGCCACCGTTGCCGGAACCGGCGGCGCGACGGCGGGCGCGACGCGGATGCGGCGGACCACGAAGCCACCGGACGGTGTTCGAAGGATGGTCACCGGCATGCCGGCGACCAGCTGTTTCAGGGCCGATGCTGGATCGGCCTGGCCATGGGTGCCGTTGGCATGGAGCCCCGCCAGTTCCCGGGCATCGAACACCAGAGCGATGCCGCTTTGCCGTGCCCATTGCTGCAATGCCGAGGGCAACGGGCCAGCGTTGATGCGGTAGTCGTGGGTGGCAGCCGGATCGCCTGCGAGGGCGGCAGGCGGCGCGGCGACCAGCAGCGCCAGGCACAGCAGGGGGCGGAGCAGCCCCCACTGCAGCGCGCCTGGTCCTGCCATCACCGCAGGCCTCCTCAGTACGTGCGGCGCAGTTCCAGCGCGCCATCCGGGCGCGTCTGGCCAGCAATGGACCAGCCAAGTTCCAGCGCGGATAGCAACTCCTGTGCGTCGCCTGCGCGGAACGTGCCGCTGACTGCCAGATCGGTGATCTCCGGGTCGGCGATCACCAGCGGTGCATGGCCATAGCGGTTCATGCGTTCGACCACGATCGACAGCGGGGTGGCATCGAAGACCAGCTGCCCACGCAGCCAGCCCTCGGCGGCTGCCGTGGAGGACAACGCTGGGCCGGGCTGGATGCGCCCGGAGGGGAGTACCTGCAGTTGCTGGCCAGGGGCCAGGGTGTGCTGGGCGGCGCCGTTGCTGACTTCCACCGCACCCTCCAGCAGCGCGACCTCGACCAGGCCATCGTGCAGGCGCTCGACCTGGAAGGTGGTGCCGATATCGCGGATGGTGCTGGTGCCGGCGCGCAGCTGCAGTGCTTTGTTCGATGGCGCGACCTGCAACTGCAGGCGGCCGCGTTCGAGGTCCAGCTCGCGGTGGCGCCAGCCAAAGCGTGCGTGCAGCGTCGTGCCGGCATCGAGCATGGCTACGCTGCCATCGGGCAGGGTCAGCCGCTGCGCCTGATGCGTGTCATTGGCAAAGCGCTGCGGGGCTGGGTTGCCATCCACCGCTACCATCCAGCCCACGCCGATGGCCAGGCAGATACCAGCGGCCGCGGCCGCAGCAGGCAGCCAGCGGCGTCGGGCAGGCCGTGCCGCACGCGCCGCAGCCGTCCGCAGCCATGGGTCCGCAGCCAGGCCCTGGCCCTGCTGGAAAAGATCTTCGGCCTGCGCCCAGGCTTTGACATGGGCAGGGTCTTCAGCCAGCCAGTCTTCGAACGACTCGCGTTCGGCAGGGGTGCAGTCCGGGGCCTCCAACCGCGCCACCCAGGCGCTGGCGCGTGCGAACAGCGAGGCGTCCTCCGTGTGCCGGTGGCTGCTCATTCGGTATCCCCGTCGTTGTGCAGCGGATCCGGTCCCAACTCCTGGCGCAGGCCCTGCAGGGCGCGGGCGATGTGTTTTTCCACGGTCTTGGCTGTAATTCCACAGTGCCGCGCGATCTGCGTATAGCTCATGCCGGTGATCCGGTTGAGCAGGTACACCTCGCGCGCACGCTCGGGCAATTTGAAAAGGGCCTGCCGCAGCAGGGACAACATCTGCCCGGACTCTGCCTGGCGCAAGGGGTCCGGCGACGGGCTGGTGGGCTCGTCGTGACCATCATGCTCGGCCAGTGACAGGTGCGGTCGCGACTGCGGCGATCGGCCGCGATCGGCCAGGCGATTGCGCGCGATACGATACAGCAGCAGGCGCAGTTCGTCGGTGCCGTGCGCGCGATAGCGGATCAGCCGCTCCATGCAGTCCTGCGCGATGTCCTCTGCATCCTCCGGCCCGACGCCCCGTGTGCGCAGGAACGCGCACAGTGGCGCGCGTTCCTCGCGTACGAACGCGATGAAGGCGTCCGCAGGCGCGGGTGGCTCCGGCGCGTGGTGGATCAGGGGGGACGGAACGGACAGGGCTGGCCTCGGCTGACGTTGGCGGGTGCGCCTTCGAGTTTTACGCGACGATGACCGGATGGGGAAGAGTGTGTGGTGCCCCTCTCTCATTGTGAATGCATTCATTTTTTCCGGCCGACCGGGCTGGGGGAGATTCCGGCGCTCTGCCGTTTGACTCCTTACCCGCGTGTTGCGGGTGGAGAGAGAGAACGTATGAAGCATTCGAAGTTGAGCCTGGCCCTGGCCGGGCTGATCGCCGTTGGCGCCATCGCGGCGGCTGATGACGTCATGGCAATGAGTTATCACGTGCAGGGGGATCGCATCTTCCTGAGCGGCGGGGTGACCTACGCCGATGTGGTGTCGTTGCCCGCGTTGCTGGCCAAGGCACAGGCCGAGGGCCGGCCGATCCGCGAAGTGGTGCTGCGCACCTCCAATGGTGGCGCGCTGATCGCCGGCGAGTGGCTGCAGGGCGTGATCCGCACGTCCGGCCTGAACACCATCGTGTCCGGCCACTGCATTTCGTCCTGCTCGATCATGCAGTCCGGTGGCGTCGAACGCTATCTGGCCGGTGATCTGCCGATCGTCGATTCGGTACAGATCCACGCGGCCAGCAACAGCGGCAAGGTGATCTACACGCCGTCGCCACGGATGACCCAGATCTACACCGGCAACTACGGCGGCGGCATCGATGCCGGGCTGCTGCACAAGGCCATGTATGAAGTCGTGCAGCCCAACGGCCTGCTGGTGTTCCGCGATCCGGCGCGCACCACGGGTGCCTCGGTCACTTTCGATCCTGATGGCAGCGGCAGCAAGCTGGAGTCGTTCCCGGGCCAGGACATCTACAGCAACAGGGTCATCACCGCCAAGGGCTACCGCGACCCGGGCGATACGTTGAATGTCACCGCCAACGTGAGCGGCGACATCAACCCGGGCTACCTGCGCACCGGTCGCCAGCTGCAGACCTTCGTCGATGATGACTTCGCGCGCTGGAACACCAACTGGCAGTCCAGCTACATCAACCTGGCGCAGAGCATCTACAACGCCTCCAGCAATGGTCCGCAGGGCATCGGCGCGAACTCGGTACAGGACTACCAGAACGATCCTACATACAAGGCCCTGCTGCTGTCGAAGCTGCGCCTGGGTGACCTGGATGTGTCCACGCTGGACAACTCCATGGGCGTGATCCGCGTGACCAATGGCGCGACATGGCGGACCTCCGCGACCACCGGTGCCGACTTCATGCTGGTCGACAACGGCACCATCGCGCTGGAAGGCGGCGCCCTGCGCGCTTCGGAGGTGCGGGTAATGGCCGCAGGCATGCTGGTCGGCAATGGTGACGTGGCCGGCACCGCTATGGATCTCAGTGCGTTGGCCAGCGGTACCCGCCCGTCCTGGCGCGAGGATGGCTTCAATCGCCTGCGCGTGTACGGGACCCTGATGCCGCGCGGCGGCGATCTGGTCACCCATGGCTACGTCAACATCATGCCGGGCGGGAAGGTGCTGTTCGATGTGACCGAAAACGGCGGGGCTGGCAGTGGCCGCCTGCATGTAGGCAGTTTCTTCGACAGCAAGCAGACCGACGGCGCCCTGGTGATCTCCAAAGGGGCCTTCCTCGAACTGAACGTGGCGCAGGGTTACTACGGCCAGGACTTCCGCCGTGACCTGGTGCAGGGCCCGATCTACCAGGGCGGCTTCGAAGAGGTCGTGCGCCTGGGGGACACCGGCTACAGCGCCAGCATCACCGGCGGCGAGGTGTTCCGCCCACGCCACAACTCGCTGCTGAGCTTCAACGTGAAACAGACCGCGGATGGCCTGTGGTTGACCGCCAACCCGGGCTTCGACCAGCTGGGGCTGTTTGCCAATGGTGCTTCGGGCGATGCCCTTGGCCGTGCGCTGGCGACCGCTTCCGATCGCAGGGATGGTGGCCTGAAGTCGCTGCTCGGCGCGCTGCAGTTCGCCGACCGTTATGTGATCGCACAGCAGGCCGGTGCCCTGCGCGGTGACGCGCACGCGAGCCTGCGCCTGGCCGACAACGCATTGGTGGGCAGCATCGGCAACGTGGTGCAGCAGCACCAGGCCGCGATGCGCAGTGGCGGTGATGCCGACGGCCTGGCCTCGCAGGCCGCGCAGTCGGTGTCGGCGCAGCCGGGCATGCGCCACGGCAGCCTGTTCAACCAGCTGGCCATGCATCTGGTCGAGCCGGCGGCGGGCGGCGGTGAAGGCAGTGGCCCTGGTCGCAACCATGGCCTGTGGGCGCGCGGTTTTGCCAGCCACGGCCGCATCGATGCCGACGGTGGCGTGGCAGGCTTGAGCCATAACATCGGCGGCATCGTCGTCGGCGCCGATACCCGCGTTGCCGATGACCGCGTCACCCTGGGCGTCAGCGTGGCAGCGGCGGATATGTCGACCAAGGGCCGCGACGGCTCCGACTTCAGTGGTGACGTGCGCGCGCTGGACGTGGGCGGCTACCTGGACGCGACCTATTCGCGCGGCTATCTCTCGGCGGCGGTGCGCTACACAGACCTGCGTCACGACACCCGCCGCAGCGTCAGCGGTATCGATGGCCTGCAGCAGCCGCTGCGTGCCACGTACAGCAACGATGCGATCTCCGCGCGGGTGGAGCACGCGTTCTCATTCACCACGGGCAAGGGCCTGGTGATCCAGCCGCTGTTGCCGGTGGTGGACTACGCGCGTACCTCGGCCACGCGCTTCAATGAAGGGCAGGGTGCGGGTGCACTGGTCGGTCGCAGCGGCAGCCTGGAGAGCATCCGCGTGGGCGCCGGCCTGCAGCTGTTCAGGACCTTCGAAGGCAACAACGGCGAGCGCATTACCCCGCGTGCCCGCGTGGTCTGGCAGAAGGAACTGGGCGACTCGCAGGCGCGCTACAGCACCGGCTTCGCCGCAGCACCGGATCTGGTGTTCGGGGCAAGCAGCCAGGCCGTGGGCGAGCAGGTGCTGGCCTGGAACCTGGGCGTGACCAGCCGCGCCAGCGAACGCCTGTCGATCATGGCCGACTACGTGGGCGAGCGTCGTGACGGGCAGATCCAGAACGGCGTGATGCTGGGGCTGGGTTACAAGTTCTGAGTGGCACAGGGCACCGGCGATGTTCGCATCGCCGGTGCCATCCCCACGGACGCGTGGCTGCGGTATGGTCGGCATGGCATTCCATCCAGGTTCTTCCATGCAGATCGCCGTCTTCAGCGCCCGACCCTACGACCGTCGCTTCCTGGACGAAGCCAACCTGCGTGAGGCGGCGGGGCAGGGTTACACGTTCGTCTACTTCGATGCCGCGCTGGATGTGCATACCGCAGCGCTGGCACAGGACTGCGCCGCGGTCTGCGTGTTCGTCAACGATCGGCTGGATGCGCAGGTGCTGCGCGCGCTGCACGCGTTGGGTGTGCGGGCCGTGCTGCTGCGCTGTGCGGGCTTCAACAATGTGAACCTGGCCGCTGCGAAAGCGCTGGACCTGTTCGTCGCGCGGGTGCCGGCGTACTCGCCCGAAGCCGTGGCCGAGCATGCACTGGCGCTGGTGATGACCCTCAACCGCCAGACCCATCGTGCCTACAACCGCGTGCGCGAGGGCAACTTCATGCTCGATGGCCTGCTCGGGCGCACCCTGCATGGCCGCACGGTCGGCATCATCGGTACCGGCAAGATCGGCCTGGCCACCGCGCGCATCTTCAAGGGCATGGGCTGCACGGTGCTGGGGCACGATCCGTATCCGTCGGCGGCCTTCGCAGGTATCGGCGAGATGGTTGCGCTGGATGAACTGCTGGCGCGCGCTGACATCGTCTCGCTGCACTGCCCGCTGACGCCCGATACCCAGCACCTGATCAATGACGCCTCGCTGGCGCGGATGAAGCCGGGCGCGATGCTGGTCAACACCTCGCGCGGCGGATTGGTGGATACCCATGCAGTGATCCGCGGGCTGAAGTCGCGCCGGCTCGGCCACTTGGCCATCGACGTGTACGAGCAGGAAAGCGCGCTGTTCTTCCAGGACCTGTCCGGCGAGATCATCGACGACGAGGCCTTCCAGCGCCTGATGACCTTCCCCAACGTGCTGGTGACCGGCCACCAGGGCTTCTTCACCGTGGAGGCGCTGCAGGAGATCTCGGCGATCACGCTGGGGAACCTGCAGGATTTCGCGGCTGGGCGGGTGTGTGCCAACCGGGTAGAGGCGGACTGAGCCGGGTGGATTGACCGCCGGGGCGCCCAGCCCGTAAAATCGCGGGCTCCGCCGGAATAGCTCAGTTGGTAGAGCGGCGCATTCGTAATGCGTAGGTCGTAGGTTCGATTCCTATTTCCGGCACCAGTTTCAAGGTTGCAAAAAGCAGTAAAATCAAGGGGTTGGCCGGGTATCCGTCCAGCCCCTTTTTCTTGCCACCCCCAGTCCACCCCGGGAAAAACAGGGATTTCCAGGGATCGTTTTTCCCCACTTTTTCCCCAGCCCATGAACGGAATGCTGCACATCTTGCGCACCATGTTCCCCGACAAGCCGCTCTTGTCGGTCGAAGACGTGGCGCGCGTGCTCAACCGAACGGGGGCCGGCGGCTACGAGCAAACCCGCGAGCAACTGGCGGCCGGCGTCATCGTTCCCGGCCTGCGCAAACTGGGCGGTAGTTGGCTGGTGCCGGTGACCGCGCTCGCCGAGGCGCTCGACGGGCTCACAGACACCGACGCGGCCGGGCAGGCCACCCCAAAGGCCCACCCAGCCCGGCACACGGTCACCCGTGCCAACCCCATCGTGCCGCGCAAGGGGGGGCGGGTTCCTGACCGGGCCAAGCACATGGCACTGGCCGACATGACGTCCCTGGCTTTTGCGTTGGCCACCTTCGATGCAGCGGAGTTTTGGGGCGAGGTGCTGGCCGTGCTGGGGCAGCCCTTGCCGCGCCCTGCGCTGACCGCAACGCCCGCCGACTGCTTCGCCGAGCTTCAGCCCTGGGTGCGGCAGAACGGGCGTTTGGTGGGCCATGTGCAACTGCTGCCCATCGAGGAGCGCGACAGGGCCCTGGCAGAGGGCGAAATCTGGGAGGCCCCCCTGGCCGAGGCGCTGCTGGAGCCTTGGACCAGCGTTGCGGCGCGCGAGCCATTCGATGACGCGATGGAGGCGGCTCAGTCCGCGTTCCAGGCGGCGTGGAGGGAGGTCCGCAACCAAGCCCGTGCTCAAGGCTTGGACGACGGTCTGCCGCCCGCGGCGGACCCAATCACTCGCACGCCGTTCCGCTTCTAAGCATCTACAGTCCCCACCGATCCTAGTGGTTGCCCCGTATGTCGTTTGATTCGAAAGCAAAGACCGAAGCGGCGCTGATCCGTCGCTATGCTGACCGCTACGGGCACGTGGATGACACGTTCGCGGGCGGGTGGGGGGTAACCTGGGGAAAGTTGCTGCGCGCTCTGGACAAAGAGCTGGCCGATGAGAAGAAGCAACGCCAGGAACTGGGGGCTGGCAAGCGGGAGGCGGTGTGGATGGACACATGGACCGCAGCCGAGGCCGCGGGCCTGCTGAACATGACTTACGAAGCCTTCAACGCGTGGGCTCGCAAGGTGGGCGTGGTGGTGGACAAGCCGGGGCAGGCACGCACCCACGCAGCCATATCGTTGGTGGACCTTCTCGACGCCCTCGAGGACGAGAAAACGCGTCCGGCAGGGCGCCCATGGCGGGACGCGAGGGAGCCAGGCCATCTCTTGGGGGCCACGCGAACGTTGCCGGAAGGCTTGGCGACGTTTCGAGAGCAGCTCAATGGCGACCTCCTGCTCACGATTGGGGTCGATGAGCGAGGCGAGCGGGTGGTGGCGTCGGTAAGACCTGGTCAAACCTTGGGCGCGAAGGATCACATTCGGATGTTCTTCCGAGGCAAGAGCATCGCTGAGGTTGATCAACACAACTACTTCAAACTCGAGGTCGAGAAGTGCGGACTGGCCGAAGCGTTCGGCATGCCTTGGGCACAGCCCGCACTGAAAGGCGCGTTGCTCCAATGCCACAAGGACTGGCTGGGTGCCGTTTCCGACTTCATGGCGTGGGAGGAATCCCTGGCCATCAAAGACGCATCGGAAGCCCGGGCTGCATTCGATGCCGAAGAGGACCCGCAGGCCGCGCCAGCCATGGTGCTGAAAGCGCGCGAAGCAGAGCGAATGAAGGACGCGAAGATGGCGCTCACGGCTCGTAACGAAGCAAGGGCGGAACTGCTGGACGTCTCGCTTCCGGCCCCTGCCCCGAGCAGAAAGGGAACGCCCTTTTAGACGGCCCTTCAGGGGCGCAACGCCCCTGTCTCGCCGGCTGCCCGCCGGCTCGGTCGTGGAGAGATAAAAGCGGGGAGGCAGCGGCTTCCGCCGCCGCCCCAGCGTGGCTGGATGAATGAGGATTCAGGTCCAAGAGGGGAGGCCCTCTTAGGGCATCGAAGCGCGCGGATCGTGACTGGAAAATGGAGCCACACCAGCACGGAGACAGTCATGCAACCGCTCATCCTCTCGCTCGACCCCTCGCTCTTGAACCAGTTCTCTAACGTGACCTCGCAGGCCCTCGCGGACGCCCTGGCCGACGTTCTGCCCCACGCGTTGGGCGTGCTTGCCGCCGACACCAGCACGTCGGTCAACGTGCCCAACCGCGACCTGCGGGGCGTGCCCTCCGGCCAGGTGCTCACCCTGCAGCTGGCAACGCTGGACGCCTTCCTCGACGTCCAAGACGCCGCCAACGGCTAAGCCAGCAGCGCAGCGGTAGCCCGGGGCCAGGTCTGGCCCAACCCCTCAACCCTTTTCGCGAAACGCGGCCGACCAGCCGTGCTGGCGGAGCTTTGCCCCAAAAAACTCAAACCTGGAGATTTCCCATGAACGTTGTTGCTCGCCCCCTCCCTGTTTCGACCAAGCCGAAGAAGCCCGCGAAGAAGCCCAAGCAGACCAGGCTTTCGCTCGCCGTCGCCAACAACGTTGGTTACGACCGGGCGCCGGAAGGCATCACGACCGAAACCTGGCTCACCCCGCCGGAGATCGTCCACGGCCTGGGTCCGTTTGACCTGGATCCCTGCATCCCGCAGCAGGGCATGCCCTGGCGCACGGCCACCCGGATGCTGAAGCCCAGCGACGACGGGCTCAAGACGCCCTGGCCAAAGTCGGCGTTTGTGTGGATGAATCCGCCCTACGGCGGGCACAAGAACAGCCCGACCAGCCAGCACCGCTGGATGGAGAAGGCCGCCGAGCATGGCAACGGGATTGCCCTTGTGCTGGCGCGGATGGAAACGAGCTGGATGCAGGAGTCGGTGCTCAACCACCCCAGCGTTTCAGCGGTGGTGTTCACGAAGGGGCGTCTGTCGTTCTGCCGCCCGGATGGGACCCTGGGCACGAGTTGCCCGGCGGGATCGGTGTTCATCGGCTACGGTGCTGCAGCCGCGCGCAGGCTCAAGCGGGGAGTGGAGTCTGGCCTGATTCGCGGAACCTACCTCGACATGGCCCACGTGAGCCGGGTGGCGGGCGCTGACGTGGGGGCGGCTAACAATGAATGAGGTCACTGCGCTTGTGAAGGCCATCCGCGCCATTCCTTCCACTCCTGGCAAGCCGTGGAATCCGCGGGTTGCATTCGAAACGTTCGTTCAGCACGCACTGATGTCAATGGCACATATCCACGCAGACACCAAGGGTCACCTCGACACCAAAGTCCTTGCTTTTGGACCCTTGAAAAAAAATGTCGAAGAAGCGCCTGAAGTGGTAGCAGCCATCAACGCTTACATCAAAGCGGTCTTCGCAAGCAGGCCGTTTGACGATGTCCTGGGACGGGTCCATGCCGAGCTGCTGGCCAGGAAGGGTGGAGAAGGGCTGGGTCAGTCTTTCACTCCCGGCGATCTTCTCGATCTGGTTCAAGCCCTTGCCACCAGGCATCGGCCTGGTGGGAGCGGAGCCAAGGTCTACGACAGCTGTTGCGGCGCGGGTTCGCTTGCCCTTGCCGCGATCAGGAGTCAACTGAAACACCTTCCAAGCGAAAAAATCCTGGTGCTGGCGGGTGACATCGATCCGTTGTGCGCAGCGATGACGGCTTTGCAGATCCACGCGAATCAAACGTTTCATTTCCTGCCGCTTGGGGCGGTCAAAGTCACGGTGGGGAACGAACTGACCGGTCCCAGGCGCCCCGGGTTTTGGTCCCACTTCCACCTCTACGAGTAGAGGCCGGAGGCCCGCCTTTCCCTCTTCAAGACTCGGCGGCGAGCAGCCGCCGGCTCTTGCTTCAAGCCGCTTTTGCTCTTGTTTTTCCTAACAGGTAACAAGCACCTGTTACCCCCTTGTTACCCGTGAAAGCCTTGTCCCATAAGGAGGTAACAAGGGGTAACAGGGTAACGGGTGGATCGCGAGCTCCCGATGGGTGTATGCATGGATGTTGTGAGCGGTGAGTGGATTTTTCTTGCGTGGATCTCTTAAACCACTTGTTACCTTGTTACCACCTGTTACCCCCAGTAAACATAAGGGTTTGAAGGGTAACAAGTGGGTAACAAGCACTTGCTACCTCCCAGGCTGATGCTTGAGGTATTTCACACTTTCAAGTGTTTCTGGAGCATCGAAAGCAGAAACGAACATCCGTTGGCGCGAGCCCTTGCCAGTTCCGTAAAGCCTGCTTAGATGGATTTGTGGCCACAACAGGACCACAAATCAAGAAACGGAGCAGGCAGTGAAGACGAAACGCGAAAAGACCGCACGGGATGAGTTGTTGAAGGCCCGGGTCAGCAAAAGTTTTAAGGCGTTGGTGGAGGAGACGGCGGTGGCCCGTGGGCAAACCCCTTCCGAGGCCATGCGTCAGGCGCTTCAAGAGTGGGTGCATCGCCCCAGTCAAGCGGCATAAAAAACCCCGGGTGCGAACCGGGGCGTTTACTACTAGGGATTACAACATGAAGAGTAAGTCGAAGACTGGCCCTGTCAAGGGCGGGGAGGCCAATGGCGACGCCGTTGATCAGGCTCCGAAGAAAAAGGGCAAGGCCTTTGGGGCCGATGCCAATCCCAACGACGCCACGGATGACCTGGGCGTTATTGGGGAAGACCTCTCGTTTGAGCTGGCTTATGCCGACGATATGCGCCGCGCCAACTGTTTCCGCATTGGCGGCAAGATGGACAACGGCGAGATCGATTTTTCGCTGTATCAGTGGAATGAGTCCGAAGGCATCTGGGCCCCGCAAGCCACCCGGGAAGTAGAAGCCCACGCGTTGGACTGGATGCGCAAGCACGCCCCGGAGGACGCCAAGCAGAGCAGCGCGACCAGCTGCGTCAAGACGGCCATTCTCGAAATGATCCGCTTGCCTGGCATGAAGTTGCCTGAAAGCCAGCATCGGGCCATCGTGCCGCTGAAGGGCGGTTACCTGGAGATCCTCAAGGACGCCAACAAGAAGGCCTACATCGAATACCTGCCGGCCGACCCCAAACACGGGATCACTTCCTTGGTCCCAGCGAAGCTCAACCTCGACCAGGTGAGGTCCGGCCGCTACACCCCCAAGCCGTTGGACCCCAAGTCGCGGTGGGCCAAATATCTGGATCGCTTCATGCCGGACATGGCCGTGCGAGGGTTGCTTCAAGAAGCCATGGCGTCGTCGGTCATGCCGATGTGCCTGGAAAAAGCCTTCCTGTTGCTGGGAAGCGGCAGCAACGGCAAGAGCACCTTGCTTCACGTCCTGCGAGCCATCCACCCCAAGAACACTGCGGTCCGCATCGACAAGCTGGATGGGCAGTTCGCCATGGCACCTCTCGCTTCCAAGACTCTTTATCTGGCGACAGAGGCGCCCAAGGTCCTCTCCGATCCCATCCAGCAGGTCTTGAAGGCGCTTATCTCGCGCGATCCCATGTCAGCGGAGAACAAGGGCAAAGATGCCTACACCACGGTGCCGCGCGGCACGCTCTTCCTGGCACTGAACGCCATGTTCTCGGTGACGAGTCACGAACACGGCTTCTGGCGAAAGATTTGCATGATCCCGTTCAATGTGCGCCTGGCCGAGAACGACAAGGACCGCGATCCGGACTTCCACAAGAAGCTGACCGAGGACCCGGCGGAAATGGCCGTGATCATCGACTGGCTGCTGGAGGGGGGCATGCGCCTCATTGAGCGTGGCGGCCTGCCCGAGGAAATGCCCGAGGCCGTCAAAGCGCTGGCCGAGCAGACCCGGCAAGAGACGGACACCACGGCATCTTATTTCGCCGAGCGCATGGTCATCGAAGAAGAAGGCACGTGGACCGACAAGAACGACATCTATGCAGACTACCGAAACTACGTTCTGGATGAGCTGGGCCGCAAGCCGGTGGGTGCTGAAGAGCTTTGGAAGCGGGTGCGCGAACGGATGCCGGGGCTCCAGCAGAAGCAGAAGAAGGCGACGAAGGGATCGAAGGCCGAGCGCTGGGTCAACCTGCGCGTGGGGGGATTGAAGCCGCGCCTGGAGGGCGGGGCTCCCCAGGCCATCCCGGACGAGGAGGTTCCGTTGGGTGACCCTCTGAGCAAAGAGGCCATGGAAGCCATCGCCCTCCTGTCGGGCGCACCGATGGCTGAAGCCGCGTAGGCCTTTACAACCGGCGATGGTGCGCTATTGCAAAGGGGTATCCAAACCAAGACGGAGCCCCCATGCCATCGCCCGACCACATTCCCGAAGACGCTTTCCACGAAGAAGCTATCACCGCTGCCGATCTAGAGAGCCCAGAGACACCGGAAGCGGACCCGCAATACTTGCTCGTGCAAAGCGGGTTTGGTCTCCACGTCCGTCTGGGAAAAGACGGCGACCAGGGATTGCGCAGCGAGGACGAAATCGCCGAGCTGGTGCGGCGAGCGTTGTATCACCGCAAGAGTCTGACCCTTCATATCGAGTTCTGACCCCATCTACCCACAACCACCTGTTGAGAGGCGCAGGAGGTTGAAAAAGATTTGAGGCAACCACCCATGTCCAAGTATTCCGATCTCATCCAAGCCACCGCCGAGCGAATGCTCGACCTCATGAAGCAGGGCACCATCCCCTGGCGCCGACCCTGGAACGACCCCGACGCCCCGAAGAACGGCTCGATCAACGGGCCGTGGAATCCAACCTCGGGCAAGTCCTATAGGGGCTCGAACACACTGATCCTTCTCGGGGCGCAGATGGCCCATGGCTACAACGACAATCGCTGGCTGACCTACCGGCAGGCAGAAAGCATTGGGGCCCAAGTCAAGCGCGGCGAAAAGGGCCAGCAGATCGCTTACTGGGATTTCAGCAAGGCCGGCAAAGCCAAAGACGGGGCCGAGCCGTTGACCGAAGGCGAAGAGAAGAGCGGATACCAGGGACCATCGGTGTTCGTCGCCACGGTGTTCAATGCCAGCCAGATCGACGGCATGCCGGAGCCCCCGCCGCCCTTCGTCATGCCCGAGTCGATCCGTAACTTGCGTGTGCGGGAGCTGCTGGACCGTCACCAGCCGAAGGTTCACCACGACGGTGGCAACCGGGCGTTCTATAGCGTCGCTGCCGATTCAATCCACCTGCCGAAGCACCACACTTTCAGAGATGACGTCAGCTATCAGGCCACGCTGCTCCACGAACTGGCCCATTGGACTGGAGCGAAGCACCGCCTCGACCGAGACCAGACCGGGCGATTCGGCAGCCAGGACTACGCCAAAGAGGAGCTGGTTGCAGAGCTGTCCAGTTTGTTCATTTCCGAGCGCCTGGGTATTGCCCTGGGCAAGGAGCACGAAGAGCAACACGCCGCCTACCTGCAGTCCTGGATGAAAGCCCTGGCCGATGACCCCAGGACCCTGTTCCGCGCAGCCAGCCAAGCGGAGAAGGTCATGACCTTTTTGGACATCCCGGCGTTTGAACGCGAGCCGCTGCCGCAGGTCAAGAAGGAGCAGGACATGGAGCAGGGGCGAAAGACGGAAGCCGGTCGAAGGACCCCATCGCGACGCAAGGAACGCCAGGTTGCTTAGCGCAGGTAGGGGGTTGACCTTTTGAGGTTTCGAGTTAGAAATGAATGTGCTGGGGGAAGACCCGGCTGTGGTCCGATTCCTCTACTTCTAACTGAGAACTTTTCCAGGGTGAGCGGTTAGAAGGTGGTTGGGTGGTTATCCTTGCTGTATCGGTGGTTTCCGGTGGTTGCTGTCGCCGGGGTGGAAAGAATGCTTAGTTAACCGACCTGAGAAATCACTAACTAGGCACCATGTTTTTTCTTGAGCTTCTTACGCTGGGTTGAGAGGGGTGGCGAAAGCCGCCCCTTTTCTCTTTGCGGCCCCTTGCGCATCCCCCTTTCTTTGTTAAGACATGAGTATCACTCACCAAGCGGAGGAACCATGGCTGGCAACGTCTTTTCAAATCTACTTCGACCCTTCATCCGTCAAAAGGACACGGAACTACCAGGCGTGGCTTCTTCTGAGCCGCCTGAACCCCCGGTCCGGGAGCGCTTGGATGATTCAAGCCAGCGGCCAGTGGCTTCGGTGGAGCCGGTAAAAGTTTCACCCGGTGAACGTCCTCAGATGATCCCATCTTCCAATCAGACCCGGTCGGGTCAACAGAGCGCTCTGCAGGCCCAAGGGGCGATCCCATCTTCTAGTCGGACCCGGTTGGGATCGCAGAGTGCGCCCCCATCGTTCAACGATGAGGCAACGGATCGGTTGGGGAGCACTTTGGCCTTCGCTGGTCTGAAGACGAAGGGTCGCTTCGAGGACGAGGTAAGGCAGGCCATCGAAGACGGCGCCGATGTGAAAGGGTATCGCGACGCGCGCGGCGATTCCGCCTTGCATAAATGTCAGGAGCCGTGGCAGATGGAACTGCTTATCTCGGCTGGGGCGGATGTTCACGCGTTGGACAAACAAGGGCGTTCGCCTTTTGATCGCCTGTTGAGCACATACCAAAGGGAACCCGCTTGGTCCGAAAAACCTACTGCGGAAGGTTTGGCGCTGTTGGCGAAGGCCGGAGCGGATGTCAATGCCCTAAGCCAAGGGCAATCCGCTCTGCATGTTGCTGCGAAGCGAGGGCTTGAAGGCGATTGCCACATGCTTATCGATGCCGGCGCCGACGTGAATCTGCGGACGGACGGGGGAGACACCCCGCTCCACCTGGCCAGCGACCCAAGCGTTGTGCTGCGCTTGCTGGATGCCAAGGCCGATCCCTCCCTGCTGAACTCGAATGGCGAGCCAGCGCTAAAACATGATCCTATGCTTTATCGAGAAAGTATTCGGAACCACCGAGACGATTTTTCGCCGCGTGAGCGCGTCGATGCGGCGACCGACCCGATTTTCCTGGCCGAGACGCCCAGCGAGCTTGTCGCTGCGTTGGGGCAGGGCGGTAGTGTGAGGGACACCGATGCGCTGGGCCGAACCGCGCTTCATTACGTCAAAACGGGGGAGATGGTGCAGGCGTTGGTGTTGGCCGGGGCCCAGGTTGACGCAAAAGACATGGAGGGAAACATTCCTGCCCATACCGCGGACGAGCGCGCGATGGAAGAGTTGGTCGATGGGGTGGGGCGAGGCGTTCCCCAGCACCACGTAGAGAACGACAGGGGGGAAACCCCTTATGCGAGCCGGGATTACTACCACGAGGCTCGGTATTGGGATGCCGAAGCGGAAGAGCAGGCCGCGGAAAAGGCGGAGCAGACGAAGGAGGAGCAAGACCGCGTGCTCAACATTGTGGCCCTCGTTGAGGCCGGCGACGCCAAACGTCTGCTGGAGCAGGTGGATCCCAACGAAGAACTGGTCAGTCGGAACCGAACGTTCAACATCGACGGAGACGAGGGCTGGGCCTACAACAACTATGCCGGCTACAGCGTCCTCCATGAAGCGGCGAAGCAGGGAAAGACGGAACTCTGCCGAGAACTGGTGTTCGCAGGGGCGGACTGGGACAAGGGGTGTAAGCTCGTCGGCGAGCAAGGCTTTGACAACCATGTCAACGGCTTTCGAAACGAGCCTGGCATGAAGCCCATCGATTTTGCGAGCAACCGAGAGACCAAGTCGTTCTTGAACAACGCTGAGAACGAGCTGCGAGCCCACAACCGATCCAAGCTCTTGGACGAGCTTCTTCCCGCTGCCAATGCTTGGAAGCCACCGGAAGGCGGGTTTGGGGCCGACGCCCAACGGCAGGTCGGTGCGGCCATGAAGGCCCATGGGCAGGACGGCCAAACCCTGGAAGCCCCTCGCTTGCGAGCGCGCTTCTAAGGCCAAGGGAAAGGGCGGCGAAAGCCGCCTTTTCTTTTCCCGATCCCCTTGCGCAAACCAAACCGTTTGTTATGGGTAGTGCAACCCATTCAAAAAAGGAGGCCTCATGCGCGCGTTGATTCTTTCTCTGGCCCTTGCCAGCCTGCTCCCCCTTGCCGCCAGCGCCGCCGAGCCCCGTAGCGATTCGGTCGCCGTTGCCGTCGGGGTGAATGCCACCGTGATCACGCCGCACACCATCGCAGTAAGGGTCACACACGCCTGGGAGGCGTCCCCCACGGAAACCGCCACCGGGGTTCAGTCCTTCGAACCCATGGAAGCGCCGGGCCGTGGCCCATACGCGGCTTACAACTCAATCTTGAAGAAGAACCCCGCAACACGCGAAAGCGTCACGCTGTGGGTGATTGACGAGGCGCAGCGCTACTACACGCTCCGAGTGACGTATGAGCGCGTCCCATGCCGCGACACGCGAAACAACGGTGTGGATGACAGCGTATGTGCGCTGCGCATCGCTGGCCGCATTCTGCCGTTCTACATGCAGGGCGACGAGCAGGGGGCTTTTGAGGTGGGGGATCAAGTTTTTCTCCGCTCCGAAGGGACCGCGCAGCCAGTGATTACAGAGCTTGAGGCAGCTTCCGTATCCGTAGTCATCGGTGCGGGCAGAGAAAATGTAGCCGTTGGAGGGCAGCGCTGATGGCAATCTATATTATTTTTGTTCCGGTTGGGGTCTTTGTCTGGGACGGCATGGGCTCTTTGCCCCGAGAACTTTTTGAGCTTCCTTTTGACAAAGTTGCTCTCATTTCGGGGGATACAGCGAGACAGATCCTAGATGGCATGGAATGTTCCGGGGTTGCAGGAGCATTGCCGAATGACGCCCGGTTGCACGCGAAGGTCGAGCTCCCAATGGCTTGGAATCTGAAGCCCAGCCAGTGGGGCCAGCCTCTCACCTTCCAGGCGCGCCCGCTGAGGAGTCGCGCGGGAGGCCGCCCATGGTGAGCGCGATCCTTCTGCTGACCCTGCTGAGTCTCATGGTCCTGGTCCCTCTCTGGACGTTTAAGCGCTTTGGCGATGCCAAGGCAGCTTGGCAACGGGTGAGGGGCGGTGAGCGAGACGCTCGCACGCACGGCCGCGTCGTGATCCATGGCGGGCTGTTTGGAGTTGGGATGGTGGTCATCGCCGCGTTCTTGGCCCAAGCCACCTTCAGCGTCTGGCACCAGCTCGCCACCGGGGGAGGCCTGTTTGTCCTCGGCACGGTCGCGGTGCTCTGTCTGCTGGCCTTTTTCTGGGGCAAGGGGAGGTCGCGCGGATGAGTGCGTTGACGATGCTGGTCCTTTCCATGCTGGTCCTTGCTGTGTTTCTCTGCTCGGCGGCGTTTCTCTCTTTTATGATCGCGTTGACTTACCCGACCGTAAAGCAATCGCTGGCCCTATTCTGCGCCGGGAAGCGCGACGCATCGCTCTACGTGGATTTCGCGATTTTTGGGGGGATCTTCGCGGGTTGCGTCCTCACGCTCGCATTCGGGGCGGTGGTAATGGCCCTCAACATTTCCAGCGCTGAGGACGCCGCTCTATACGCGGCCACCTTGCTTAGCGCGGGGCTGGGCTACTGGGTGGGCCGATGAACCGCGAGCCTTCCACCTTGTTTGCCCCAGGCGTTCTTCCCGGGCCTGACGGCATCGAGCTGCTCCCCATGCCTGCGGAGATCCAAGCCATCTACGACGCTGCCCAACGCAACACGCCTTTCAGCATGGACGTGGACGACGCCCTGGCCGCGCACCGCCAAACGTGTGGTGAGCGGGATCAAATCGAGCACGCCCGACGGGTAGACCCGTCCGATGCCATGCCCATCGACCCGGAGGCTCGTCGCCAAGCCTATGAACGTCAGCGGCGGTATGCGATTGGCGCCGGCATGACCGCAGGCCTGACGCTTGGGGCCATCGCCCAGGCGCTTGGTGTGTCACCCTCCGAGATTCAAGGCGACCTGGCGGCGATGGATCGATGAGTCCGCGCAAAGGCTTCCTCGGCGGCCGCTCCCCGGCCCAGGTTCAATCCTGGCTGGACGAAGGGGTGAGCCAGCGCGCCCTGGCCCAACGCCTGGGCGTCACCCACCAGGCCGTGAACCGCTTCGTCCGGCGGCACCGCCTGGCGGGCTCCGGACGGCAGGCGTTCCGGGACCGCCAAGCCCGCGAGCTCGCTGAGCGTCGCCAGCAGGTGCAGCGGCTGGTCCGAGCCGGGCTGACCTCGGCCGAGGTGGCCCAGCGCTTGGGCTTGTCGCCGGCCACCATCGGCCTGGACCGCCGAGCCCTTCGCTTGGGGCGTGTCCTGAAAGGGCCAGAGCACCGCACCTTGCGCGGGCTGGCCCTGGACCAGGTTCGGGCTCGCTTGAAGGAGGTCAGCCGGGCTCACCTGGCGCGGGAACTCGGGGTGAGCAGTTCCGCCGTCTATCGCTACTGCGGGAAGGTGGGCCTCAGCCGTCCGTAGCCGAGATGCTTCTTGGCCCGCTGGTCGCTAAGTGGCCCAGCATATAGTTCGCGATCAGGCCCCGATCACGGGAAGGTTATTTCGATCAATGGCTTAGCCGCCGTTAGGCTTTGGAGCATTGGCCGAAATGCACCCGCTGAACGATACTTGGAGCCTGTTCGAGGGGATGTATTCGATGCCGCTGCTCAACTGGTCCGACCGTGACGAGGACCTAACCCGTTCCGCCCTGACGCCTTACCGCCTCCTGGAGCCGGTGGTCAGCTTGTCCTATGGGGAGGTGGACTCCCCCAACATGCTGATCGAGGGCGACAACCTGGATGCGTTGAAGGCGTTGCTGCCTTACTACGCTGGCCAGGTTGGTTGCGTCTACATAGACCCGCCGTTCAATACCGGAGCGATGTTCCCGAAATACGACGACAACTTCGAGCATTCGATTTGGTTGTCAATGATGTATGCCAGGCTCGAACTCATCCACGAGCTTGTTTCAGAGAAGGGATCTCTTTTTCTTCATCTGGACGATAACGAGGTTGACTATGCGAAGGTGATGCTGGATGAGATTTTTGGCCGGTCCAACTTCGTCAACAGGATAACTATCGCTGCCCGCTCGCCTTCTGCATTTAGCACTGTCAATCCTGGTGTATTCAAAGCATCGGAATACATTCTTTGGTATGCGAAGGACAAAGAGAAGTTTGAAGACGTAAGTGCCCGCATTCCACGCGGTGTTGACTATGCCTACAACCTTTGGCTGGAGAACCGGGATTTGCCTGAGAGTGAATGGAGGTTTTCGTCTCTTGCCGATAAATATGCTGAGGTGCCGCGGAACGCAAGGATCAAACACCCTAAGTCTATTCTCCAGCACTTCGACAAGTGGGTTCTGAAGAACTCAAGCCAAGTCTGCCGCTTGGCATCCATTAGCGACTCCGGTGCGGGTCAGGCAATCGTTGATCTAAAGAAAGAGTCTCTCACTCGACCTGGTGAAGTTCTAAAGCTGGAGCGGGGCGAATCGCTCGATACGGTCTACATCTTGGACGGTCAGCAAATCCTTTTCTACAGCAAGAACGTTGTTGAGATTGATGGAGAGCCTGTCGCCTCCTCAATGCTTACGAATATCTGGAGTGATATCTCGTGGGAGGGCATTGCTGGCGAGGGCGGCGTGACATTTAAGAAAGGTAAAAAGCCCGAGCGGCTCCTGCGTCGTTGCATTGAGTTAACGACTAAACCTGGGGACCTTGTTCTCGATAGTTTTCTTGGAAGCGGGACGACAGCAGCAGTTGCTTTGAAGCTCAATCGCAGGTTTGTTGGTATTGAGCGAGGTGACCAGGCGCGAAGCCATTGCCAAGCGAGGCTTGTATCCGTTGTGGAAGGTGAGCAATCAGGTATTTCGAAAGAAGTCGGTTGGAAAGGTGGCGGTGGCTTTCGCTTCTACAAGCTCGGCGTGCCCGTATTCGATGACCAAGGTCACATCCGCGAGGGCATCAAGTTCGAACACTTGGCCGCCCACGTCTGGTTTGCCGAAACGGGCACCGCACGCTCCACACGTGCCTCGAAGCAACCGTTCCTGGGTGAGCACCATGGGATCGGCTATTACCTGCTGTTCAATGGCATCTTGGGCGACGAGAGCAAGACCGGCGGCAACGTGCTGACCAAGCGGGTGGTGAAAGGCCTGCAGCCATTTGACGGGCCCAAGGTGATCTACGGCGAGTCCTGCGACTTGCCCAAGGAGCGGCTGGAAGAGCTCCAGATCACCTTCAAGCAAACCCCCTACGACATCAAGGCACGCTAAGCATGGCTCTTTCTCTCAAGGTGTATCAGCAGCGGGCCTTGTGCAGCCTGGCCCAGTTCCTAGAAGACGCCAGGCTGACCGGCCCCGCATCCGCGTTTGAGAAGAACGTGGATGCCGGTCTGATCGCCCACTACAAGCCCATGCCGGGTATGGAAGCCTCGCCCTACGTCTGCCTTCGCATCCCCACTGGCGGCGGCAAAACGGTTATGGGCGCGCACATCATCCAGGCGGCAGGCGACGCCTACCTCGAGCGCGAGTTCCCGCTGGTCATGTGGATGGTGCCCACCACCCAGATCAAGACCCAGACGCTGGAAGCCTTCAAGAACCCCCGCCACCCCTATCGCCAGGAGCTGGACGAGGCGTTTGGGGGCAAGGTCGCGGTGTTCGACGTGGAAGACTTCACCCACATCCGCCCTGCTGATCTGGGAACCAAGGTCTGCGTGGTCATTTCGACGATGGCCGCGCTGCGCGTGGAGAACCAGGAAGGCCGCAAGGTTTACGAGCACCACGAAGATCTGGAGCCTCACTTCGCCGGCAGCGTGTCCGATTTGCCCTACTTGGAGCAGAACAAGGCGGGAAAGGCCATCGCGTCCTTTGCCAATCTGCTGAAACTTCACGGTCCGTTGGTCATCACCGACGAAGCCCACAATGCCAACACGCCCCTGTCCTATCAGGTCTACGAGCGCCTGGGTGCCAAGGTAGTGGTGGAGCTCACCGCAACCCCGGAAGCCAGTAAAAGCAATGTGCTGGTCAGCGTCAGTGCCTTTGAGCTCAAGGGCGCGGACATGATCAAGTTCCCAGTCGTGCTCAAGGAGCACGTCGGGCAATGGGAAGTCGCCGTGGGCAGCGCTGTGGCCCGCCGCAACGAGTTGGGCAAGACCGCGCTGGGCGAGCCGGATTACATCCGTCCCATCCTGCTGATTCAGGCTGAGAACGCCAAGGGCACTGCCACGGTCGAGGAGGTCAAGAAGCACCTCATCGACAACGAGAAGGTGCCCGAGAAGGCGATTGCCATCGCCACGGGCGATCAGCGCGAGATCGACGGCGTGGACCTGTTCGCCAAGGATTGCCCCATCGAGGTCATCATCACCAAGCAAGCGCTCAAGGAAGGGTGGGATTGCTCCTTTGCCTACGTCTTCTGCTCGGTGGCCCAGGTCAAGAGCGACAAGGATATCCAGCAGCTGCTGGGCCGCGTGCTGCGCATGCCGTATGCCACCCGCCGCAAGCAGGAGGTCATGAACAAGGCCTACGCCCATGTCACCACTGCGGCGTTCAATCTGGCTGCCGCAGAGCTCACCAAGTCGCTCATCGACATCGGCTTCAACCCTCTGGAGGCCGTGGGCGCGGTGCTGCCGGATCCCACACCTGGGCCCGGCTTGGACTTGCGAGGCGGCAAGGTCAATCCGGTTCCCGTGACGCCCAAGACCACCATTGCCGTGAGCAAACAACCGGATCTTACTGGTATCCCTGCTCGGGACCAGACCAGCGTTGTTTTCACTCCGAACGAGGAAGGCAAGGGCGGCTCGGTGGAGATCACGGGCGAGGTGGACGAGTCCACCGTGGAAGCGATCACCAAGGCTGTGCCAACCAAGGAGCGGGAGGAGGCCACGGCAACCATCGAGCGCCACCAGATCGCTTCCAAGGCCGTCAAAGCCCCCAGCCAGAACGGCGCAGTGTTCAGCGTGCCCCGGCTTGGGGTCATGGAGCAGGGCGAGCTGGAGTTCGTGGAGAGCGGCGCCACGCCGCCGGGCTTCACCTGGGACTTGCTGGCCTATCCCCCGGACTTGACAAGCCTCAAGTTCAATGCAGATAGCAAGACCTTTGAAGTCGATTTGGTGGAAGAGAAGGTCAGCTACACGCCGATTGATGACGACGTGAACACCTACTTGCCAGGCTTCGCCAAGGACCGCACACAGGCGGACCTGGTGGGCTGGCTGGACCAGAAGATCCGCGATCCAGCGGTCAAGCAGCCCGTGCTGCGGGAGTGGTTGCGCCGGTCCATCGGCGGGCTGTCCGAAGATCGCGGCTTCTCGTTATCCCAACTGCTCAATGGCCAGTTCGTGCTCCGACGGAAGCTCGGCGAGCAGCTTCAGATCGCCAAGGCGGAGGCGCTCAAGGATGGCTTCCAGCAGGCCTTGTTTGGTGCCGACGCCGACATCGTGGTCAGCGATGAGCCCGATGCCATGTTCACCTACCCCGCGGACATGACCCAGTATCCGGCGCACTCCTACTACCAAGGCGGCACGTATCGCTTCCGCAAGCACTACTACCCCTTCGTGGGCGATCTTCAATGGAAGACCGCCGGGGGCAAGGTGGGGGAGGAGTTTCTCTGCGCCCAGGCCATCGATCAGCTGGATGAGGTGGCGTTTTGGGTCCGAAACTTGGTGGACAAGAGCCAGTTCTGGATGCCGACGTCCAAGCAGCGGACCTACCCGGACTTCGTTGCCAAGCTCAAGGACGGTCGCCTGCTGGTCGTCGAATACAAGGGTGGCGACCGTTACACGGCGGACTCCGAAAAGGAGAAACGCATGATCGGGGAGCTCTGGGCCAGCAAGAGCAAGGGAAGGGGGATCTACCTCATGGCCCAGTTGAAGGATGAGAAGGGCAACAGCGTGACCGAGCAGCTGAAGGCAGCCATCGGGGAGTGACTTCATAACAGGGGGAAGGGAATGGCTGTCTATATTTCAGATCTCGATATTCGCAACTTTCGGTCGTGCGTTTCTACGCAGTTGCAGCTGACCGAGTTCACGCCACTCGTTGGGTTGAACAACTGCGGTAAAAGCAACTGCCTCACTGCACTTCAATGGTTGGTAAAAGGGGGGCGCTGGAAGGAGGAAGACTTCCACGATCCACTTCTGCCTATTGAGGTATCTGGCCGTCTCTATGGCATCGTCGAAGAAGACCTTGCCATGCTGGACTTGAAGCATCGAACAAGGATCGAGCCGCATGTGCGTGATGGCGTGCTTCGCATCCGAAAGCATCAGCAAGGGGCTGGCAGTGGCGTTTCACTGACCGTGTTGAACTTAGACACGAACGAGTGGGATCCAAATCCGACTGGCATTGATCAGGCCATCTCAGCTCTTTTCCCGGATCCAATACGGATCGGGGCTATGGAGGATGCGGAAGAGGATGCCAGTAAGGCAAAGACCAGTACGACGATTGGTAAGCTTTTAATAGACATGGTCGCAGCTATTCAAGAAAGGCATCAGGCGGATCTATCGCCGCACCTTTTGGCAATCGTTGGAATGCTTTCCGCTGAGGGTGCAGAACGATTTGAAGAGCTGGGGAGGATTGACGCCTCCATCAATCAAAAAATCGCCGATCTGTTCCCTGGGGTGAGCATCAAGCTGGATTTCCCCGTCCCTGTGTTGAACGACCTCATCAAGGCGGGAACCGTCAAGGTCTATGAGGGAGACGGAAAGGGCAGGGGATTTGGTTCATACGGGCATGGTGCCCAGCGCGCTATTCAGATGGCAATGGTGCGCCACCTGGCTGACCTCAAGCGAGGCGTTGCCATAGCCGGTGGAGTGACGCTGCTGCTGATTGATGAGCCCGAGCTGTTCATGCATCCCTTTGCTGTAGAGCAGGTTCGCGAAGCACTGAGGGCACTTTCCGCGTCGGGCTATCAGGTGGTCTTTTCGACCCACTCTGCTCAAATGATCCTCGCGCGCGACGCTAAAAATGCTTTGTTGATGACGAAGAAGCATCCGCAGGGGACCCAAGCAAGGCCCAGGCTTCAGTCGGTGGTCGAGCAGTTGGTTGCCGAGCCTACGCATCAGCTCCACCAGATCTTCAGTTTGACCAACTCTTCCCAGATGCTCTTCGCTGACAAGGTGGTCTTGACCGAGGGAAAGACAGAGCTCCGGTTGCTCCCCAGCCTCTTCAATGCAGTCTCCGGCAAGACCATGGGGCAGTCTTCGCTCGCGATTGTCGCGATGAGCGGCGTCTCGGATACCCAGAAGTCCATGGAGATCCTGGAGGCGCTGGGCCTTCCAGCATGCGCGATTGTGGACCTTGATTACGCGTTTCGGCAGGCCACCAAGCACGGTTTCCTTGACCCGAGCGACACTGATATCGCTACATGCCGCTCGATGCTAAGAACGATGGCGGACGAGGGTCAGATCACCTTGGACGAAGGGGGACTCCCTAAGAAGGGCCCCCAGGGCCCGGCCTCGAAGGCTTTCGAGCTTCTAGCGGAAAGAGTAGAAGCATTGCCGCACATCCAGGCACTCGTCCGAAAGCTTCGGGACAAATCGATCTGGCTATGGAGCCGGGGTGCCATCGAGCCTCATGTTGGGCTGACCGAAAAGAAGGAGCACGCCTGGCTGGCGTTCCAAGTGAAGGTCGAAAGCGATGGGGTGGATGCAGCATGTGCGGACGCAGCAAGCGTGCGAGAACTCGTGGAGTGGCTGGCTCGCTAACGTCCGCTAGCACGTTGGCTAGTCCACCGGCCCGGAGCGCTCGCGGAGCTTCTCGCAAGCGCGCTGGGCGGCATGACCATCGTTAGTCTGGCAGGGCGAATGTGAGTTTAGCCAACCCGTGCCGGCATGGCTTGGAGCGTGGCGTTCAGTTCGTTGCCGAACGCCACGATGAACTTGCTTTGACGGTTATGTTCTTTTCGCAGCGTCTCCAGCACCCAGCGGGCGGGATAGGATCTGTCTCCGAAGGTGAACTCGCCGAACTGCAAGCCATGTTCCTTTACCTGATCTATCTCAAACTTCGTTTGATAGGAAACTTTGATCAAGGATCGATGCTTGGAATGGTTGTTGAGGTCATCGATGTAGACGAAACTTTCGTCCGCAACGAGTTGGCTGTAGACCTCTTTCAGTGGCTCAGGAAGGCGTCTGTTCACCTCCTTTCGGGTGATGTCTCGCAAGCGCTGGATACGAGTTTTTTCATCCAAGTCCATTCCTAATGCCCAGTAGGCGAAGTAGGCCAAGTGGTCGGGGAGAGAGTGAAGGTTCTGGACGCAAGCAAATGCATGGGCGTGGGAAAAGCGAAAGTGTTCCCAGGCCCCGGGCTCGTCGTCTTCGTCAAATACGCCCAAAAAAACCAACATGGCCTCATCGCTGGTTCGGCCTTCCATCGGCTTCTTGATGAAATAGTTGGCTTGCCTGTAGTGGTATTCGCTGAAGTAAATGCGCTCATTGAGTGCCTGTAGGCAAGAACGCACCTTCTCTAACTGATCGCGGCCAAAGATTCGTTCGACCTGTCCACGCGTTTCGTCGTTATTCCATCGCTTCCTAACCTGGTTCATCCATTCACCCTAACTAGCTGGTCACACCTCGTAGTTTATGCCGGACACAATGCATCCTGCTTGACCGACCAAGCCGGTTTCCGGATGGGCTTGCTTGCCCTTTGGCCGCCATGCCGCGCCCGCGAACTCTTCCTTGGCGAGCCAAAGTCGGCGGGAGAGTGCTGCGGCCTGGTTTCGCGCGCGAGCGTCAATGCTGTGGGCTAGGGCACCGCTGGTGGCACCACGACATCAAGGAGCGTGAAGTCCAGGCCCAATGGGACGGCGAAGGTTTGGGCAATGACTTTCTGACTCTTGCCCAGCGAGTCGCCAGGAGCTTTGACCTCCACGAAGCGGAGCTGCCGTTCCCTCCACATCGTGATGTCCGGCCAGCCGCGGCGGTATTCGTAGGGGTTAGAGGCGAAAATGGTGGCAATGCGGTGAAGCAAATCAGAGCCGGCAACTTCAAACAGTTCCAATAGCATCCAGCGCTCCAGGCCGGGAAACACATCGAGAACTGACGAGGTGTCGGACGAATGCCCCCACGCCGTTTGCTCTATGTGTGGACCCCGAGACGCCATTTGGTCAAAGTTAGCCGCCACTTGACCGGCGGTTGCGCGGGCCAGATTCGTGAGCAACTCGGCAACGGTGTAGGATCGTCCGTAGGATGGTTCTGCGGCCAGCGTATAGAGCGCCTCGACGTAGCGCGTGCGCTCGTCGTATCCAAGGTTCTGGAACGACATGGCTTTGATGAGGGTCAGCAAAAGGCCGCCTTCGCCGCTGAACCCTCGCCATCCTTGCTGGGCGAAGTGGGACAGGGCCGCCTTTTCGACCGAAAGCGGCTGGCTCATTTGTGGGCACATCCACTGTTTCGGGCCGGGGCCGCATTTCAGGCGGACCTTCTCGTATCCAAACCCCGCCTTTTCGGCATTTCGCTGTCGGACCGTGATCATGTCTCATCTTAGCTCAGGGGTGACGATTGGAAATGCCTATCCCGACCAGCGCTGAAGGTGTGAGCGCCGCCGGGCGACGGTTAGCAGGGGGATTGATCATGAGATTGAAAGAAGTTTTGGCTCGTCGCTGCACTATTCGCCGTATGCCCACCCGTTATCGCCAAATATGAGGAGGTGAATAAGGCATCCGTCCAAGTCGGCACCGCGACGCCGCGGGGCAACTCGACGAGTCTCGAATGCAAGGCAGGCAGCCTGGCGATCGCCCAGCGCTACGGGAGGGGCTCGATGGCCGTTTCGATGACCAGCTAACACGCCTGAATCCAGTCCACCCGACCGCTAGGGGTCTTCTTCTAAAGCTTTTTGACCAAGAGCGTCGAGGCCGGACGCACGCTGATCTGCCGCACGAGGCTGGTTTCGGTGGATGGAAGTTGGCCGAAGGGCGCGTCCTGCGTTGGCCCTGGCTCCGCCGATGGGCTATAACCCTTGCTTGCCCTCAACGGAGTATTTGCCTTGGCCTTGACCACTCTTCAGTCGATCAACGCAGAAATCAAGCACCTCGAAGCCCAAAAGCGGCTGGTTGAGAAGCGCGATGGTGAGGTGCCCAAGGCGATTGCGGTGCTTCAGAAGTATGCGAAGGTTCTCAGCCCCGCCCAGCGTCGCCAGGTTGCCAAGCTCATTGGCGAGGCCATTGACGTCAAGCCGGCGCGTTCCCCGAAACCTTCTGTGGGGCCGCTGAAGGGCCGAAAGCTCGGCAAAGTCGCCCCCAAGTATCGACTCCCGACGGGAGAGACCTGGGCAGGCCGAGGGCTGGCACCCAAGGCTTTCACGGCATGGGCCAAGTCGGCCGAAGGCAAGGCGTGGGCGCAGGCCAACCCTGGGGCCAAGTTCCCGCCCGCCGCTGGCAAGGTGAAGAAGGCCGCGGCTAAGGGAGCTGCGAAGGTGGGCAAGGTCGCCAAGAAGGCAAAGCCGATTCGGAAACCTGCCAAGAAGGCCAAGGCGAAGCCGGCAGCTTAATCCCTGCACAAAGACCCTGCGAATGCCCGTGCCAAGGCGTTGGCCGCTGCACACGTGTTGCTCGAAATGGCCGACGGGACGCTCTTGCAAGGGGAGGCTGGAACGCGACTGCGCACCGAGTTTGGGCTTCACTGGTCCGCCTTGACGTGCGTCCAATACTTGTCAGGGAAGGACGCGGTCGCTGCATTGACCGCCCTTCCGAGCGATGGGAGCGAGCAGGGGCGGACGAAATCGGATCTCCTCCAAGCCGTGGTCATGGCCCTGGCGGTTGTCCGCGAGGCGCGAGGGAGTGGTTGAGGGAAGGTGTCTGCCAGCAAGCTGTCCCTGCGCCTTCAAGAGGTGCGAGCCGGCTCAAACGAGGGTTCGTAGAGCTTGATGAGGTCATACAGGAGCATGCGCAATCCCTGGCGGCAGTCTGGACCACCATCTTCCCACTGCCAGCCGCTTCTGAACCAAGGCCCGGAACGCTTCAGGGGAGGGAGCTGGTCCCGTTCGCTTGTGCCTGCACTGGTTGCATCGGGCATGCGCGGCCACCACATTCCCGGATACGTCTCGGCCCCCATCCTGCTGGGCGACCAGGTGCTCCGCGGTGCATTGAAAGGCTCGAGCCTTGCTGGGCTTCAGCCCGAGCTCTGAAGGAGCTGCGAGCCACATCGGCAGGCCGCAGTAGTAGCAGCGGCCGAACTGGGCATGGAAGGCAGACGTGCGGAGGGATTTGCGGCGTTTGGTCGTCATGGATGGCTCCGGAATCGAAAAAAGATTCCCGCGCCCCCATTGGGTGGACCTCGGGCACCCGGAGCCTATTGGCTATGCGGGCACAACACCGACGCTTCTGCGACCGGCGATTGCTTTTTAGCTCACTCGTGCCCTCGGTGCAAGCGCTTGGGTTGGCCCCTGCAACTCTTGTTGCCCGATCCTCTTGCGGAAATAGATTTATCGAGTATTGGTGAAGCAAGCCCAATCCGGGCCACTTTCCCTTTCCCTAAATCCGAGGAGGATTTTTCATGCGCAAGACCCTTTCTTTTTCTCTGGCCTTGATGGCCGCGTTTTCTGCCGCTTCGGCCTCCGCCGCCGACGTCACCGAAGACTTGATGATTTCTGCGACCGTGAACAACGAGTGCAGCCTGCTCGTGACCCAGCTGGGCGGCGGTGAATACAACGGTTTGGCGTCCGGCACGCAGGGTTATTCCAACGGCGCGTTGCTGGTTCGCTGCAACCAAGGCACCGCCTTCAGCATCGTGCCCGGCGACGGGTTGAACTACGGCGCCGCGATTGCTCGTCCCAATCACCGCGCCGTGTCCGATGGGGCCGGAAACTTCGTCGCCTACGGCCTCTTCAAAGATCCCGGTGCCAGCCAAGTGTGGGGCAGTGGGGCCGATGCTTGGGAGGGCGTGGGAACCGGTGAGCAGCAGATGATCGGCATCGGTTATGCCTTCTACGATTTGAACAAGGTGCCCGGTGGAACCTTCTCCGACACCATCGCCGTAACCCTGACTTATTGATCCTCAACCGTTTCCCTTAAAGCCCCCGGAAATCCTCGGGGGTTTTCTTTTGGGGGTGGGTTGACAACTTTGAATGTTTTGGTTGGATCAAAGGAGGTGATCGGTTTGGAGGAGTGATGTTGAAGCGTTTGTTGGCCGTTTCGTTGTGCTCATTGTTCGCCGTGCCTGCGTGGGCGGGCAACGTGTCGCTATTTCCCACAAGCATCGTGGCCCCGGCTGGAGAAAAGGCAGGGGCGTTGACCTTGGAAAACCATGGGGAAACCCCCGAGCGCTTTCAGGTGACGGTGCTGGACTGGTCCCAAGATCCCAGCGGGCAGGACGTGACCGGCCCCGCCAAGGCGGTGATCGCGGCACCGTCCATTGTCGAAATCCCGCCTGGGTCCCGCCGGGCCGTGCGGTTGGTGCGCACCCAAGGCATCGGCACGCCGGGCTACTACCGCGTGCTGCTGCGCCAGTTGCCCCAGCCGTCCACGGCGGGCCAGGTGCAGTTGTTGATCCACCAGAACCTGCCGGTGGGGTTTGAAGACGCCAAGGCCGGTCCTCCGGTGCTCACGGCCCGCTTCACCGCCGACGGCCTTCTGCTGACCAACACCGGTTCGACCGCCGCGCGCCTGATCGCCGTCGGTCCTCAAGGCATGCCGGCATGGCGCGAAGGGGCGTTGGGATGGGTATTGCCGGGGCAGAGCAAGCACGTGGAGCTCAAGCCTGGTCTCAAGGCGTCCACGCTCTCAATCACGGTCAACGGGGCTCCCGTCGTCGTCCCCGTGAACTGAGGGCGACACGTGCGGCGGGGAAGCGTCCTGGGCCTCGCGCTGGCCCTGTCCATTGGCAGCGCGCACGCGGCCATCCCAGACGGGGTGGAGCCGGTGCTGGCCGCGCCGATCCAGGCCAACGGGCTGCCCGCGAAGGACCCCGTGTTGCTCTGGCAGCAAAGTGGGGCCTGGGTGGCCGAATCCACGACCTGGCAGCAGCTCGGCGTGACCCTTCGCCCGGGCGAGGAGGGCCAGGACCTGACCGACCAAGCCTTGGGCGTGACCGTGGCTTACACCCCCGAGAACGCCACCGTCCAGCTCACCATTCCGGCTGACCGCAAGCCGGCGCAGCAGCTCAGCCAGCACGGCACTCCGGTTTCTCAGGTGTCGCCCGCCATCGGGGGCGTCTTGGTCAACTACAACCTCGCCACCCAGATTGCAGGCGGCCAACAAGCCACGTCCTTGGCACTGGACGCGCGCACCGGAGGGCGTTGGGGCGCGGTCTCCACCACCGGGCAGCTCAACCAATCCCCCAACGGGTTTGGCATGCGCCGCGGCATGACCGCTTGGCAGAAAGACGACCTGCCGCGCCAACGGACTTGGCAAGCCGGCGATGTCTACGCCACGCCCCGCATCGGCCCCGTGGCGCTGGGCGGCATTCGACTCGCGAAGGACCCGGCAGCACTGGATCCGCTCACGCCGACGTGGCCCGTCCCGACCTTGGGGGGCATCGCGTTGGATCCGGGGCAGGTCAAGGTCCTGTCCAACCAGGCCGAAATCACACGCCAAGACGTCAAGGCCGGCCCCTTCACCGTGGACGGTCGAAACGTGGCCCTGGGGGCCAGCCAAACGGATGTAGTGGTGCGTGACGCCTACGGCCGGGAAACTGCCGTTTCCACTGCACGGCTCTACGTGGCCCCAACCCTGCTGCGTCCCGGGCTCTCCGCGTGGGAAATCGCGGCGGGACAAGTCCGCGAAGACGAAAACCGCTACGGCACGGCCGGCGTCAGCGCGTCGTGGGCCAAGGGCGTCAACGACCGCTGGACCATCCGAGCCGGTGGTCAGGTGGACGAGAACGGCAAGGGCAACGTCACCGTGGGTTCCACCTGGGCCCCGGGCACTTGGGGCGTTTTCGATGGCGAGGTGGGCCGCTCAAGCCAAGGTGGAACGCGCTGGGCGGCCAGCTACGACTACCGCGGCCCCAAGCTGGGCGTTCGATTGGAACACGAAGAGAACGAAGGCTTCTGGCGCCTGCAGAGCACCTACGCCACACCCATTGCCTCGCGCACCCAAGCCTCCGTGTTCTACCGCCCGGATCGCCGCTTCACTGTGCGTGGCATCTACAGTGCCATCGACACGGGGCGCTCCAGCCTGGCCTTCGCTTCCTTGGGCGTGAGCGCGAACCTGGGCACTGCAGGCCAGGTGTCCGCCAACGTGCTCCGAGACCTCCAAGGCGACGATCTTCAAGTGTCCGCCAGCTACACCTACCGCTTCGGCAGCAAGGCCAGCGTGGGCGTTCGGGCCCGCCAGGCCCCAGGCCAGGATGCCCTGACCACCCGAGCGACCTACCGCACCGAGGGCGGCCTTCGCTTGGCGGCAGAGCACACCGAGGGCGATCAGGGCAGCACCCGGGCCACGGCGGATGCCATGACGCGTTACGGCGACGCCCGGATCATGGTGGACCACTACGACGGGCAAACCCAGGTGGCGGCCAACTTCTCCGGCGCCGTGTTCCTGGACCACCGCGGCGTGGCCTTCGGGCGACCCGCCTACGCCAGCTTCGCCGTGGTGGATGTGCCGGGCCAGGCGGGCTTGCCGGTGCGGGTCAACGGAGCGCCGGTCGGCCAGACCAACAAGCAAGGCCGCGTGTTGGTGACCGACGTTCCCTCCCTGCTACCCACCACCGTCAGCCTCAAGGACAAGGAGCTGCCGGTGGGCGTGGAGATCGGGGAGACCGAAAAGCAATCCGTGGCGCCCCGCCAAGGCGGTGTGCGGGTGACCTTCCCCGTGCTGACGCAGAACGCCCGGGCCTTCATCCTGACAGGTCCGATCATCGCGCCGGGCACCGTCGCGTCCACGCCGAACGAACAAGCCATGGTCGGCTACGACGGAGCCCTTTACCTAGAACACCCTGAGCCGGGGATGGCCGTCGAGGTTTCCGGCGTGTGCAAAGCCGTGTTGCCGTCGCCACTGCCGGGCGTGGACGAAGTGGCGAAGTTAAGGTGCAACTAGCCGCTCAGGTCTCCCTCGCGAGTAGGCGGCACCCCTAGCACCCTTGCCTTTGCAGCAATGACTGCGCAAACGGTCGACCCACAAGCTGGGCAAACCGCAGGCTTGAGAAGCCTCTCTGGCAAGATAGGAACGATGGCCTCGCATTCGCAGCGCAGCCCCAAGGCTTCGACCTTCTGCACCCGCCGCTCCGGGTCCCCCTTGATGGCCAAATAGCTCGAGTTGCACTTGGTATTCGGGCAGAAAACGGGCTTGTCCCCCGCTTGCTCGGCCGGGCCGAGAATGAGCACATGGCCGCAGTCGACGCATTTGCCCGTCGCGAGATCCTTGCTGGCAGCGATCAGCGTCGAGCTCGCAACCTCTTCCAGCTCAGCGATGAGAACACGGAGCCTTTCGATCTTCGGCCGTGCGTTCGTCAGATCTTTGCGCAGATGGAGAAAGCTCCCCAACGAGTTGTAGTAACTGCGAAACTTGCCCCAAGGAATGCGCTTGGCCTCGCCGATCGGCAAGAAATCCTTGTCCTTGAAAGCGGCCTTCAAGTCACTTGAGGCAAAATCGAGGTCTTTGGGCGGTGGCGTTACCGAGATGGAGAAGCTGGCCGTTTGATCAGAGTTCGGATCGAAGGCGGCCAGCATTTTGATGATCTGGTCCGGTCGCCACTCGCGAGCAAGCTCGGTGGAAACGTCTTCACCATATGCAGCCAAGTTCTGATACGCCACGGATTCCAGGCAGAATCGTAGTTCCAGCGCGGCGTAGATCAATGACGCGTCATCGCCCCTGCTGATTAGTTCTTTAGCCGTGCTTAAACGTTCCGCGATGTTGTAAAGGGCCATAATCAAAGGTTACTCGATTGGAACTCGGGATCAAGTTAACAGCCGCCTGTAGGCGCTATCTCACAACGCGATTGCCTAAATGCGTGGGCGGGACTAAAGTTCGTGGAGGGGGGGATGGCCAGACAAGTTGAGAAGGAGCGCCCAATGCCCATCAGGGCCGTGGTGTATGTCAGCGAGGCATCCGACGCGTTGCGCGGCGATCTGCTTGGCCTCCGGAGCGGCAAGCTCCAGGAGCTGGTCGACGACGCAACTCGATTTAACCGGGACGCAGGTGTCAGTGGGGTGCTCTTGTTCGACGGGACGCGCTTCGTCCAATACTTGGAGGGCCCCCCGGACGGGTTGGACGTGGTGTTCTCAAGGGTGCTCGGTGCTTCGAGCCATCACGACCTGATCGAGCTGCAAAGCGGGACGATCATGGATCGCCGCTTGCCTTATTGGCCTATGCGCTGGTTGCCTGTGGAAGTTAAAGAGCTGAGCGAGGTCGCAGTGGGCGACTGGACCGGTTTCAAGGTGCGGGGGGATGGAGAAGCGTTGAACGCAACGGCGATCGACCGGCTGCTGTTCCTAGTGAGCAGACGCGCACTGGTAGGAAGATGAACCAGTGGCGACCGCCTGGCCGCGCAAGGAATCCGCCCCCCTACGTGCAGCCCAAGTCTTCGTGGATCGCCGTAACAAGCTGTCGGAAGCGGTAAGGCTTCGGGAGAAATCGAACCGTCTCGGGCAGCGGGGGCAGCTGCGAGCGTTGAAGGCCAGACGCGAGCATGACGCGGGCCTGGGGTTGAGCAACCGCGGCTTCCGCCGCGACCTCCAGCCCGTCGGCGCTGTCTGGCATGTTGAAGTCGGTCACTACCACCGCGAACCTGGCGTCGCCGCGCAGGAGGACGAGGGCCTCATCCCCGTTGCTGGCGGGAGTGACTTGGAAGCCCTGAGAGGTCAGAGCCTCTACGACGACGCTGCGGAGATCGTCTTCGTCTTCAACAAACAACACGTGGATCGGCATCTCAATGCTCTGGTGCGGGGAAGCAAAGGCTAACGCGGGTTCCCTTCCCAAGCTCGCTCTGGAGCTCGGTGAACCCGCCGGACTGGGCCGTGAAGCCAAACACTTGGCTCAAGCCCAGCCCGCTGCCCCTTCCAATGGGTTTGGTGGTGAAAAACGGTTCAAATACCCTGGCCTGCTGGTCCGCCTCAATCCCTGAACCGTCGTCTCGGATGCTCAGGCAGATGTAAGGTCTTTCACTGGTGTTGGGCAACGTAGGATCACGGGTTTGCCGCGCAGAGGCCGTGATGAGGATCGTTCCGCCCTTCGGCATGGCGTCGCGGCTGTTGCACACCAGGTTAAGGATTGCGGCCTCCAGCTGTGCCTTGTCCAGCGACAGGGTCGGAAGGCCCCGGGAAACTTCGACGGTCAATGCGATCGCGTCGCCGGCGGAGCGGCGCAGCATCGCTTCGCATTCGGCCATCAAGGCGGCCAAGTCGACTGCCTCTGGCACCAAGGTTTGTCCCTTGCCGAAGGTCAGCAACTGCCGAGTCAGAAGGGCCCCGCGCTCGGCGGCCCGCTGCGCGGTATCGATGAGCTTGGCCACGCCTCCGTTTTTCACCCGCAGGCTGATGAGGTCTAAACAGTTGGCCACGATGGTCAACAGGTTGTTGAAATCGTGGGCCAAGCCGAGCGTGAACTTGCCGATGGCCTCCATCTTCTGCGCCTGCAGGAGATCGCGCTGGGCTTGGAGCAGCTGCTCCTGCGCTTCGTGGCGCTGGGTGATGTCGCGGGTGATTTTGGCAAACCCCACCAGTTCCCCGTCTTCCCAGATGGGATCGATCACGACGCTGGCACGAAAGCGGGTCCCGTCCTGCCGCAATCGCCAGCCCTCGGCGACGTAGCGCCCTTCTAAGGCCGCGGTCCGCAGGTTTCGCTCTGGTAGGCCGGCTTGGGCCTCCTCGGGCAGGTAGAAGCGGGAAAAGTTGGTGCCGACCACGTCGGCAGCCTGGTAGCCCTTGATTCGTTGCCCACCCGGGTTCCAGGTCTGGATCACCCCGCTGGGGTCGAGCATGTATAGGGCGTAGTCGGTGACGGAGTTCACCAGCAGGGCAAACTGCCGGCTCTCGTCCCTCAAATCGGTTTTCGCTTTCGCTGGTTGGTTCATGGGTCATCCTCTCGGCAGGGCCACCGAAGGGCGACAGAGTGCGCAGTGTAGAAGAGCGACGGCCGTCATCCTTTTGCGCCCTCTTAACAAATCGGGCGAGCCCTCGGGCCACACTGTCCAATCGTGGCACATCCACTCAGAGCGCTTGTAGGGAGAAAGTCATGGGATTGGACGGCAAAGCAGTAAGGGTTCTTCTTGTAGAGGACGAACCCACTCTCATGATGGTCTTGGAGCAGGCCATTGCCCAAGTCGGCTACGACGTCTCCAAGACGGCCGAAGATTTGCCCACAGCCTTGGCATGCGCCGAGGAGGCGGCCTTCGATGTTGCGGTGCTGGACGTCAACTTGAACGGGGTCGAGTCTTACCCCGTGGCCGATCGCTTGGTCGAGTTGGGGGTGCCGTTCCTGTTTACGACCGGCCTTGGGGCCAGCCGGCTGCCCGAACGCTTCAAAGGCACGCCCTTCCTTGAAAAGCCGTTCCGCCTGAAAGAGATCGCCGCCGCCCTCCAGTCCCTTTGCCACGAACTGGAGGTTCACTGAGTTTCCGGGCCTTGGGCGCCGGTCGGGACCTTCGGGTCCCTTTTTTTATTTCAGCGGGGCCTCGACCTGCTGGTAGGTTCCCACAGTCTTGCTCATGCCCAGAATGTGGCCCTTCGCGGCCTTTAGCACTTCGTCCCGCGTCGCGCCGGCCTTCAGATCAAGCACGGTGTCCAAGGCCAACAGCTGGAAGTGGTAATGGTGCGGTGGATCGCCCACAGGCGGTTTGGGGCCGAAATAGCCCACCGATCCTCGGCTGTTCGCCCCCTGCAGCATTCCCTCCGGTTTCAGAAGCCGCGGATCGACCGGCAGGCCCTCGGGCAGCGATTGCTCGGTGGCTGGGATGTTGTAAGCGACCCAGTGAACGAAGGGTTTGACGTTGGCTGCATCCGGATCCTCCATGATCAGCGCATAGGACTTGGCACCAGGCATCGGGCTCCAAGAAAGAGCGGGCGATGCATCGTCGTGATACGCGCTGAAGCGGGGAGGCAATGCTTGGCCCGAGGAAAACGCCGGGGAGCGGAACTCGAACGTGGCGGCTTTGCCGATCCGATCCTTGGCCAACGGCACGCCCGAGCCTTGATTGACTTGGGCCATCAAGGGCCCGCTAGGCACTGCGGTCGCGGGGGAGGCGGACGCTTGGCCTGGGCCGTAAGTCACTCTGTAGATGACGCCGTTGGCATCGTCGCCGACCAAAAGTGCACCGCCCTTCGTCATCGCCAGACCGACGGGCCTTGCGATATGCGCCTGGCCGTTGTCGACCAGGAAGCCGGTCAAGAAGGGCTCAAACCCGACCGGCTTGCCGGCGTTGAAACGAACCCGCACCACCTCGTAGCCCGACGCAGGCTTGCGGTTCCAGGAACCGCGCATCGTCACGAAGGCGTCCCCCCGGTAAGCTGCCGGAAACTGCTGGCCGGTGTAGAACAGCATCTGCATGGGGGCCGCGTGGGCTGTGTAGCCGAGCACCATGGGCTCGCTTGTCGCCGCCCATTGCTGTTTGCTGATCTGCCCTGGCGGTGTGCTCTGGGGATTCACCCCGTCCTTGCCCCAGATGTGGGGCCAACCATACTTCTTTCCTTTCTGAATGCGGTTGAGCTCCTCGGGCTGCTCATCGTTGCCCAAGTAGTCGATGCCGTGATCCATCCCCCACAGCTCCCCCGTTTTGGAGTCCCAAGCAAAGCCGATGGTGTTCCGCAGGCCGCTGGCAAAGATGGACCGGCTCTTGCCATCCGGCGAGGACCTCAGCAGCGCCGCATGCTCGGGATTGGTCTCGTTGCACGCGTTACAGGACGAGCCCACGCTGATGTAGAGCATCTCATCAGGGCCAAAGGCCAGCGTGCGGTTGGGGTGCTGACCGCCATCGGGCAGGTCGTTGATGATCCGTTCCTCTGGACCCAACGTCCCGTCCGGGTGTATGGGGGCGCGATACACGTCGTTGGCCGTGGCGACATACAGCTGCCCGTTGGCGATGGCCAGCCCGTGCGCTCCTGGACGTGAGAAGACCACCTTCGGTTCGGCGTCCAAGGCTCCGTCTTCATTGGCATCCTCCAGCAACAGCACGTCGCCTTGATCTCGACGTGAGACATAAATCCGCCCATCTGGTCCCACGGCGATGATCCGGGGATTTTGAAGGCCTTGCGCCAAGGGACGCACTTGGAAGCCACTGGGCACCGTCAGGGCCTGAACGCGCTCGGGCGTCGCCTCCACCTTGGCGGGTTTGAACGTGTGGACGTTGGCTTGGACGTCGGTTCCGTCCCCCTGCTGAGCGAAGGCGAGGGAGGGGGCCAAGAAGACGAGCAAAAGCGCGGAACGGGTCATGAGGATGGCCTGGCGCTGAGGAGCGTTCAGCATGTGGCGGGAGCGGTCAATGGCCTGCGAATGCGTTGCATGCGCGCCGTTCACCACGAGGGCCATCGATCTCCAGGCCCACGCACCGCCGGTCTGAGATGCTCCGCCGTTCGCCAAGCCTTCACTCGGGGATCGCTTGATCCGCATCCCAGCCTCGATACGGTAAGGCTTCGCCCGACACGAGAGGAAGACATCCATGGCAGAGCTCAAAGAGAACCTGTTGGACTGGCTGCGCGACGCACACGCGATGGAACAGCAAGCCGAAACCATGCTGAAGGGGCAGGCTTCGCGGATCGAGCACTACCCAGTGCTGAAGGCGCGCATTGAAGAGCACATTCAGGAAACCATTGGCCAGCGCGAACGGCTGGAAGGGTGCATCAAGCGCTTGGGCGGCTCGCCGTCGACCCTCAAGGACGTGATGGGCAAGATGGCAGCCTTCGGTCAGGCCGTCGGCGGCATGACGGCCTCCGACGAGATCGTCAAAGGCGCGATGGCCGGTTACGTCTTCGAGCATTTCGAGATCGCCTCCTACACGGCCCTGATCGCCGCAGCGAAGACGGTGGGCGATGCAGAAACGGCCCGGATCTGCGAAGAAATCCTCGTGCAGGAAGAGGCGATGGCCGACTGGCTGGCGGCCCACCTGCCCGAGGTGACCGAAGAGTTCATGGTGCGCGACGCCACGCCGGGCGTCGAAGCCAAAAAGTAACCGCTGCGCCGCGCCGGCCGGGTTCACGCCCGGCCGACGCGGCCGGGCCTACAACGAAAGGCCCTAGGATTGGAGGCGGCTGGCATGCCCAGGCCCATCTGGAGTGGTTCGTTGTCCTTCGGGCTGCTCAACGTTCCGGTGTCCCTCATGTCCGGCGAGCGTCGCATGGATCTGAGCTTTCGCATGTTGGACGCACGAAACAAAAAGCCCATTCGCTACGAGCGGGTCAACGCCGAAACCGGCGAAGAAGTGCCTTGGAAGGACATCGTCAAAGCCTTTGAATACGACAAGGGCAGCTACGTCGTCATAGAGAAAGAAGACATCGCCGCGGCCGCCCCCGAGACGCACGAGTCCATCGACGTGGAGGCCTTTGTCGACGCCGAGAGCATCGGGCTGAGGTTCTTCGAAAAGCCCTACATCTTGGTGCCCGGCAAGAAGGCCGAAAAGGGCTATGTCCTGCTCCGAGAGACCCTGAAGGAAACCGGCAAGGTGGGCATCGCCAGGGTGGTCATCCGCACGCGCGAATACATTTGCGCGGTGATGCCCGAAGGCGATGCGTTGATCATGATCCTGCTTCGCTACCCGCAGGAGTTGGTGGCTCCGGACGAATACAAACTGCCGCAGGGGGGGGCGTCGGACTACCGGGTTGCGCCCAAAGAGCTCGAAATGGCCAAGCAGCTGATTGAGAGCATGACCTCTGACTGGGAGCCGGACAGCTACCAGGACGAGTTCCGCGAGCGCCTGTCCGACATCATCAAGAAGCGGGTCAAGCAGGCCGGTGCCACGACGACGTTTGAGGAACCGGAGCACCGCGATGACTCGGCGACCAACGTGGTGGACTTCATGGCGCTGCTCCAGAAGAGCTTGGAAACCAACAAGCGCACCCCGGCGAAAGCAACGCCGGTGAAGACCGCCTCCAAGCCCTCCACCAAAGACAGCAAGCCTGCCAAGAAGGCCGCCGTTAAGAAGGCCCCAGCAAAGAAAGCCGCAAAGAAGTCCCCCGCCAAGAAGGCTCGAAAGAGCGCCTGATCACCCAAGGAGATTCTCATGAGCGACGACAAGAAGAACACCGGCAGCCCGGACCGCGACCGCATCAACGTCAACGAAGACTACGAGCTCCAGTATTGGACCAAGGCGCTGGGCGTGTCCGCCGACGAGCTCCGGGCCGCCGTCAAAGCCGTGGGCCCCACCGCTGCGGCCGTTCGCAAGCACCTGGGCAAGTAACGAGGAGCCGTCATGTCCTTGGTCGAATACCGCCGCAAGCGCCGCTTTGACCAGACCAAGGAGCCGGAACCTGGCAAAGCGCTGCCCCAAGGGCAGCGCGCCATTTTCGTGGTCCAACTCCACCACGCCAGCCGCCGGCACTACGACTTCCGGCTGCAAATCGGCGACGCCCTGAAGAGTTGGGCCGTCCCCAAAGGCCCCAGTTACGACCCCAAGGTCAAGCGCATGGCCGTGGAAGTAGAAGACCATCCCGTCGACTACGCCAGCTTCGAAGGCGAGATCCCCAAAGGGCAATACGGCGGTGGGCACGTGGCCCAGTTTGATCACGGCGTCTGGGCCACCCAAGGAGACCCAGAGGCACAACTTGCCAAGGGTCACCTGCGCTTCGAGCTGTTTGGCACCAAGCTCAAAGGCGGGTGGCACCTGGTCCGCTCCGGCAAGCCTGCCCGTCAGCCGCAGTGGCTGTTGTTCAAGGACGACGATGCGTATGCGAGCGATCTGGAAGCGGACGATCTGCTCGCCGATGTGTCGGCGGCCCCAACGGCAGACATCAAGAGGGCCGGCGGCGGTAAAGCCGACAAGAAGAAGCTCAAAGCCCTCCCTGCAAAGCGTGCGCGACGGAAGAACTGGGCCAAGAAGGCCTTGGCCCTGCCCAAAGCGAAAGAGGCGGCCCCGCCTTCCGGCCCCTTCGTGCCCCAGTTGGCCAAGCTGGGGGACGCCCCACCGCAGGGCGACCAATGGGTCCATGAGATCAAGTGGGACGGGTATCGGATCCTCGCAACGGTCGCCGATGGGGCCGTCCGGCTCTGGTCCCGGAACGCGTTGGAGTGGACCGACAAGATCCCCGAGATACGCGACGCAGTAGCGGCATTGGGCCTCACTTCTGCGGCTTTGGATGGCGAACTCATCGCCGGATCGGGCACCAAGGAGGACTTCAACCTGCTCCAGGCGACATTGTCCGGGGAGCGGCAAGGCGCGCTGGCCTACGCGCTCTTCGACCTGCTGCACATCGATGGCGTGGACGTGGCCGCAGCACCTCTGTTGGAGCGTAAGGCGCTCCTGCAGGAGCTGCTGGAGGGCCAAGCCGGCCATTTGGCCTTCAGCTCTCACGTCCAAGGCGACGGCAACGAGGCCTACCGCCTGGCGGGCGAACAGCACTTTGAAGGCATCATTTCCAAGCGCGCCGATCGCGGCTACCACACCGGCCGCAGCGACGACTGGCGCAAGACCAAGCAGCTGGCCAGCGATGAGTTCGCAGTGGTGGGCTATACGGCCCCCAAAGGAAGCCGCAGCGGCTTTGGCTCGCTCCTTCTGGCCAAACCTGACCCCAAACACGGTTGGCTCTACGTGGGCCGGGTGGGCACCGGGTTCTCCGACGCGTTGATCAAGGACGTGAGCAAGAGGATCCAAGGGGGAGGCAAGAAGCCGACGGCCTACGTGCCCACGGAGGACACCGATCTCCGGGCCGCTACTTGGTTCGAGCCGCGCTTTGTGGTGGAGGTGTTCTATCGCGGCATCGGCGGACAGCAACTGCTGCGCCAGGCTTCCTTGAAAGCCGTGAGGGCCGACAAGGACGTGGCCGATCTGACCGACTCAGACCGCGCCCCGGTAAAGGGCGGCCGCGGGAAGCGGGCATCGGCGGTGTCTTCTGCCCGCAAGACCGCCCCAACGCCTCAAGCCGATCGCATGCCGCCCAAGCTGTCCTCCCCGAGCAAGGTCCTTTTCCCTGGCGACGGCTATACCAAGCAAGACGTTTGGGATTACTACTCGGCGGTCATGGATCACCTGCTCCCAGAGGTGATCAATCGGCCCCTCTCGATCATTCGCTGCCCCGCCGGCACCGGCAAGCCTTGCTTCTTCCAGAAGCACCACACCGCCGGGCTGGAGCTGGTGGACTCGGTCAAGTTGAAGGAGGACAGCGGCATCAACGCCCACTACCTCGTAGTGCGCGACGCGGCCAGCTTGCTGGAGCTGGTCCAGTTCAATGCCCTGGAGTTCCATCCGTGGGGAAGCCACGCGGAGGAGCCCGACCGGGCGGATCGGGTCGTGTTCGACCTGGATCCCTGCCCGGACGTGCCCTTCGCCGAAGTGAAAAGGGCCGCCACCGATATCCGGGAGCTTTTGGTCCAGCTGGAGTTGGAGTCCTTCCTTCGGGTATCCGGAGGCAAGGGCCTGCATGTCGTGGTGCCCCTCAACCCGGGGTGCGACTGGGACCTGACCAAGCGCTTCGCCAAAGGATTCGCCGACGCGCTGGCCCAGTCGGAACCTCAGCGGTTCTTGGCCACCGCCACCAAGGCCCTGCGAAACAAGCGGATATTCGTCGATTACCTCCGCAACGGACGAGGAGCCACCGCCGTGGCGTCCTATTCACTGCGAGGGAGGCCTGGCGCTCCGGTGGCCATGCCCTTGGCGTGGAGTGAGCTGGCCAAGCTCAAGCGGGCTGACGCGTTCACGATCAAGGACGTGCCGGGCAAGCTGAAACGTCGCCGCAAGGATCCCTGGGAGGGCATCGATGCGTTGAAGCAGAACTTGTCGAAATGGGCCCGAAACGACTAGCCGCTATCCCCGCGGTCGTGTCCGAGCGTAGACGGGAAGACGCGAGCGTCGTTGGCAGCTGCCGAGCACGTGATGAGCACGCGGGCTTGATGCCGGCTCCTGTCCAATGAGCCTCATGCAGTGCGATGCTCCCGCTCCGACCCCGGTGACCGTCTGGACCATCGGGCATTCCACTCGACCTTGGGACGAGTTCTTACACCTGCTGTTCGCACAAGGCATCTCGGCGATCGCGGACGTGCGTCGTTTCCCAGGATCGCGTCGTCACCCTTGGTTCGCATCCGAGCAGATGGCTAAAACGCTGCCAGCGCACGGCGTGGAGTATCTTTGGATTCCTGAACTGGGCGGGCGGCGCAAGGTGCAGCCGGATTCGCCCAATGGTGCGTGGGACAACGCCGCGTTTCAGGGCTACGCAGACCACATGGCGACCGCCGAGTTCGCCGGCGGGCTATCGAAGGTGCTTGCACTGGGGGGCGAACATCGGACCGCGCTGATGTGCGCGGAGGCACCGTGGTGGCGTTGCCACCGACGTCTCATCTCCGACCTGCTGACGCACCGGGGCCATGAGGTGCTGCACATCGTGTCCCACGCCGAACCCAAACCGCATCCGCTGAACCCGATGGCGCAGGCCGTCGGGCCAGCGCTTGTCTACCCACCGGCTCAGACGGAGCTGTTCTGAACCAACCAGTAGGGCGATCGCGTGTCGGGCCCGCCCGGCGCATTTTCTCCCTATCGAAGCTATGCGGACATGTCGGCTGCCTTGCAGTTGGCGCGCGCTTGCCGCACGGTGTTGTTGATAGACGACGGGCAGCCGCGCAACCCTGCCTGAATCGGCTTAGGCGGTCGTCCCTGGTCCCAGCTTCAGGTAATGGATCGGAGGCTGCCCCGTCAGAAAGTTGGCGTTCTCCTGAGGGATTCAGACTGGCTTTCGATCTTCATGTCTGCCATGAAGTAGTCTGGGATGGATGGTGAAGCGCAGGTTAGAAAACGATGCAAGGGGGAGGGGAGTGAGGAGTGCTCAGTATGATTCGCTTTGCAGCGCGCTCGATAGGATACATGGACAGCAAGCGCTGACGGATTTCGCCTCGGATTGGGGCCTCCACCGCAGTCCCAGCGAGGATGGCACAGTGGAGGTATGGAAAGGCGCGGCGATGGGGGCCGGCGTTGAGATCTTGTTGCTTCCGCCCGTGTCCGCTTCCAGCGACTGGGCCATCTCGACGCTGGTCACGGTCGGAGGCCGGGTCGAGCATGTCAGGCGGCGTCCGTTTCGGATCTGACGAAGAGTGGCTGCTAAACGCCTACCACGGCTTTCCTTGGTGCAGCCAATACTGGGTCAGCAGGGAGGCGGTGCGTCGGTTCGTCGACGTCGACGCCAAGCCAGGATCTGTCCCACCACGGCCGTGAGCAGCAGCAGGGCATTGGTCACCACAAACACCGTTGACCCCAAAAGTGCACTGTAGGCGGTGAACAGGGTCGACGCGGTCATCTGACCGACAAACAGCCATTTGGAGACCGTTTCCGGATGGGGAGACTGCCACTGTTTGATCATTTGCCGGACCAACGTGGCTATCAACACGGCGGTTGCAGTCCAGCCAAGAACATCAGGATGCATGGCCGCTCACCCGTCCTTTGGGTCGTGGACAGTTGAACCGTCTTGGCCGTGCGCCGGGCGCTTATGAGGCTCCTCAATGATTTCCTTGTTGAGGATGCGAACCTCGCCCACCATCAGCAGGCGCATGTCGCGCACGATGTAGTCGGCCAACGCCTTATCGGTGATGTCATCACCGGCGATGTCCAGCCGGAAGCCTTGGCCCTGAATCCCGCCCCCGTTGCTGAAATCAATCTCGAAATCAAAGCACACCCGCTTCTCCATGTTGCCCTCTCCATCGGTGAGATTGGGCGGCACTGAAGGGCCGCTTGCTACGCTAAAGGCGATCATCGGCGTAAGGGGGCAGCCCACAACTGGCCCCATGCCCGGATCTGAGGGCAGGCTCACTGCCGTTCCCGCTTTCGGCGGTCGTAGAGTTTCATGTCTGCGCGATTGATGGTATCGGCCACCGATTCCGAGGGCCGACCAATGGCGCAACCGCCGGAAAAGCGGATCGGTGCCTCGCCGGCGCGCTCGTGGTAGGTGTCCTCCAACACGCTCAGCCGTTCCAACGTCGCATCGGGGACGAACACGAGGAACTCGTCGCCCCCGAGCCGAACCACCGCTTCCTCGCCTTGGAGCGGGGCGGACAGGAAAGCCACGAAGTCGACCAGCACCTTGTCGCCTTGGGCGTGGCCTTGGGTGTCGTTGACTTCTTTGAAGTGGTCCAAGTCAAACACCAGACAGCCCCACCCATCGAACTGCTGGTGGGCCAGATCGGCCAAGTAGCGACGGTTGAACGCTCGGGTGAGCGGGTCGCGGGTCGCCAAGTCGTGGAGCTGCTGCTCAGTCGTGATGTCTTGCGCGTGGCCCAGCACGTAGGGCGGTTGGGCTTCTGTGTCCAGCACGTTGTGATACGCCCAGAAGCGGCGCGATCCGTCGCGGGCCACCAGCTCCATCATGCCCGAGTCGCTCTCGTTTTCCCGGATGCGATCCAAGTAAGCCTTGAACGCGTCCTGCTTGCTCTGGGGAATGAGCTCGGCCAGCGATCGGCCGACGACGTCACCCTCCGAGAGACCCAGTGAGTGCGAGGCCGCAGGGTTGACCGACGTGACCGTCCCGTCCAAGGAATGCGTGCAGATGAGGCCGAGGCTGTGTTGGAACAGCCTGCGGTAGCGTGCCTCGCTATGCGCCAAGGCCTCGACCGCCGCCCGTTGCTCCGTCACGTCTTGGATCGCGCCGATCAATCGGGCACCGGTTTCGGTCTCTTCCCGCTGGCCCACCACGTGGACCCACGTGCGCTCCCCCGAAAGCTTGCTGGACGGAAGGGTCAAATCGATGGGCACACCCGATGAGATACAGTCTTCCAGGGCGGCCTCCAGCCGCTGCCGTGCGCCTTCCGGACACAGGGCAATCGCCGTGTCCAGGCCGGGCACCGCGTCGTCAGAGACGTCATGGATCCTCCGGGTCTCCTTGGTCCATTTGACTTCTCCAGTTCCAAGCACCAGCTCCCACCCTCCGACCTTGGCCAGTGCATTGGTGCGCTCCAGAAAGAACTGGCTTCTCTGAAAACGCCGTTGCAAGGCCTGGGATTCGCTGACCCGCTCAAGAAGGCGAGCGCGCTGCTGCATGCCGACTGCGGCGGCCTGGGCCAAGCATGACAGGGCTGCTCCCTGCTCCGCTGAGATCGTTCCCGGGTTTGGGCTGAGCAGGCAAAGCGTTCCCACGTTCTGGCCATTGGCGCTGATGGGCGCGCCGACATAGTGGCGGACGAAAGGAGGACCCAAGACCAACGGGTTGGTCGAAAAGCGGGCATCCTGGCCGGCGTCTGCCACCTCAAACGGCTCATCGGACTGGATGGCCCAGGTGCAGAAGGCAATGTCGCGGGGCGTCTCGTCCACACCGGGAAGGCCTATCTGGGCCTTGAACCATTGGCGGTCCCCGTCCACCAAGGAGATCAGGGCGACCGGCATGCCCGTCATGTTTCTCGCGGCCCGCATCAGCGCATCGAAAAAGGGCTCGGGGTCGGAATCCAGGATCCGCAACGACTCCAGAGCAAACTGACGGGCGGCCTCAGCCATCGGTCACCTCTATCACGGTAGGCTACCGCTCTAGCTTAGTCAGGGAATGCGTGTTGGGCCGGTGAACCCTACAGTATGGCCCTCCGCCATCGCGCCTCCGCTCCGCACCACGCTAAGCATTGCTCCCGCTGTCCAAAGCTTTGCCGGCGCCCGGTAGCCCTTGGACATTGCGGCATTGCATGGTGGAAGGTGGGGGTGGGCACGGTCAGTCCCCCGCAACCGCCGAGGCCTGCTCCAGTGGTCGGCGTACGGCATCCCCTCAGTGACTCTTGAGGGTCAACCTCCGTGGCAGTTGCCACGGGAGAGCCGGGGTTGGGCCGTTGAGGGTTTACAGTAATCTCGCAAAACGGCAGGATCGGGGTTTGACCAACCCCAAGGGAAAGCCGTGGCATTGACGCTTGAACAAATCCGAAAGAAAAAGGCCGAGGCCGAGGCTTTACTGGCCGAAATGGAAAAGGCTGAAGGCGATGCGCTTGCGGCCGAAGCCGGGGCCAGCTTTGCAGGGGTCTACGAGACTTTGCAGCAGTTTGCGCAGCATTACACGACGAAGCAGAAGAACGATCTGAAGGCGCTGCTTGAGCCACGCAAGGCGGTTTCCGCGAGCGCTGGCATCAGTCGCGCCCCGAAGTTCCAGATCCCGGATGGGACCACGTGGGCTGGCACCGGGCGGCAGCCGAAGGCCTTCCTTGCGTGGGCCGAAACTGCTGAAGGCAAGGCGTGGAAAAAGAAGCACCCGGACCAAGAATGGCCGGCGCACCCGTATAAGGCCTGACCGGCATTACAGCGTTGCAGATAGAGCCCCGGGAAACCGGGGCTTTTTTTTTGAGCGAGGGGTTGGAGGCAAAGAGCAAAAGCGGCCAAAGCAAGAGCCGGCGGCGCTGCCGCCGAGTCTGGGGAGTGAAAGGCGGCGAAAAGCGGCAACGGCTTCCGCCGTGCCTTGGGCTTTACGGGAAGTGTGATGTGATGCAAAGGTTTCCTAAAACTGCTTTTGCCCCGTCAATCTTGAACTTTAGCTAAGAAATGATCGGATAAACCTATTGCGATTTGTTTCTGCTGCCCTAATCTGGATTTGTAAAGATGAGATAACTCCTTTCTATAAATCGGGATTTAGACATGGGTATTCAAGCTATTGCTTACGACAAGTCGGAGCGCTTCTGATGAGATGGAAGTTCGTAAGGCAGACCGTGGTTCCCGGGCGCATCTATGGCTTCAAAGAAGGGGTGTTTGTCGTGGTGAATGAAGATTTCACCGACTCTTGGAACATGGTTTTTTCAAAGGGCGGGGCAGAAGAGAAGGCCAAGCAATACGCTGCGGAGAGGAACGCGAATAATGGGCTTGCTTGAACGCCGCCGCCGCTACTTTGCCTACGAGCGCCGATCCGGGGGCACGTGCTACTTCGACAGGGATATGCATGCCCACCTGCAGCGGTATCCGCACACCATCGGCCATTACCAGCTCACGCGCTTCCTGGGCACCTCCGCGTTGCTGACCGCTGAAGAGGCGGCCGCCCAGGGCTGGATGGCTAAGCCCAGTCGGAGGACCGCATGAGAAGGCGCTACGTCCTCTGGCCCTCACAAGCAGGGTTCGAATGAAAGAGTTGATTGAAATCGAGAACGCCGGTTACCGCCACCGGGTCAAATACATGTGCGACTCAGAAGATGGCTTTGGCGTAGTGACTCGCCAGGAATACAGCTACCTCAAAGATGGGATTGTGGTCTGGAGTCAAGAGTTTCCGGCGGGCGTTTCGTTTCGCGAGATGGCCCTCGTTTTTATGGATTCGGGGTTGTATGTAAGAGCAGACCTGAAGGAGAAGAGGAGGAGCGGATGAGCCGCTACACGCTACAACCCAAGCGGAACAACATGCCACTTGTGGAGACCATCCACGAAACGTGGATTGACGCGCCTAGCAAAGCCGCGTTTCAAGCCCTGGCCGCCGCGCAAGGCCTGAGCATGCGCGCTGCACTGGCCCAGCTCATCGAGCAACACGCCCAGATTCGAGAACCGTTTTCCCCTCGACGCCCCACGCCTTGGACCGGAGAGGCGGCGAAGGGGCGAGAGCGCTACAAAACCGCGCTCCCCAGTGTGCAGGTGGCTCCCCAGGTCGCCATGGCCCTGCTCATCGACGCCAACCGAATCGGCATTCGTCAGCCAGAAGCCGTTCGCCAGTTGGTCTGGCGATGCATCCAATCCAGCGCCTGACGAATCGGACTGCCTTTTGCGGGCATGGGGCCAAGGACAGCCACGCGGACGCTGGGGCGGAAGCCCCGGCCCTGGGCCTTTCCTCCCCGAAGGGGGCTTTTCAGGCGCGGCCCCGGGCCGCGTTCTTTTGAGATCTAGGAGAGAGAAGGCAACGGCAAAAGTGGCTCAAAGCAAAAGCGCATTGGGGAAAGGGCAGGTGGGGCCTCGGCTTCCGCCGGGCCCGACGCGGGGCTGGGAATGTGAGGTGTTTCAAGGTTTTTGTATTTTCTGCGTCTGCTCATCATTTTTGTTTTTTAGTCAGAAAAATGTAGGGTTAATCTATTGCGAAAAGTTGGTTTTCTTTTACCTTGAGATCAGAGAAGGGCGCCGATGCTCTTTAACCAAAGGAAACCCCATGTTGACGTTCTTTGCTTTTTGCCTCTTGGCTGGATTGGTCGCCGGACTGGCCATTGCTGACCGACTGGATGCGCTCTGATGAATACCCGCAGCCAAACCCAAGCGCCCGCCCGGTCCTCCGTCGCCACCACCTCAGCGCTCCTGCGATTCCTGTTCGACGCCATGTCGGGGATGGGGGCGGCCAAGCTGGGATGGGAGATGGTCACCGACCCCAAGGCCAAGCTGTCGGACATCGCCCTCGGCGTGCCGCTTTGCCTGGCTCCTCCAACGATTGCGGCCACCTGGGCGCTTTGCTTGTTCGGCATCGCCCAACACCACCAACTTTTTTGAAACCCGAACCCCTGACAACCACGGAGGACCCCGCTCGTGCGCAAACTTTTCAACAAACTGCTCAACATCGCCCTTTTTGGCATGGTTCTGTTCGCCCTGGACCAAGTCCCGGAACGCCTGGATCGCATGTCGCAAACCGCCCAGAACCTGGTTCAGCAGGTGGGCTACTCGGGCCCCATGCAGGGCATCCCCTCGGGCGTGCCAGACGGTTACGAGTTCTGATGACCCCCGCACCCTGGCCATCGTCGGAGCTCGTTCGCCTCGCATGGGCGGCACGCCGGGATCCTCTTGCCCGGCAGCACCTGCTTCAGGCGTTCCAAGAGGGGGCCGATTTCCATACCCCTCTGTCCAGCAGCGATCTGAACGACGACCTGTTTGCCGTCCCTGGGGATTGCTTGGCCGGGGTGGTGATTCGGGAACTGACGGGCGTCAAGGACGCCGAAGAGTGGCTACACGCGTTTCACCGAGCCTGCGCGTTGCACCTGGAACTGCCCAAGGCTGAAACCCCCCCACCACGGCGGCGCTTCTGATGCCGGGACGTCTGCAGGCTGAATGCCCTGGGAAGGGGCCCTTGACTGCACCCGGACCCCAGAAGAACCGTGCATGTATTCAACCCAAGCCAAGGAGAAAACAATGACGTTCTACCACCACCGATTGGAACCCCCCACCGGCCCGGCCGCCATGATCCTGCCCACCATGTTGCTGGGGCCGTTGGGGCTGCTCGCCCTGGGCGGCGGACAGGAGGCCATGCGGTCCAGCGTGTTGCTGGGTTCGCTCTACTGCGCCGGGGGCCTGGCGATCTTCGCGTTCCTGGGTTTCTGCCTGGCGCTCCACATCCGTGCTCAGCGGCTCTGGGACTGGCACGTCCGAACGGGGCGGATGCCGCATTTTCGGAAGCACGGCTTCCTGAAAGGGGCGCTGCTCGGGGGAGGGTTGGGCGTGGTGGCGGTGGTGGCGGCCGCCGTTCTGGGGTTCAAGTATGCGGAGCATCCCCAGTTTGGGGAGATCGCTACCGCAGCGTTTTACTTGGCTTGGCTCTGGGGTGTGCTGTTGATCGGCGTGCTGGCCGTGGTGTTTGGGTGGGTCAAGCGGGCGTGGGATAGAACGGCCCTGCCGGACGCCCGATGAGCCAGCGCATGGACTGACATCTTAGGCGGGATGAGAGGTGAGCACCGAACCGTGTCCTTCGTGTGTCATTCCCAGTGTGACTTGATAGGACCGACCACGCACGTTCGTTTGGAACTCAAGCCAGTCGCCGTAGGGCTTTGCCACTCGCGTAATGATCGTGCATTTGCGTTCATGAACGTAGCTGACCACTGCGCTGTAGGAAATCTCGTCGTAGGCGGTTCCGATTACGCTTGGCTCTTTGCCAAGAGTCTCGATTGCCCATTCGATCATTTGGGTAGTGCGGGCATCGTTGCGCCTCGGAGCGTTGATGGGGAGTCGGCGTTCGATTGGCGTGTGGAGGCTGCGATACTGTTCTTCTGTCAGATCAATGTTTGCGAACTTAGCTTTGTTTGCTACGTCCAAGCGATCCCACATCTGGCAGACGAAATCGATGCTGCCGGACTGCTGCTCCACGAAAGAGGCGCCGTTCTTCTCCATCTCTGCTGCGAAGCCCAACAGGATTTCTAGAGACTGCCGAGTGTTGAGCATCACGCCCAAGTAAGCCTCCGGAACTCCTCTTCGCTGAGCCATCATCAGCAGCGCGCTGACAAACTCATCTCGCCGATCCTCGTTTTTAACCCAAGAGGGAAGGTTCTTCGGGCCCTCGCTGTCAATCGCTTTAAAGGCGATGTTCTTGTTGGCCTCCTGCATCCTTACTTTAGCTTTAAGGATGGCTTTCCCTACAAATACTGCACCGTAGACCAGTAGAGATAGGCCGCTGGTAGGGATCGCAAGGGCTAGCGCAATCAAGAAAAGGATTGTCATGTGCGTCCGAGGATGTGGAAAAAGATGTCGGTTGGGCGGAGTATACGTTCCAACTTTATCGGACGGCAGATATGTCGTGGCAACTTCATCCAAAAGTATCAAGGGTGCTCGAAAGTCAAGGGCCAAGCCGGATCAAGAGCTGGAGGATGTGGTTGCCCACGCCAAGGCGATCACCGAGTCATGGGCAGAGCGCCACGACCTGTGGGGTGATTCTGGGCACAAGGATCCACTTGATCACTACGACACTGAGCCGGGTGAGGGTTCTTCCATTTTGACCCTCTGGTCCGAAGGTATGGTGGGGCGCTGCTTGAATGAAGGGATGGACGAGGCCGAGGAGCTCTACGCGGCATTGGAGTCCATCGGTGTATTCATTGAGCTAGATGACCACGTCACCGCCGGCTACTACCTCACTGACCAGGAGTCCGACCTTCAGAAGAGGTTCGACGAATGGGCTCGCTGGAGGTGGACCTGTCGGCTGATCGAGGCCGATACGGCGGATGTTTCCGGCGATATCTACGAATATTTTTCGAAGCGCCCAGATGACCTGTATCGGCTGAGTCCCCGTGCGTTCGAAGAGCTGATCAGCAGCGTGTTCACGGCCAGAGGCTGGCGGACTCAGATCGGACCGGGCAGCGCCGATGAAGGCGTGGATGTCCGAATGTGGATTCAATCCCCTTTGGGTGATGCCCTCACGCTGGTGCAAGCGAAGCGTTACGCCAAGCATCGTCCTATAGATCTTGATGCAGTGGCAGCCCTTGAGGCGCATAGCCTGCGGGAGAAGGCGGGCGGGTTGTTTGTTACTACGTCTCGCTACAGAAACGTCGCCAAGCGCTTTGCTAGCCGAAATAAGGACCTGATCCTCGCCGACTCATCGGACGTTGCATCTTGGTGCGAGGAGGCAAGCCAAGAGGCCATGAAGGCGAAGGCCAGGGCACTAGCAATGACTTCGCTCGGCCCGCTGCTCGACGAGATTCGTTCCCGAGGCACGCATCCTGCGCTGGTCTTTTCCTGGAAGAGCTTCAGCTACCCGTGCTTTTGCATCGTTCTTCGAGAAACGCCGACAGGTGCTCTCCTTTTACCAATCCCTTCTCAAGCAACTCCGCCGGATGGCCTGGTTGGATATGTTCTCCCGGTGCTTGATGGGAGCTTGGTCGACCAGACACCGGGAAACGGCGTGTTCAGAGCGATTCGGCGCGAAAGCGAAGGCCGGGTCAGCTATTGGGGGAGTGGCGAGCTGTATGGTCGGTGGGATGGCAAGCCGTTGAGGTTTGATCTCTGCGACTGACCTATGGGCGGGGACGATGGTCCCCGGCACATCAGCTAGGCCCTCTGCATGTCAGCGTCAGCGTCTGGTAGTCCACCCGCACGGGGTTGTAGAACTGGCGATACCAGTTGAACGCGAAGGTCTCGCCCACGTTGTGCTCGTTGCACGCCGGCAGGCCTTGCTGGGTGCCAAAACCGCCGTTGGGCGTGCATCCGGGCTGGCCCGTGCAAGTGGTGTAGGGCGTCGAAGCCACCACCGACGACTCGGGCCACTCCCAGCGATACGGATTGTTGGTCTTGCCCACCAAATCGGACGCGCACGCTTGCCGGCACACGGCCAAGGAGGTGCCGCCGCTGGTCCAGTTGTAGTCGCAGTAGTGCATGCCCATGTTGGAGACGCACTCAAAATCGTAAGAGTAGGCGTAGCGGATGTTCCCGGCGTCCGAAAGCGCGTTGCATTGCTCTTCGTAGAACGCCGACTCGCTCACGTTGGCGGGCCAGTTGCCGGGCATCGGTGCGGGCGTCTCCACCCGGTGGATGGGCACGTTGGCGATGGCCCAGTCCAGCTTTGCTTTCTCCGCTGGCGTCAGGCGCACCACCGCATCGGGATACCAGTAAGAAATGCCACTCGAACCCGAGGGGGGCGGAACGTCCTGCCCATCGGCGGAGTGCCATGCCACAACCTGCAAGCTCCCATCGCTGCAGCGAGCGGCCGTGGGCTTGCACGTGTTGACCTCGTTGCGACGAGCCCCGGTATCCACCCAGTTGGACCAGCCGCCGTAAGTGGGCCCGGGCAGGGTCGTGGTGCCGAACGGGCAATGGGTGAATACGTCCCTCGACCGCACCTGCTGCCGTTCCCAGGTGTGCGTGCCGGTTTGACCCGACGGGCAGGCTTGCGACGTGGGGAGCCATTGATCGCGTTCCTCACGGGTGGTCCCCGGGCAGGCTTGGCAATCCCTCGCCGTCACGGCCGCCACCGTCTGGGCTTGAACCCACGCCTCGGGATGCTCCCACGCGGCGTCTGAGTTTGGATACACGTCGCCGGGAGCGCAGACCTGGCGCGTGCGCACCGTCTCTGTGCCCCACGTGCCCGCCGGACAGCTCGCCCGGGCCGCCGAGCTTTCCGATTGCCGGCACGGCACCAAGGCCGGCGGAGCCGGGGTGGGGACCGGCGTTGGGAGCGGCTGAGGCACCGGAACGCTGGGCGCAACAGGAAGCGGTGGAAGAGCCGGGAAAGGAGCAACTGCAGGGCTTGGCGACACGTTCCCAGGAACGCCCGGCACCGCATCGCTCACGCTGGGCGCACCAGTGACGGGCCCCGCCGGGGTCGGCGTTGAAGGGCCAGGGACGGCGGGCGTGGAGGGCAGGGGAAGCGTGGGCACCACGGCGACCGACGACCCAGCCACCATGCCCGAGTAATAGACGATCTCGACCACGGCCCCATCGACCCCGCACGCCAATCCCAAGCCGGGGATGTCCAGGGTTCCGCCGTTGCCCAACAAAACACTGGTGTTGCCCACGATCACGTCCCGCACGTTCGCGTCGCCTGCGATGGCGGAGACGAACGGCACGCAGGCCCGCGCAGGAAGCCCGGACAGCCCCACGGTGAAGGCATCCCCCGCCAAGCGCACCGTGGCCGGGGACACGGTCACTGCGCCGCCCCACGCGTTGCTCATGATCGCTGCGCTGCCTTGGCGGAAGTCGGTGGGGGCAAGCCCATCTTCAAGCACGTTCAACGTGCTGACGCCGCGGAACGAGCCAATGACGCCATGGGACCGATCAACGCGGCTGGCCAGGTCCCGAACGTTCTCGACGTCCGACGCCACGTTGACCCGAGTGGTGACGCGGGGGTAGACCCAAAACGCGGCGGCCCCCATGGCCGTGGCAACCCCCAATGCGAGCAGCAACTCGACCAGGCCAAAGCCTGGGGCGGGAGGACGACGGGAAGGGCGGGCTTGCGGTGTCATGCATTTCAGCATGCGACACAACCGCGTTTTGGCAAGTCCTGACGGCAGTTCTTGATTTTAGTCAAAAATCTTTCAAATCAATGGGTTGACATCGGTTGGCGATGTGGTTGGATCGTGGTGTAGGAGCGGTTTAATGGGTAAACCGACCTATCCACAAAAAGAAAGTGAAGACATGAAGATTCATCCCGTCGAGCCTGCCAGCACCGACCTGGCGCATTTCCAACTCCACACCGCCGCGCGGTTCCTGGACCGCACCAATGGCCTCAATCAGCTGGCCGACAAGCACCGCAGGATCCAGCGCTTGGCCACCCGCGCCCGCCATGAGCGGCGTTGGAAGAAGGAAGAGGAGCGCTTCGTATGAGCATTTTGAACATGGCCCTGCTGTTTGTCGGTCTCCTGAGCACCGCAGTGTTCTACCGGGACCTGGTCGCCAACCCCATCTCCGCCGGGCGCGCCCTAGTGCGCCTCTATCGCGTGTCAGCTCCTGTTCGACAGGGCAGCAAGGCCCAGGAAGCATCCCGGCAGTGGTGGAGCATCGTGCTGGTGCCGTTCTACGCGTTGGTGGCCTTGGTGCTCATCGGGGTTTTGGGAAGTGGGCAATGAGCGCCGGGACCGAAAGCCTCATCAGGGCCATCCAAACCAACGACCCGCTGGCGTTTTATGGGTGGCTCCACACACTCAAGGGGACGCCCGACCTGGACGCTGGCGTGGCCGGCGACCCTGGCATCACTGCGTTGGCCGTCGCCTCCCTCATGTATTCCAAGGCCGTCCAGTCGGACCCGGTCTTGGCGACGCGCTATGCCGCGATGATTGAGGCGCTTATGGACGCCGGGGCCAATCCGCTGGTTCAGATCGGGGAGCGGTTCGTGGTGCGACGGGGGCACACTGGGAAGCTGGAGCGGCGACGGGTGGACGAAGGCCGAACGCTGGCGGAGGTCTGCGGGGGCGTTCTTTGCCCGGCCATGCAGGCATGGTTTGGACGCCAACGGGCAGGCGAATGGTCCCACACCGCGCTTCATCGGCCTCACCCCGCCTACGCCCACCTCCGTCGCAACCATAAAGCCGTGGCCTGAAGCTCAGGCCGGCGGCTGCTCGCCGCCGAAGAGCGGAGTGGAGACAACGGCAGGGTGGGCCACGGCTCCCGCCGGGCCCCGGGGTCGCTGAACCTCCGACGTCTGCACGGCTAAACCCCCTCTAGCTGCATGGCTCTTGCGGGATTAGGTTTGCATCGTAGTGTGTTGCACGACCTACCCATAAAAGGAGCCCATCTTATGCGTCTCGTTGTCTGCTGCTTCAAGGGGGGCGTGGGGCGCACCACGCTTTCGCTCAACCTCGCCGCCGCGTTTGCCGGCCAATCCCGTGTGCTCGTCAACGACCGTGACCCTCAATGTGGTTCGGTCGCTTGGTCTGCGATGAGCGACGGGGAGACCCCGTTTACCGTGAGTCGTGCCTCATCCCCAGGCTTCGACCTGGAGATTCAAGACCTGCCGCCCAGCGCCCCAGTGAAAGACCAGCTGCCGGACGCGGACCTCTATCTAGTTCCCACGTTGCTCGATGGTGGATCGTTTGTGGTCTATTTGCGGACGATTGAAACCCTGCGACGTCAGGGCAAGCCCTTCCTGCCGGTCGCCAACCGAGTCAACCTCAAGCGGGCGGAGCACCGCCGCCGGCTGGAAGATCCCAGCCTGGCAGGCGCCATCGTCATTCCCGAGCGGGCGGCGTTGGCGAGCTACTACGAGCTTGGCGAGACCGTGTTCTCCATGCGCGGCGCTGGCGTGGACAAGGCGCGAGAGGACATTCTGCGGGTAGGTCAGGCTATCCAAAAAAGATTGGCCAACCCGGCGCGGGGGCATGCATGATGGAGCTCCCAATGCTGCCCCTGCCGGACCTCATGGCTGCCAAGAAGACCCCCGCCAAGAACGCCGTTGCCAAAGCCCGCAAAGACCTGTCCAAGGCCGCGAAAGTGGTCCACGCCAAGCCGGAACGCACGTATGCGCCGCTCATTGATCTGGACCAGTTTTCCGAAGGGCAACTGGCAGAGCTGATGGTGGCTGCAGGGGACGCGCCTGGGCGGAGAACCTATTTCGACTACTCCGAGGAGCGGCCCTACCTGCGGGACGGCCAGAGGGTTCATCTGGACGTGGGACGCGACTCCACCATGTTCGACTACCGCGACGAGAACGGGGCGCGTGTGGAGCGAACGATGGTCACCGTGCCGCCCAAGCTCCGGGAGCAGATTCAGGACGTCACCGGGGAAGAACAGCCGATTCTCACCACCGCGCTCATTGCGCTGGCTTCCTGGGCTTGCCAGGAGCTCAAAAAGAGCAAGCGTCGCCTCGTCGTGACCACGGCAACCGATGACCTGGATCCAATGCGGAGACAGGTTCGGAAAGCCATCGTGGGGCGGGCGAGGAAACAACGGTAGCCCTGGGGTGGTAGTGAACGACAGGCGGCCATGGGCCGCCTTTTTTATGGCTGGCGGCGGGTGGAAAGAGCAACGGCAAAAGCGGCTAGAGCAAAAGCGTTGTGGAGAAAAGGCGGGAGGGGCCTCGGCTTCCGCCGGGCCCGTGCTTGGCTGGAAGTGTGAGGTGTTTCAGGGTTTTTGTATCTTTTGCGGTTGCCCGTCAGTTCTGCACTTTAGTCAAACAAATGTGTTGTTTTTGAGTTTACATTTTTATGCCCTGTCGTAACCTGGATTTGTAGGGAGGCAATACCGCTGACCTGAAAACCAAACAAGGATTCATCATGAAAACCCCTCGCCGCCAAACCCTCGAAAACCGCGCCGCCCGTTTGGGACTGCGACTCTCCGAAGCTGGGCTCCACGTCAAAATGGAAGCCGCCAACAACTGCGAAGCCATGCCGCGCTGGGAACTCTCGGACGGGAAACACCAATCCAGTCTCCGCGGGTATGCCACCCTGGCCGAGGTTTCCGAAGCGTTGGATCACGAGGAAATCGCTGCAGAGCTATGAGCAGGTCCTACGCCATCCCTCGGGTGGCAGTGAAAGACAGGCGGCCATGGGCCGCCTTTTTTATGGCTGGCGGCGGGTGGAAAGAGCAACGGCAAAAGCGGCTAGAGCAAAAGCGTGTTGGGGAAAAGGCAGGTGGGGCCTCGGCTTCCGCCGGCGCCGGTGCTTGGCTGGAAGTGTGAGGCGTTTCAGGGTTTTTGTATTTTCTGCGGTTGCCCGTCAGTTCTACACTTTAGTCAAATAAATGTGTTGTTTTTGAGTTTACATTTTACGGGCCTGTCGTAACCTGGATTTATAGGAAAGCAATACCGCTGACAGAAAAAGCCAAAAAGGTAACCGTCATGCAAAAAAACACTTTCACCATCGAAGCTGACTACTCCACCAACAGCTGGAGCAGCAACTGGGAGCCCATCGACAACGCGGAATACTCGACACTCGCCGAAGCCGAAGCCGGCATGGAAGATCTGGAGCAGAAACTGGGCTGGCGCAACATGCGCATCGTGGATGAAACGCGTTTTGTTTGGGCCTACGGACAGGAGGGCGAGGATGAAGATGCCTAAGCTCTATGCCATCCAATCCAAGCAACCGGCCCCGCGCCGGTTGTCTGGACCGAAGAAAGAGCTGATCTACGTCGATGCATCCAACGTTCTGATTGAAAGCGATGCGCATGTCCTAGATATGCGAGAGCTTCTCAAGCTCCACAAAGAAGATTTAAAAAAGAGGAGCAATAGCGTTTTGCAGGAGATCGCTCGTGGTTCGTAACCCCTACGCCATCCGACCCAAGCAGCCGGCCCCGCGCCGGCTGCCCACGGTTCGCATTGCCCCGGCCAAGGCGGCCGCATTCCGGGCTCTCGCTCGCCAGCAGGGGCTCACGGCCAGCAGTGCATTGGCTGCCCTGGTGGTCGCCCATGCCGACATCCGCCAGCCGTTCGGGCCCCGGGTCCGTGCCCAGCATGGACCTGATGGGATGCGCTACGGCGCGGTGCTGCCCGATCCCAAAGTTTCTGAAGAGGTGGCCAAGAGCCTGATCCAAGACGCACGAGCTGCTAGGATCTCGCTGGGCGAGGCGATGCGGCAGTTGGTTGACCGGTGCCTGGAGCAGAGCAGGTGAGGCGGGGAACAAACGGGGGAGGGGAAGCGGCGGCCTGAGGGTCGCCTTTTTTATGCCTGCAGTCTGGCGATGCTGGGAGAAAAGGGGGGGGCGCCCCTTTGGGTGGTGGCTGGGTTTTTGGGGTGTGGGAGAGTTGAGCGGTGGCTGGGGCGGAAGCCCCGGCCCATGTCCTAACCTCCCCGGAGGGGGCTTTTCAGGCGCGGCCCCGGGCCGCGTTCTTTTGAGCTCTAGGAGAGAGAAGGCAACGGCAAAAGCGGCTCAAAGCAAAAGCGGAAAAGCGCGGTGGGAAAAGGGCAGGTCGGGCCGCGGCTTCCGCCGGGCCCGGTGCTTGGCTGAAAACGTGAGGTGTTTCAGGGTTTTGTGTTTTCTGCGGTTGCCCGTCAGTTCTGCACTTTAGTCAAATAAATGTGTTGCTTTCGGGTTTACATTTTTATGCTCTGTCGTAACCTGGATTTGTAGGGAGGCAATAACGCTAACCTGAAAACAAACAAGGATATTTATGAAGATTCACACTCTTGCGACCGACGGAAGCCAAGTTATCGCTATCACCCAAGCTGCTTCCAGCGGTGGGAAGTATGGGCATCCTGTTATGCTTTCTGCGATTCGTTTTGACTTGACTTCATTCGATCAAGTGATGGAAGAGTTGAATAAGAACGGCCATCGCCACGAAAAGAGCTTCGAAGTGATCGAGCGCTGGAGGGTGGACGCCAGGAATCAGGGACCTCGCTCCCGCTTCGGCCAAACCTTGGCTGCTCTGCGTGAAGAGGTCGGTGACAATCTGAAGGGCAACGTGCTCTTCGCGACAGAGGACGAAGAAGAAGATCCGGTGGAATCGTTCAAGTCAATGACTCGCGCTATTGGCCTCGATATCGCTTTGCCTGCCGCCAGCTCCGCAGCCCGCCAGCCGGTGCGCTTTTGAGGGCACACTACGAAGCCAAGCCCACGAAGCTTAAGAAGAGCCCCGGTAAGCCGGGGCTTTTTATTGGGCGGGGGCTAGGGAGGCATAGAAGCAAGAGCGGCCAGGGTGCCGCCTTTCTTTTGTCTGCTCCCCCGTCACCGCTGGCCCCATACACTCTTCCCCATGACTCCACTTACCACCCCAGACGGCCGTTACCTCATCGTCCGCGGGCGCCTCTGGCGAACCACCAACCCAGGTCTCAGTGAGCAGGAGAGGCAACGCCTGGTCCACGAGCTGATGGACGCCCGGCGTGCCGTCAAAGCAGCGAAGGCCAACGTGAACGAGAAGGCGCTGGCCGCCGCCCGGCGCGCCGTGGACAGCGGGAAGAGGGGCTTGGGCGAACGTGGCCCGGTGTGGTGGACCGATGGGGAGAGGGATTGGAACCGGTGCCTGGTGAAGAACTCTCCCTATGCAGGGTGGTTCGGCAATCTTGCTGAGGGTGGCGTTCAGCAAGGTAGACTTTAGATCAGCACAGTAGCCCAAGTATCGAAGGCATGGTTAAAACATTTCGATGTGAGACCGTTGAGGCGCTAGAGGCCGCTATTGCCGAAGCTGGGCCGGACGCAATGTATCGGGGACAGTGTAAGCATTGGCCGCCTACAGGCGGCTCCACATCGCTCGTGACGTCATTCTCTCGGTCCCCTTGTGTTCCGGATCTGATGATCAGGTGGAGCCACTATGCCAAACGAATGCTGCGGCGACATGTTCAGGGTTGGGAAGACAGAAAAGACCTTGCTACTGACCAGGCGATTCTGCAGCACTACGGTTGGAGGTCATTCTTCTTGGACGCAACGGGCGATGCACGGGTCGCCGCATGGTTCGCGAGCCATGAGTTCGTGTCTCGTCCACATGGTGAAATGGTTGAGGATTGTCACGAAGATCCAGTGGTGTTGATCTCAGACCTGGCCGAGTTCATCCCTGCCGAGGGGGATGGTCACGTGTATCTGATCAGCAAGAAGGCGTGCAGGTCTGCGGGCATCGGCTACGTGCATCTTTCAGAGATCGCGACCAAGGAGGGACGTCCTCGATACGTGTGCCAGGATGCCTATATGGTGGGTCACTTGGAGCCGTCGGGTTTGCCAGAGGCCGTTTTGCTTGCACATCTGGTCGTTCCGGTGGCGGTCTTGTTGAGCTATGCGAACGGCCTTTCGACAGAAGACCTTTCCCCCGAGCCCGAAGTTGATCCGGTATTCTCTGATTTGCTTGAGATGCCCTGGGTCCGCGTGGGCCCAGAGGATGATTCGATACCGTTTTTCAAAAGGTCGCTTCCTCTGCCGGAATACAAACTGCATGTCCGAAAGCACATGCCACCTACAGCAGCGATGTATCGACCGTTTTGGCTCGGCGACCTTCGCGATCCGGCCGACCCGGAACGTCTAACCCATTTCCTATGCAGTGCCGGCGTCTATTACGGGACCAGTTCGAAGCCCTCGTCCCTCCCGCGTCTTACGCGGATTCTGGAGGCGTGTGATGGCCTCGTGGTAGAGGTAGATGGACTTGTCTACTTTGGCGGACGTGGACGGTATGTAAAAGGAGTGATTGTTCAAAAACGCCCGGACAATCTAATCGCCGTGTCCGAGATTGGAGTAGAGCACCCAGGACTCCAGATTCGAGATATTGGGGTCTTTCAAGGATGGCATTTCCGCGTCCAAGCAGATGGGATTTGGCTCAGGGAGGTGCACGAAGACGATTGCGACTGCGGTTCTGATGAGCACGATGAGCAGCTTAAGTTGCTCGGTCGAGTGGAAGAATGCTTGGCGGACGGTTCCATAGAGCATCAATCTCCAGGCTTCTACGTCGAAAGAGGCGTCAGGAGAGACTCCGATCCCTCACTTGTGAGAGAGGTTCACGCTTCCCGGGCGGAGGTGGATCCGTGAGGTGGGGCATGTGCATGGGCGTCATTGACGTGAGCCTGCCGGGACGCACCCCGTGTCTCGAATAGCGGATTGTTCACGGATGACTCGCCTGCGACAATGGAAGTTGTTCTTGGAGATGAGTGTGTGACCATGGAAGGGTATCTGCCTTTAGCGATTCTGGTCGTCGGAACGATCGTGTTCTTCGTCCATCGATCAAGCAAAGACAAGCGGGTTCTCCAGGTGGTGGCCGGGGCGCTGTTCGCCCAGGCAGATTTGCTGGCCGCCCGCGGGGAGCAGAGGAAGTCCGAGGAGCTGCGTGAGCAGTGGCATGCATTGAATCGTGCGCAAGCGTCTCTGAGAGCTAAGCCGAGGGTCGCTATCGAGGATGCCGAGCAGCTTGCGCTCCTCCGGCTCACTAGCCCGTTTGATCTTGAAAAGCTGATGATCGGGTATGGCTCTCACTTGGAGGCCTATGACTCTCTCATGCGACTCGCAGGGAAGATGGAAAAGATTCGCAACGCACGGTAGTGGGCGCTTCTGTCCCCGATTCGCTGAGCGTTCCATGACGTAATAGGGAAGAGTCATCGTGAAGAAAAGGAAGTTTGCTGGAGTGGTGGTGATGGTGGTCACGTGTATCGGTGCAACGGTCAATGCCTATGCTGCGCCCACAGCGGCCCAGCTCGCCCGTGAGATGGCTGATGCGGTTGCGCCTTCGCTGCCCATGCGTATCAACCAAAACTTGACGATGCAGACCGTGGTCGCCGGCGGCAACACGATCACCTACACCGCCAGCTTCTCGTATACCCGTGAACAGATGAATCAGGTTCTGGCTCAGTCCGGAAAATCGGATGCCGAAGCCAGGGCGATGATGCGCAACGCGGCGAAGGGTGGGGTCTGCGCTCAAGGCCCAGAGGGACGTGCGTTCGTGGCCCTGGGCGGGCGTGTTCGCTACTTGTATCGATTCGTGGATGGCAGCCCGTATGAGACCATCGAAGTGGCGAGCTGCGACTAGTTTGAGCCGGCGTCGCCTGGTTGGCCTTTCGCCAATAGGGCTGGAACCCGGACCTGGTTGAAAAGGCATGCGGCGAGACGTGGTTTATCTCCCTGTCCACCGAGAATAGGTCTTGGCGGGGGTGGCGCAACGCCCCTTTGTTGGTGTATTAGTTCGGAATCACCAAGCCAAGGACGGACATGAAGCAGATTCTGGGTGTTAAGTATGCATCGCCGCTCGAGCGGGAATATGAGGCGTGGATTGTCGCTGGCATTGAGGCCTATCTGAAGAACGTGGGGCTTCGATATGCCATCTGGGCAATCGGATCTTCCCAAGAGAAGGTCTGGCCAGCAGATGAGAAGCTCTCAGTTGGCTCGAAGATCGTTGGGTTGCAGTTCAAGCGAGCCAAGCTTGCTACCAGCGGGGCAGTCGGAAAAGATCGCCTGAAGTGGACCTTTGATCAGCCGGCAGGCCAGCTCGCGTTGGTGAGCTCCACGCCAGAGATCTTTTATTGCTTGCCTACGTTTATCAATCGTGATCTGCGGTCCGAGGCGCTCCATCATTGCCTGTTCTGGCGGCCTGATCCGGCAAAACTGAACACCAACGCGTGGTATGACAACGGCAGCAAGAAGGTGAAAACGCCATACAAGAAGCTAGATGACAGCATGCGCTGGGGGCTGTTCTTCGAACGGTTGATGTATTGCAATGTCGGCAAGAAGGTCCGTGGCGGGGGGGATGTGGACAGCCTCACCGCAAAGCTCGCTGCCTTCTACGCACGTAATGAGATTCCGGAATCGCCCGACAGCGACCTCGATGGCGAGGATGGAACCTATGTCCTTGTCATTGAGCGACCAGAGTAAGGGGCATCGGTGTGGGCCGGCGGGCGATTCAGGTCCTGTCGGCTCTGGGTGACCATCCGAGCCCATGTCACCCCAAGCGCCCGCACCTCATCGGCCCACGCCCGGTATTCGTCTAACGGCATCGGGGCCTCCAGGCCACGCCTCACCCGCTCCAGATATTTGGCCTTCCGGGCCATCGCTTCTCGATACCGCAACTCGGCTTCTTCCAACCTGTCCGCCCGTTTCGCAGCCTGCAACTGGGCCAGGCGACGAACGGAATCTGGGTTCGTGGACAGCACACGGGGGGCATGAGGCAGCGCCGGGCCTCCGGTCATCGGGACGCGCTTATGGTTGCTGACAGGATCCTGCACTCGGTGGCGCCAGCACTCGCGCCAGTCGCCCACATCGAGCGGACCACCGCTTGGCACGTCCAACTCCACGACGAGCCCATGGGCCTCAATGAGCGCCCACACGGCCCCCAGGAACCCGTCTGCCGGAAGCCGCAGAAGGGTGACCTGGCCCTCAGCCAGCACCTCGCCCCCGTCCCTCATTCGTAACGCCAGCAGGGCCTCGCTCAGTGCCAAGGCATCGCCTGACCGGGTGCTCCAGCCCACCAGGCCAACGCGCTCCCCATCCACCTCACCCGACCAGGCGTAGACGCGGAAGCGGGGCTTGTCGAAACGGGCGGACAGGTTTGCCAGCAGCCGCTCACGCTTCGAGTGGCGGCTCAACGGGGTGAAGTGGTTCTCTGCATACAGCAACGCAGAGCGCCGACGTTCCAGCAGCAGCGCCACCCGGTCAGGGGTCGCCGACGCTTGCCACTCTTTCCAGCACACGATATCTCGCAGGCCCTTGGCAGCAACGCAGGGACGGCAGGCAGGCACCCAGTTCTCCACGACACTGACGGGGCCGCCCAGTTGCGCGGGCACCAGTGGCGTAGCCGTCCAAGACTTGGGAGAGGCCAGGTCGAGCGGAGCGGAGCAGAAGGCGCAGGCGTTGCCGAACTCGGCCAAAACAGCCTTGCGTTGCCACCCGTTGGCCTTGCCTTCCAGCGGGGCATCGGCTTGAGCAATGGCATCCAAGAAGGGGGTCAGCTCAAACACGGAACACCCCCCAGCCGTTCAACGCAGGCCCAGCAACCGGATCGCAGAACAGGGGCAGTGGGGCGTTGCAGGAGTTTGAAAAAGATTTGACTAAAACGCTTTGCCGAGCCTGTCGAACCTCCCCAGCGACCGCCGATCCAAAACCCAGAGCCCGCTTGCCCGAAACATTTCCAGACCAGCACTGGCCCCCCAACCGCTGATCGAATACCGGGGGGCAGTGAACTTCAACCGAGGCCACTCGCTTGACTAAAACGGATGGGGTCAACGCTTTCCAGGCACCCGAACCAAAACCAATAGCCCCTGCAGTCGTCCTCCAGAACCCCCGAGCAAAGTTGACTAAAACAGATGGAGGCAGGGCTTTCAGAACACCCGAGCAGCGTGACTGAACCCAACCACTCACGCGATCCCATGCTGGCCTCCGCTTGACTAAAACGAACTGGGACAGGGCTGGGGCGTGGGGGAAACGGCGGTCCCCGATTTCTGAGACAGGGGGTGCGGCGTCGGTGGAGAGGTGGGGAGCTGGATGGGTGGGGAGGCAGGCTACGGGGGCTGGCGAAAACTTTTTTGAGCGGCTGGGCGTGGCGGGAGTGAGGGGCATAGGGGGCTCCGGTTGGGTTGAGGATTGGGGCTTTCCTAAACTTCTACCGGGGAAAAGCGGAAGGGCAAGAGCGGGGGAGCAAAAACTTGGGGAGGACTGCGAGGGAAGAGGTTGGCTGCCCATTCACCGTTCAAGGTTTTCCGAAGGGTGAAGGGAGTAGGCCATACACAAGTCGCACTGAAGTGTTTTTCCGGCTTGGCTAGAAACGCTGCGCCTTTCCACCCGTCCAGGCCTTGCTGCGCCTTGTTTTCAGTCTTGGCTAACAACTTGGCCAACCGTTCGGCTGAAAAATGGCCGGAACCCCAGAAAAACAGAAGAAAAACGGCTTAGCCCACTTGCGCTTCTTAAATCCTTTGCTAATCCATGGGTGTGGATTTTCATTGCAGGGGGTTAAGTGGGTCGTCCGTCGCTTCTAACCAAATCTTTCAGCATCGCTCCCGATGAGTTGGAGAGCGCGCGGTATTGCGCGAAAGAACAAGGCGTTTCCTTGAACAAGTATTTGCGCCTGGCGGTCCTGGAGAAAAACCGGGGCGTGGTTCAGGGGCTTGAAGCGTCCGATGCGTTGGGCGACATCCGAGCCACGGTCCGCGAATCCGAAACGCGGAATGCCCTTGCCCTAGAAAGCGCGCTGGCGGACTTGCGAGCAGAGCAGAGCGCGGCGCTCCAGGCCAATGAAGAACTGGTGGTGAAAACCCTTCAAGCGTTTTCCCAGTTCCTGGCGCAGCAAGAACCCGACGCCGAAACCCTCTCCAAGCAACCGGCTGCCGAACCCAGTCGAGCTTCTGCTGCTACCTCGGCGTTCCTGCCTCCAAAACTCTAACCCTTTCCCCACTACCTCATAAGGAGGCATACCCATGAAGCGTTTCATCCTCACTCTCACCATCGCCGCGTTGCTGGCTCCGGGGCTTTCGTTTGCCCAGGACAGCACCCGGCCCGAACCCCAAAAGACCAACAAGCTGCGCCTGTTCAAGGCCGGCGGGATTGGCTGCGCTGCCGGTGCAGGCATCGCCCTGCTGACCGGCAAGAAAGACAAGGCCCTGACGGTGTGCGCTGCTGGGGCGATTGTCGGAGGCATTGCGTCCTATCAAGCCCAGCTCAAGGAGTTCCGCGAACTGGAAGCCGAAGCCAAGGCAGCTGGCCTGGATGCTCAGGTGCATACCAAGACCGTCGAAACCAAGGACGGCCAGGCCGAAGCCCTGGACAAGCTGGTCATCCGTTACCCGGCCGCTGACATGCAGCCGGTGAGTGCCAAGACCGGCGCCACGCTGGACAAGCTGGCCGCGTTGCTCAAGGCGAGCAAAGAAAAGCTGACGGTTGGCTTCAGTGGTGCCGATGCCGCCGTGTGCCAGGTGCCGGTCGTTGAGCTGGCAAAGCGCGGTGCGCTTCAGAACGCCACGGTCGATGACCAGTGCGGCCGGGGCGATTACGCCATCACGGTTTCGCCGATCCCCGACGTTCGCTAAGCCAACCGAGAGCTGGGGGGCGAAAGCCCCCTGGCTCAAATCTTTTTCAAGCGCCTGGGAGGAACCATGACACCCGAAGAACTCATCAAACAACGCAAGCAGCGCGAGCTGCTCGCCAAAGCAGCACAAGCCAAGACCACCGCCCCCACGGACGCGGAGAAGCTCGTCAGCGATGCGACAAAAGAAAACTTGAAAACCGCAGGCCGGCTGGCTGCAAGTTTTGGCAAAGCCTTGGCAGACAAAACCAAGCAAGCGGCCTCGGTCGCCGCTGAGAAGGGGCGAGAGGCGCAAGAAGCGTTGGCCCGGCGTGCGGAAGAGGCCAAGGCGCGCAAGGAAGCCGAAGCCGCAGAGAACGCGCGCCTGGAAGTCGAGCGCGCCCAGGCGTTGGCCGAGCAAGAAGCGACTGCCCAGCCCGAGCCGCGGGTGGTTGAGCCCGAGCCCGTTCAAACCGATTCCGCTCCCGAAGCGCCCGAGCCGGTTGTTGAGGAGGTGGTTCCCGAGCCGACAGCAGAACCAGAAGCAGGCCCCGCGCCTGTCATCAAAGAGCCGGTCAGCGCTCCTGCGCCTGCCGTCAGTGAAGCCGTGGACGCAACGCCTGCCGCTCCAGTGCCGGCCGAGCTGGTGGCCCCGTCTGTTCCGAACCCCGAACCGAGCAAGTCAGCTCAAGCCCCGGCACCGGCCCCCAAGGCGACGTCGACCCGGGCCCCGGTGAAACCGGAAGCCCTCAAGGCCAATCCGGCCGGTGAGGCGTCGGCGAAGGCCAGCAACAAGAAGGGCTGGCAACTTCTGGCTGGGTCGGGCGTGGCCGTCCTTGTGCTGGGTGGGGCGTTGGCGTGGTGGACCACTCACCGCTCCAGCGAAACCGTTCCGCTCCAAGACAAACCGGCTGCAGCAGTGACTGCCCCGGCCCCCGTCGCCGTGCCAGTTGCTCCGGTTGTATCCGCGCCGCCCCAGGTCGAGGAGCCCAAGCCCGTGACTGCCCCGGTGGAAGAGAAGGCCGCGGTCGCTGCCCCGGTTGTGGAAGCCCCGGTGCTGGCAGAGCCACCTAAGGCCCAGACCCCGGCAACTGCCCCGGCGTCAAAGCCGGTGCCGGTTTCGAAACCAGCTGCAAAGCCCAAGCCGGCCCCCAAGCCTGTTGCTAAACCCGAGCCGAAAAACGATTGGCAGGACCAAGCCAACAGCGATATCGACGCGTGGGCAGAAAAGATCAGGTGAGGTGCTTGCGCTTATCGAAAGCCTTGCTAGAAAGAATGTGTATCCATGAAAGATGGGAGGAAAAATGTTTGGGTGGTTGTTTACGCAGTATCGAAAGCCCGGAAAGCTCCACTTCGGATCGAAGTGGCTCAACCTGCATGGGCGATTTTTCATTGGTAACCCAGAAAGATTTGGGCTCTCCGATTGCCGAGAGAACGTCCTGACCTCGTATTACTACCTGCGGGCGGACCGGAAGATGCCGGTGGCAAACGATGGGGACTTTGATGCCTGGAGGATGGACGCCCTGCGCGCCAGCCAGGTTCGGCACGCCAGCGAAAAACATGTGTCCAAAGCCGGCTTTCTTGTCACCTCGGCCGCGTGCGTGGCCCTTTGCTTTGGGGCATTGGTCGTCAACAAAGTGAAAGGAACACGCCCTTCGCCGGCGGCGATCCAACTCGCGCCCTCGTTGTCGTTGAACGAGTGCAAAAAGAAATGGACGAGCGGCACCATCACGCCTCAGGAAATCGTGGCGTGTCAGGCGCTATCTCAAACCAACAACAACAACAACGGGAGGCACTGAGCATGTTGCTATCGCTGATGGATTGGACGGTCGGTATTGGCCGCAAGCTGTTCAAGAAGGACGATCAAGCGTCGAGCACGCTGGAGCAAATCATTCTGGACGGCAATGACCGCTACGAAAACTTGGTCGGGCGCTTTGACGTGAGCGACCGCGTGAAGAGCCGCGTGCTGGACGTTCCCCCAGAGGATGTAGATATGGCGGTCCAAGCGGGCGCGGTTTTCGACGAGAAAGAGATGGCACTGGTTGTGCCCGAAGAACTGGATCTGGACCAGTTCCATCCGTGGTGGCCGAAGGTTCCGGAGGATCTGCGCAACACCCAGGCCCGCATGATCATCACCAAGGAAGGACGTCGTGCCGAAGGCTTCGTGCTGGGGGACGACATGGCGCTGGGCGGCGACAGCACTGCAACCTCGCTGATGTATCTGGCCTTCCCGCTGATTGGTGCGGTTCAATACTTCTTGGGCTCGCTCATTGGCGTTTTTAGTTACGTGGTGCTGCTGGCTGCCATTCCTTACTTTGTTGCGTTGAAGCAAGCGGAAGGGATGAAGGAAGCCTTCAAGGGCCTGGCCCTGATGGTGCTGCCCGTGCTGATTGCAACCGCTTCGGCGGCGTTGTCGTCCGCGCTCCACGTGGACGCGGCCAGCATGGGGCAAGCAGCGGTTGACCCGATGAACACGGGAGCGGGGATGATGGCGGTCGCTGCGGGCTTTGCCAAAATGGCGGGCATCGTTCTTCTGATCTTGACCATTCCTGGCCTGCTGTTGTTTGCGGCCTTCCTGAGTGCGGCCTCGCATCCCCACCGGGGCGTGCTGGGGGGGACCGCCGAGCGCTTCATTCAGATGATGAAGTGGATGGTGGTGATCTTGGCCCTTGTTGGGGTTGGCTCCCTTCTCCCGGACGGAATAGGCGTGGCCGTGGCGTTTGTGATTGCGGCCATGTATGCCCTGCAGTTCACGGAAGGCAACTTCGTTCAAACGGCCGCTCGCCTCTATCTGCAGAACTTGGACAACAACCTGGCGACCCAGGGGGCCCTGTCCAAGTCCCACGTGAAGGCCCGCGAGCAGCAGGCTGCCGAAGCGTTGCGCGACAAGACCCCGCTTTTGAAGGTGGGTCGAGCGTCTGGTCACCTGAACGACCGCGGCCATGGCTTTGCGCCGGACAAGGGCACGGTGATGATGCTGTCCTGGCGCGACCTGACCCAAGGCCTGATCGTCTACGGGCGTATCGGTTCGGGCAAGTCCTTCAGCGTGCTGCGGCCGTTGGCCCGTCGCTATCGCGAGTCCGCATTGGCCGTAGGACTGCGGAATGAACTGAAGGGGAGCGCCGCGGGCGAGACCGTTCTTGATGCGAAGCGCAGCGGGGGGGGAGCACTCATCCTCGACGCGAAGGACGGCGCGATCATCTCCGATTTGGGCAAGGACGCGTTTGATATCGTCGTGCGCGCAGGCATGTCGGTGGCCCCCTACGAGGGCCTGGAGCCCGACCAAATCACCAAGGCCCTTCGCGGCGCGACCGGTGGCAAGGTCGATGAGAAGTCCAAGCTCTGGAGCGACGGCGGCGACGCGTTCCTCTTCCACACCGGCATCATCCTGAAGGCCGCATGCGAGCACGAGCAGGCCTACCGAGACTTCTGCATCGCCAAGCTGGAAGGGTTGGAGCACGCCCGGTTGATTATGCTGCTGGAGCGGGAGGAGTTGGAGAAGCGTGGCTTGGGGTTGGAAGACCTGGAAGCGGCGCTGGCTCGCGTGGAAGAGCAAATGGGCACTTACGCGATTGTGGCGGAGGCTTCCCGGAACTGGTTCTACACCCCATTCCACCATGCCAAGCTGTTGGCGATGGTTGAGCAGGTGGTGCCGACGCCGCGTGGCGGGGAGATTGCCAGCGCTCGCGTGCTGGAGTTGGTGAACTGGTTGGGGTTGGAGCGCCCGGATACGTCTAGCACTGACGAAGAGCGGGAGGCCTATGCCGCCTACTCCCGGGACTACCACAACCGCTTGGCCACCCGGTCCGAGACCGTCCATCCCGACTTGCTGCGTCCCATGTCCCAGCTGCAAAGCTCGCTGGAATGGGCATTGCTGGGCGTTCCTGCAATGCATAAAGAGCAGCGCCAGTCCTTCACGTTGAACTCGCGGGGGCTCATCGAAAAACTGCTTCGGGGTGAAAAGCTCCGGACGGCAGATGACATCCCGTGGCATTCCGTCGAACGTGGGGAAGTGGACGTCTCTCAGGCGCTTTACGGGAAGTTCGTGGGCTTGTTCCTGCCCCCCACCCAGTTCGGCGAAGCGGGCGACATGATGCAGCGGTTGCTCAAGCAGCGTGTCATGAACGGCATTCGGGCACGCGGGGCGCACGGCGACAAGTGGCGCGAAATGCTGCCGGGCCAAACCGACGTGCTGCTGATGATGGACGAGGCGCATTTGCTGCTGACTTCGGACGATGTGCTGCTCTTCAGCACCTCCCGAAGCCTGGGGTTGATGCCGGTGATCGCGGTGCAGGGCCACGACAGCCTTATCAACACCTACGGGTCGGAGAACGAAGCCGATTTGCTGGCCAACACCATGCAATCGGTCGTCGCGCTCAACCACTCGTTTGTCACACGCAACTACTTGATGAAGCGGCTGGGCAAGGCTCAGTTGACCACCTTCAAGGAGCCGACGCGTGGCATCGATTTCTCGGGTGGCTTGACCAACTTCCGCCACAGCGTTCTCAACGATCCGAACCACCCCTACGCAGCGGCCTACGAGCAAATGCTGATGCAGGGCGCAGGCCGCTTGAGCGCGCTTCGCGTGGATCCGGCGACGGGGCGCAAATGGCGCGTCGGGGCTGAAGACACGGTGGGCCAAGAGGAGCTGGCACGGGACATCGACATGCCCACAGGGGGCAAGCGGGAGGTCCTGCCGCTCTTCCTGGAAGAGGAATACCCGGCCCTGACCGCTGCACGTGGCAATGCGATTGTCTCGCTCTGCCGAGCAGGCGTGAGCCGCACGGACTTGGCCGAGATGATGCCCAACGACTGAGCCCCAAAAGGGCAAGGCAACCCTTGCCCTTTCCCAAAATCGATCAATGCTGACCTAACCACCCATTTCCTTGAAGGAGGACTTTATGAGCAATGCCCACCTCGATGCCTTGAACGACCTGCTGGGCGCTCGCGATAAACGGCGAGCCAAGCTGGCCGGAGAGCGTCCAAACGACCACCAACCGCAGAAGAAAGCAGCCTTCGACCAGTCGCTGGCGAAGGACCAGGCCGATATCCAGGAGAAGCAACAAGCCGTGTTGGACTGGGCCAAGCAAGCCAAGCCCGACGAGATCACCGACGCGCGTGAGCGGTTGCACGCACAGGTGCAGCAGCGCGCTGAAGACGCGCCCAAAGACAAGCACGCCCAAGTGGTGTTCAGCACCGTGGACGAATGGCGACAGAAGCGCCAGCAGAAGGACGGAGGGCAATCCTTGGGGGAAAACATCCCCATGCTGACTGCGGCCCAGCGGCAGCAAACCATGGGGCCTGGTAAGTTGGGCTACGCGCACTACGCCGCCAGCGCGAAGAAGGAAGCGGACTTCATGAAGCGCTATGAGGCGGGCTTCGACTGGGACAAGCACGAGGCCCAAGTCCAGAAGAACATCTACCGTCAATGACGGTCCATTCCCCGTGTCGCATCCAGGGCCCTTCGGGGCCCTTTTTGTTGGGCACGTTCCCTTGTTTGTGAGTGGATCGATCTACCCATAAAAGCAAACGGAAAAAGCGGCTCAAAGCAAGAAGCGGGGTGGGGGTTGATCATCTGGGGAAGAGAGAAAAAAAGGTTTGACTAAACATCAAAAGTGTCGATCAATCGAGATTTTTAGGGTTGCCAGTTTTATGGGATGTGGTTGACTGTAATCAGTCAAACACAACCGGGGGAGGCCCTTATGTATATTTTTGCCGATGCTTACGAGTTCGCCGTGGACAACGTGGGGAACCTGCTGATCACCTTGCTTTCGTTTTCGGTGGTGAGCTACGTGGCCGCCAACGTGGCGGGGTTGCTGGCTTGATGGCCTGGTTGAGGGGGGATTTGGAGCAGATGGATCTGCACACCGTTTCGCTTTTCCTACAAACCGGGGTTTTGGTTGGCGCGGCTTTCATCCTCAAGATCGCTTGCTGATTGCCAAAACCGAAAAAGACGGTATGCAAAGGGGATGGAACCCCAACACGACAATCCAGCAGGCAACCCAGGTGGGGGCGATTTCTTGAATCGTCCCCACGAGCCGTTGCTTCATCCCATTCTGCACCCCCTGACGCTGGCCCAGTTCTACGGGAAGCATCACGAGGCCGCCGCTGCCGCCGATGCGCGGGAAGTGTTGGACCTGGCCACGCGGTTTTGCCGAGAAGCCCAGGTTTCCGGGTTGGACACCCAGACCGACGCGGGCTTTGACTGGGTGCTGACCCCCAGCCGTTTCTCCAACCGCATTTCCCTGGAGCTGGGGCAGGGCGGCCACGCTGCGTTGCTTCAGGTCGATCCGGACCTATCCGCTCACCCGCTCGACGCAGCCATCCATGCCGGCGTGCTGGGCCACAAGCCCCTGGCCACCGCTTACGCCTTGCTCCCGGCCGAGCAGCGGGAGGGGCTGTTGAGAGAGCTGAGGGAATCCATCGACCAGGTCCAGTCGAACCGTTCCGCAGCGAAGCAGCTCCAGGCCCTCCGAGTCCTGCCTGAACTGCCGGTGCCGTCTCAGCCGCCTCTGGACATCGCCCAACTGCTCCGGCGGTTTGAGGTCCCCGATGCCCAAGCCCGGTTGGCGGCGGACCACGTCAAGGCGACCTATGGAGAAGCGCTGAACACCATGCATGGTAGCCAGGTGCTGGCAGCAGCCCATGCGCACGCCCCGCACTTGGGGCTATACGGAGCCCCTTGGCAGACGTGGCTTTGCGAGAGCGCAACGACCGGCAACCTGGATGGGGTGGAGGCCTGTTTGCGCATGCAGGCCGAGCCCAATGTGCCCGACGCCAACGGCGAGACGCCGCTACACCTCGCCGCGCGCCACGGCCACCCCGGCATCGTTCGTCGGTTGATTGAGGCCGGCGCGGATCCAGCGTTGGGGAACCCCCGCGGGGAGACTCCCCTGCATGTGGCGGCCCAACACAAACGCGCGCAGTGCTGCCTGGAGCTCATGGCCGCAGGCGCGGACCCTGGGCAGTTGGATCGTGAGGGGCGCAAGCCGGGCGACGCTCACCGGGAGAAGGCACGTGAGCAAGTCCACGGTTTATGACTGCTGGAGCTGGACGGTCCCGTCGAGCATCGAGCCAAGCCGGGCCGTCCGCTATTGGCCCCAGGCCCTGCTGTCTGGGGCATGCGTCGCGGCGCTGACCTATCCCGCGGCTCTCTGGCTGGGCTGGCAAATCCCATCATCACATTCACTGATGAACTTCGGTCAGGCACTGACTGGCAGCCTGGCGGCGCTGGGGAACCTTGCCACCGGCACGATCTCATTCCGAGAGCCTGCCGCCGCATTCTGGGAGGTGGCCAAGGAGCAGGCAACGTTTGGCACGTTGGCACGGGTCGGCGTTGCGGCGGGCTTGGCAGGGTGGGCGTCGATTTGGGCGACGCGGCGTGGGCTCATCCCGCGCTCAAATACCTGGCATGTGTCCGGCGCTCAACTGTTGCAGGGGAAAGAGGCCCTGACTGAAGCCCGGCGTCGTTCGCTTACAAAGAAGGAGCAGAGGGGCGAGCGGCATGCGTTGTCACTACATCCGGCTTGGGTGGTCAGCAAGAAGCTGCTGGCCCGTCACATGTTCATCTATGGAGCCGTGGGAATGGGCAAGTCAGTCATCCTGAAGCACCTGCTGGAACAGGTTGTTCGGCTCGACAAGAAGGCTTTCATCTACGACATCAAAGGAGACTTTACGTCGATCTTCGAGCGCCCGGTGATCGTCTGCCCCTTCGACAAGCGAAGCTGGATCTGGGACGTGGGCCGGGACGTAGCGACGCAAGCCCAAGCCGCCGCGTTCTCCCAAAGCATCATCCCCCCGGAGGAGGGCAGCGGCGCATTCTGGGCGTCTGCGGCGCAAGCCTTGCTGGAAGGGTGCGTGCGCGAACTCCAGGCCACGAAGGGCAAGAACTGGGGGTGGGCAGAGTTGGCCGCGTTGGTTGCCCGTCCCGCTGAACCGATGGCTAAAGCACTGTCGCTCTACTACCCCCGAGCCGCCGCTCTCATTTCCAATCCCGATTCGAACACCACCAGCAGCTGTATCGCCGTGCTCGCCAACGGCACCGCGGTTATCGAGCGCCTAGCCTTGGCATGGCCCGAGCGCACGCCTGGGCAGATGTTCTCCATGCTGGACTGGATCAAGGACGACTACACGGGATGCAAGCAGGTCATTGTTCAATCAGGTCCTGATGAGGTGCTAACCAAGGCCTACATCTCCGCCATGATCAACGTCGCGGTGCCGGAAATCATCGGCCCCTCGCTGCCAGATGACGAAACCGGGCGATTCCTGGGGTTCTTCTTCGATGAGCTTACCTCCGCCGGCAAGCTCAACATCGAGCTGTTGCTGGCCTTGGGACGCTCAAAAGGCGTGGTGGCCTGCATGGCCGTGCAGGATTGGTCACAGGTCGAGAGGGTCTATGGGGACAAGACCGCGCAAGCCTTTTCAGGGTTGGTCGGCACACACATTATTTGCCATCTCCAAATCGGCGAGACCCGGGAAAAAGTCTCCCGGAACCTGGGCAAGCGCACCGTGGCGTGGCGCACGCATGATGACAAGGCGACCGTCCACGAGGAGTCGAAAGCCGTTGTTCCGCCGGGGCGGCTCACTGACGACTTGGGCCCACGCAATGGCAGCGCCTATGGCTCCGAGAGTTGGGGCATCCGGGCCATTGTGCAGACAAGCCGGGACCCACTCTTGCTGGACTGGCCGGGCGTCAGCTACCCGCACGCGCGCGACGGCCAGGAACGCGCCGCGTGGACCCAACAGGGGGCGCGCCCGGTGGAGCAAAAGCCCATGCCACCGAGCGACGCGCAGAGCGCTGCAGAGGTCCAGCGGGTCTTGAAGATGACCGCCGACCAGGCCGCCGCGGAGCTGCGAAAACGTGGTGCCACGCCGCCGAAGCTCCGCGCCGTTTCAGACGACGAACTGGAAGCCATCTTCCGCAAGTAGTGGGGTTGTGGAGTCGCTGGGTTTTGGTAGATCTGAAGGGATACCCATTCCTGGAGAACTCCATGTTCAACGTCACCGCATTGACCGCTCAAGGCACGGACAGCAAGTCCGGCGCGGCGGTGGTCGAGTATCTGATGCTCACCGAGTATTACCTCGACAAAGACGGGAACGCGCAGGGCACCATGGCCTGGGGCGGCAAGATGGCCGCGCACCTCAATCTCTTGTCCACGGCGGTAACACGGGAGAGCATGAGCAAGCTGGCCGAAGGATTCGACCCCCAGACAGGGAGGGCGCTTTGCCAGAACGCAGGCCAGAAAGGCAAGGTGCGGCCAAAGGTGGACAAGAACGGGGATCCCGTCCTGGACGCCCAAGGCAAGCCCGAGGTCGTGGTGGTCGGCGGCCACCGGGTCGGCTACGACGTCACGGTGTCGGCGCCCAAGGACGTTGGGATTCTCTTTGCAATGGAGTCGCCAGAACGGCGCGATGCCGTGCTCAAGGCGCACCAAGCCGCCTCTACAGAAGCGATGAACCGGCTGGAACAGATGGTTGAGACTCGACGGGGAAAGGGCGGCAAGGACGTGATCGGCGTGAAGGGCCTGGTGTGGTCAAGCCACCAGCACTTCGCCGGGCGTGACCTCGACATGGATCTGCACACCCACCATCTCGTTTATGGGGTGGCGCTGGGAGCCGATGGCAAGGAATCGACCTTCGATGCCGTCGAAATCTATCGCCATGCCCGGGCCATGGATGAAATCTACAAGCTGGAGCTCTACAAGAACCTTCAAGGGTTGGGCTATCAGGTCGAGCACGTCCGAGAACTGGACGACGACGGCAAGGAGACCAACCGATCCTACGCACGCCTTGCGGGCATCGACCAGGACGTCATCGACCACTTCAGCAAGCGCCGGAAGGCCCTGCTCGAATACGCGGAGCAGCATGGGGTCAGCACCCAACAGGCGAACAAGGCCACGCGGAAGCACAAGAACGAGCCCACTTACACGGAGTTGGTCGAGCACTGGCAGGAGGCTTTGAAGGACTTCGAGCTGACGCCGGAGACGTTGAAAGCAGCGCGGGGGAACCTGAACAAGGTGGAACACAAGAGCGACGCCGAGCTGCTGGAACTGCTCCACGAGAACGAAGCCGTGTTCAACGACATTGATTTGGTGCGGGTGCTGGGAATGGAATACGCCGGCAAGTTGGACGCGGCCGGACTCCATGCCCGCATTGAGCAGTTCAAGCAAGACAATGGGCTGGTGCTGGTCAACGCCGAGCGCTTGGCAGACGAAGACCGGGGGCAGACACTGGCCCGCAAGCACACGGAAGACCGGTTCTGCGCGCCATGGATGTTGCAAGCGGAGCAAGCGGTGGTGGACATCGCCAACCGCCGGGCCAACGAGACCCAGCACCATGCTTCGCAGGCCACGGTGGATCGCGTCATTGAGGACTACCAGAAAGCCAAGGGCTTCCAGCTCTCGCAAGAGCAGTTGGTGGCCGTGAACCACATCTGTCGCGGCAGTGGCGGGGTGGCAAACTTGAGCGGCTTAGCAGGCACCGGCAAGACCACGATTTCCGAGCTCTACAAGGAAGCGCTGGAATCTGAGGGGATGGTGCTGCTGGGGGTGTGCGTGTCGAACAAAGCCGCCCAGAAGTTGGAAGTGGAATCAGGGATGCCCTCAACCTCCATGGCACAGATGCTTCACGACTTGGCCGAAGGCAAGCGCGAACTCCAGCCCAACGACGTGCTGGTCATTGACGAAGCCGGCATGGTGGACACGCGGGACACCCGAGCCTTGTTGGCCTACGCAGAGAAGGCGAAATCCAAGGTCATCCTTCAAGGCGACGCCGAGCAACTGCAGCCCATCGGGGCCGGGTCCGGTTTTCAGCTCACCAAGCAAGCGGTGGGCGATGTGAAGTTGACCGAGATTCGCCGACAGGCGCGGCAGGAGGACCGCGAGACGGCGATGGGGTTCTACGCCAAAAACGAGAACGGTGAAGTGGTCGATCTGAAAAAGGGCACCCGCAGCCGGCGCGAAACCTTGGAGCTGGGCGATGAGCAGAAGGAGCGCCTGATGGACTCCATCGTGGAAGCCCACTCGCAGGAGAAATGCATCGAGCGCCTGGTGAACGACTACTTCAAGAATCCAGCGGCGCTGGACGACAAGCTGGTGCTGGCCCACAGCCGGGCCGAGGTCGGCGCTCTCAACGCAGGGATTCGAAAAGGCCTCAAAGAACGCGGCGAGATCGGCACGGATGAGGTGGTGGTGGAGGGGCGCGTCAATGGACGAAAGTTCGATCTGGCCTTGGTAGAGGGAGATCGGGTGATGTTCACAGCCAAACGCAAGGACTTGGGTGTGGTCAATGGCACCCAGGCCACCATCCAATCCATCAAAGCGTCGCGCTCTGGCGGCTACGATATCGTCGGCACCTTGCGTTCGGAGAACCCAAAGGAGAATGGGCGCAAGGTGGTGTGGAACACGCACGAGCACAAGGCGGTGGTCCACGACTACGCGGTGACCGTCCACAAGAGCCAAGGGCAGGGCAAGCGCGAAGTGTTCCACCTTATGAACCTTGGGATGATGGACAACGCCAGTTCGCTGGTGGCCTTTACCCGTTTGACTAAAGGGAGCTACAAGCTGTATGGCACCTACGATGACGTGGAGCAACTCAACACCCGCTTGGGGTTGGAGCGATTGAAGGCGACCGTTCTGGACGCGGGGCTAAAAGACGATCCGCAACGGCCGGTTGTCCAGCGCCTTGGGGCAGCTGCACGCCCCACCGCTCAACGCCCAGCCGCTCAGCGAACGCGCATCCAAGGCAAGCTCGACGCGCTGCTGAAGGAGCACGCGGAACGCCCAAAACCGCAGAGGAGCGAGGGCGAGCGCAAGGCCCGTTGGCTGCTGGAAGTGCTGGAGCCGTTGCGGCGGGCGCGCAAGGCGTCTCCCAAGCTGCCGGCGCAGTCCCCGAAACACACGCAGGGCTTCTCGTTGTGAGCAGCAGGCTGGGCGGCCATGCCGCCCATGTGCTTTTCTCTCCAAACCGCTTTTGCTTGGAGGGGCGGCCCGCGGCTTCCGCCGGGGCCCTTGCTTTACAGGGTGGCCATGACCACGGCCTGCAGCACTATCACCGCCACGCCGAAAAGGAAGGGGTAGAGGAACAGCCATTTGAAGAACCCCCAAGCCAGGGACGACGGAGCCCCCGCCGAGCGGCGCGGAACCGCCTCGGGCCACGCATACCCCGCCGCCAAGGACTTCATGTAACCAGTGGTGCGCCTGCGGGGATCGCGGATAAGAATGCCCGGTGGCTTGCTATAGATTCGCCAGCCATGCTGAAAGGCTTTGTAACGCCAAGCGTATTCGTGAGCCTCCGCATCGGCCTGGGTGCCCGTCATGCTCGACAGCGGCACGAACGAGAATCGGCGCCCCTGCCAGCCCCCACGAGCGCTGCGGTGCTGCTGCTCGCGTTGGTTTAAGTCGACGGTCTGCCCCACGTAGCAGCACCCGTTGTCAAAGAACAAGCCGTAGAGATGGCGTGGGCGGGACAGGTATTTCTGATTGCGTTTCCAGTTCAAAGGTCCTCCCAAGATGGGTATACCTACATACCCATAAAAGAAAGATCCGATTCGTCAAGGCTCGCCACGAACAAAGGCCCCGAAGGGCCCTTGCCGAGATACGATCACCTCCTTTTCCACCACGCAATCGTTTAGCGCCCCAAGTTGATGCTCAACCCGAAGCCGGCCACCGGCTTGTTGCCAGAGCCAAAGGACAGGCCAGCAGAAATACTGGTGCGCTCAGACACCCGAGCACCCCAGCCCACGGCCATTGCAGCACTGCCCCCCGAGAATCCCACGCCCACGTTCAGGTTCACCTGGCCAACGGCCGTGCCCCCGTTCTGGGCCGCAGCGGTGGCCATCTGGCTCATCGCGCCGAGTTGTGCGCCCAAGCCGTTGACGCGGCGATCCTGGTGCCGCAAACGGCGGTCCGTATCGACCCAGCGGTCATCCCACACCTGCTGCATTTCGTAGACCTGCCCACCGTTCACAGCATCCGTGGACCCGCGTTCGATGCGCCCCGGAGCCACGCCGGTCACGCGCTGATTGCCCGCGTTGACGCCCGCAGTCGTCACCGAAGGGCCGCCTTGAATCGTCACGCCTTGGCCGTTGAGCGTGGTGGTGCCGACCTGGACGGAGCCCGCGTCAGACAGTTGCACGTTGTCGCTGACCGCCACGGTTTGGGTGCCGTCCGTGTTGTCGGTCACCTCGACGTTCTTGCCCGCCCTTACAGTCGAGCCCGCGCCGGTCCCGGCGGTTCCATCCACCCCATCGGTGCCGGCAGGTCCTTGGACCCCTGGCTCCCCTTTCAGGCTTGCCAGCCAATCTTGTTCATTGCCTTGGAAGCCGTTGGCCAACGCCACCTCGTAGGCGCTTAACCCATCTGCGCCGCGCGGGCCGGGCGTGCCCGAACCGCTGCCTGGGTTTTGTTCAAGGAAAGTCACCCGTCCATCTAGGTCGTCCAAAGCGGCTCCCACAGTTTGATGCGTGGCACCGCTGCGGAACTGATAAATGGGCGCGACAAAGTTGCCGTTGACGAACGTGGCGCCGCCGCCCAACGCTTGGGCCGCCTGACGGACCTGACCGAGGTTTGCGACGTCGGTGTCTGAGGTGCCGGCCCGAACGTTCGTGATTCGGCGGGTGCTCTGGCCTCCGTCCTCAAAAGTGGATCCCACGCTGACTTCGTCGCTGGCCCAGCAACGGCTATGAGAACCCAAAGCGACGCAATCCTGCGCTCGGGCCTCAGCCCCAACGCCTAGTGCAAGTGACTGAAATGCATCGGCAACGGCAGAACTGCCTATGGCGACTGCATGGTCAGCGTTTGCCTCTGCCAAGATGCCTTGAGCAATCGATGCATTGCCCCGCGAACGGCTGAAGTAGCCAAAGGACATGGAAAGATCCCCACTGGCTTGTGACTGGACACCAACCGCCAAGGAATGGGCTCCGGTAGCCGCGGATTGCGCGCCCAGGGCTATGGACGCTTCGCCCCCCGCGTAGCTCAGCGTGCCTACCGCGACGGCGCTCACCGCCGCGGCATTTGCGGCTTGGCCCGTCGCAATGGAGTTCGCGCCGGACGCTTGGGCATTCGTCCCCGACGCCACCGCGTTGTCTGCGGAGGCATTGGCTTGAACACCCGTGGCGACGGCCCCGTTCCCGGAGGCATTGGCATAGGCGCCCGTTGCAGTGGCATTCGGGGCTGAGGCTTGGGCGTATTCCCCGGTCGCCGTCGAGTTGTCTGCGGAGGCGTTGGCTTGAACGCCCGTGGCGATGGCCCCGTTCCCGGAGGCATTGGCATAGGCCCCCGTTGCAGTGGCATTCGGGGCTGAGGCTTGGGCGTATTCCCCGGTCGCCGTCGAGTTGGGTTCCGAAGCCGTGGCCCCGGTTCCCGTGGCGGTTTGAGCAAACGATGGGGAGGCAAACAACGAGGCCCCCATCAAAGCCGTTAAGATCGAAATGCGAAGCGAAGACATGAAAACCCTCCCGAGTATGGATTGATACTTCATCCATAGCAGGCGATTGCATTTCCGCAAGGCGATCAGGCGATCTTTTTCAAGGTGTTAGGGAAGGTGCCGACACAAACCCGAGCCGGGAGCGTCCAGTTCCAGGTCATCCGGTTTTCATTGCCCCACGCCAGACACGACGTTTCCATCCCCGCAGGGCACCAAGCCGGCGCCAGCGCACGGGCCAGCACTTCCGAAGAGGGCTCTCCGGTCACCGAAGGAAACGCGCCCGGCTTGCGCCCCTGCCGGTAGGCCCACTTGGCTTGGCCGCACTCGGCTTTCATCTCGACGTGCGGATAGTCTTTCGGGCTGGTCCATCGGCCGCCCCAGTTCAGCCCCACGATCTCCGCCAGCTCCCCAAAGCGTTGATAGCCGGCCATCACATGGGCATCGTCCAAGTTCCAGCTGGGCTCCCCATTGACGAACACGGCGGCATCCAAGGCCAGTCCGAAGTTGTGGCAGCTGGAGAATGCCCCAACGCTGGTCACGCCAGACCCGGAGGCAAGCAGGGCCGCCTGGCGCTCGGGGCTTCGATACCCTTCCACGGGCCGCACATCAAACCCTTCCGCGGCCAGTTGGGCTTGGACGGCTTCGACCTTTTCCCGCAGCGCTGGGGAAACCCCTTTCCACGTCCTTTCGCTTTTCGGGTGGAAGAATCGGTAAATGGCGCCGTGCGGCTTCGGGGTTTGGAAAACCCAGGGGCTGCTGGGCTTGGGTTTGGATTTGGGTTGAACGGTCGAACACCCGGCCAAGGCCAGGCAAGCCAGAACGGCGGCGATGGTGAAGCGGGGCTGCATGCTTTCCTCCCAGAAAGAACAATGGATGCTTTCAGGGGTAGTGGATTTTCGGAAAAGCGCAAGCGGGCGAAAACAAAAAAAGCCCCCGAACAACCGGGGGAGGAGGCCTGCAGCTCGGGGGCTTAGTGGGGCAGGGAAAAAGGAGTAAGAAACCCCGTCCCGTTGAAAGCCATAGCACACACCAAGGCGAAGTCAACTGCCTTTTTTCTTCCTCGTCTTTTTCAAGTAGTCCCGCTGGGCTTTTTCAGCCGCTGCTTTCGTGACCTCAAAAAGCTCGCCCAAATCTTGCATGTCAGGGTTGTAGTAACGGGTCAGCATCTGGGTGGTCTTGTGCCCCGAGAGTTGCATGACCTGGTGCATGGGCAGCAAGTTGGCCAGCTCGGTGATGCGGGTGTGGCGCAGGTCGTGCAGGGTGGCGTCGGTCACCCCCGCTTGTTCGCGGGCGCGTCCCCAGGCCTGGGTGAGCGTGTCCGAGGCAATCGAGGTCTTGCCCTCGTCCAAGCTGAAGACAAAACCGGAGCTGGGGCGCACGGCGGGCGGGTTCTGGGGAGAGGGCGGGATGCGATCCTTGCGCAGCTTGGCGGCGTGGAGCTCCTTGGTCAGGGTGTCCAGCACCGCAACCGCTTCAGGAGTGAGGAAGATGGTCCGATGGATGGGCTTGCCACCCTTGGGGTTCTTGGTGTCCCGGAACGTGGCCTCGGGGCGCTGCTTGCTGTAGTCCAAATCTTCCCAGCGCAGCTTGATGGCTTCGCTGCGGCGGGCCGCGGTCCAGCGCAGGAAGGCAATGGCGCCCCGGGTGGCCGCGGACATGGGGGCAAGGGCGGTCAGGATGTCCGCCCACTCCTTATCAGTGACCACCCGCTCGCGCTCGTTCCTCACCTTGGGCTTGAGCGTGGCGTGGATGGGGTTGTCCATCTTGAAGCCCCAGCGCTTGATCGCTGCCGTGAAGACGCTGGAGAGAACGGCGAGTTGGCGAGTGATGGTGGCCGGGGCGAGGTAGTAGTCATCTTCCAAAGACCGGGCCATGCCGCCGTTGGCGAGGCCGAAGTCCTGGGGCGTGAGCTTGTCCACCGGCTTGCTGAAGGTGGCGGGGAAGCGCTTGGCGAGCAGGCGCAAGAGGCGCGCATCGTTGTCGCTCCCCTTCTTCTTGCCATCCTTGGCCTTGAGTGAGAGCACCTCGGCGATGTAGCGCTCGATCCAGACCCCCAGGCTCTGGCTGCTCATCAGGTTGGAGGCGGGTTGCTTCTCTTCGTGGAGCGCGGCGCGCTCTGCAGAAGCGAACGCCTCGGCCTGGGCGAGGGCCTTGGCTCGGGTCGCTTCGCTGTAAGGGAAAGTGCGGTTGATGGCGTGCAGGTTGCCCGCTGCATCCTTGCGCTTGATCTTCACTTGGAACGCCGAACCGCGGTCGTAGACGCCCTTTGTGCGGGCGGTTTTTTTGGGACGGGCCATTCGTTCAGTCCTTGATTAGAAGAATGGATTTTCCCAAGGTTTTCCCTTGAGTTCAATAAGTCATTGTTTTTAAATGACTAAAATGAGAATCGTTCGCATTCGTAATGCGTAGGTCGCAGGTTCGACTCCTGTTTCCGGCACCAGTTGTAGAAAAGCCCCGGCCTTGGTCGGGGCTTTTTTTATGCTCTGGTAGTGCCGGCCGCTGGCCGGCAACCCCAGGAGTGCCAGCCCATGGCTGGCACTCCGCGATTTCTGAGTCTCGCGATCTACCCGCCCCTCCGGCTTCCCAGGCGCTTGGCTCCTTGCACAGTTCCTGACCTGGCAACTGCAGCCGGTCATTCCTGTGCTATGAATACCCAGCCTTGCTTCAAGGCTCTTTCAGAGATTGGAAGGATGCGCAGGTTCGGGGGAACTGCAGGCGGCGTGTTTACCCGCTTCAGGAGATGTGGAGATCGAATTCGCAAGCTGGGGGCAACAGGCGCCTGGCTGTCCTGCGTGCTGCTGATCGGCCTTGGCCTGTCGCCATCCGCAATCGCCCAGACGACAGTCACCTACATCCACACGGACGCCTTGGGCTCGGTCGTGGCTGAGAGCGATGCCAACGGCAATGTGATCAAGCGCTATGACTACGAGCCCTACGGGGCCGTGGTCGGTGGTCAGGTCACGGACGGGCCGGGGTATACCGGGCATGTGAGCGACTCGGCAACGGGCCTGATCTACATGCAGCAGCGCTACATGGATCCGCAGTTGGGTGTGTTCCTGTCGGTTGATCCGGTCACGGCGTATGAGCAGCCGGTGGGGCAGTTCAACCGGTATAGGTATGCGAACGGGAATCCTTACAGGTTCACGGATCCAGATGGGCGAATCGTCAAGTACGCATTTGAAGGCGGAGCGACGCTGCGTGATGGTGCTGCCGTGCTCAACCATTGGATGAAGTCAGAAACCATCAGCTCTGAACTGAAGCAGATTCTCCTATCCGATGAGACCTACACCATACAGTTCAATCGCAATGGTGATTTTGGATATGACGAGAACAAAAGAATCATCAGCATTGATGTCACCTCTGGACTTCGCGTCAAATCCTCCGGGGAGATCCAGTCTCCTGCTCTGGGGGGCGGTCACGAGGTGAGCCATGCTGCCCAGCATGATCGGGTTGCATTGTCCGCTTTCCAGGCTTCGCTTGTTGCGCCACAGTCCAACTCGGAGAGCAACGGCGTGATGCAGATCCGAGTCGGCGTATCTTCGGAGGAGGCGCGGGCTACGGGGGTGGAGACCCGGGCCGCGCGTGAGCTGGGGGAGCCTGCCCGGAAGAGCTACAGCGACACGAACGGCACGGTTAATGTCTGCTCCCCCACCAGCAATCGGGAGTGTTGAATGAACCGCGTTCTGATGCTTGCGTTGGCCTTGTCCAGTGCCTCATGTCGCGCCGGTGAGGAGCTCCCTGGGCCTTGCCAGGCGGCAAGCAGTCCGGTGGAGTCCATTGCGCCGGTCGTTCCCGCCGCGACTGAGATGCAGGTGCGTGGCTCTGTCGTGGCGACCGTCGTCGTTGAAGAGGATGGGCGGGTGACAAATCCCGTCATCACGCGGTCACAGTTTGAAGCGCTGGACCGGGGGAGGGTCGACAATGCTGCTTATGAGCGCGCAGCCTTGGTTGCCGTGGCGAAGTGGCGTTTCCCTCCGGTCCCATCCCGCTGCACCAGGAAGGTCACATTCGATTTCCAACGTCTGGATTGAATGAGCCCGGTCAACCTGCTGAAACAGCAACGGCAGCGAGCAGGTGTTGAAGACCCTCATCGAGGACGACAAGAGGAAATGATCATGCGGATTGCTTCTTCAGTCGTCATTCTGGCCGCCTCGCTGCCGGCTGCAGCATCCGCTGCGCCACCTGTCTCTGTGCCGCAGGCCTGCGCGCCGACCTACTGCATTGAGGTCGGAGCCACGTTGCCCGACCGGCCGGTGACGATCCGGGTTGAATCGACGGTTCCCGCAGACGCCTCGACGACAACGGTGGACATGGGGCGTGGATTTTCAATTGGCTTCCATTCCCGGTATGTCGAATGGAAAGCTGGGCGAATGGGCCTTCCGCCCGCGCGATGGACACCAGGCAAAGCCAAGGCGAGCGCGGCAGCTTGCCTGAAGTGTGGCGCGCCGGGCTGGAATGAAGTCATGGGCATTGCCATGACCGGCATCCCCGAAGACTATGGCAATGACCTTTCCGGTATCAGTGTCTGCTTCTGGCCGCTTGATCGTTCACCCGCAGGGCACGGGGACGGCAGAACTCTGCGCCTTGGGGAGAAGGTCTGCATCGCAGATCCAGCCCCGAAGCGCTGAGCAGCACGTCTGCGCGGAGTGCTGCCTTAATAAGCAAGATCGAAATAGTAGATCTTCTTTGCTCCGAACACGCCGCAACCTTCGCTGGTGAGTGCGTGGAAGCCGATCGGTGTCCGCGATGACGCCGCCGACAGGATGGCCGCGTACTTTTCCCGTCCGGATTTGTCGCTGGCCAGATCGATTGTCCAGCGCCCGTCGGAAGCACACTCGTTGTTGGTGGGCTGGCCTTCCAGCCACACGGAAACGAACGTGGATTTGACAACCAGTTTGGTGATTTTTCCGGTCTGGTGTGTATCGGCCCATGCGCTGCCGGACAGCAGCAGTGCACCGAGCGTGATAGCGAGCTGTTTCATGTCTTCCCTGCAGGCCCGGAGGATCAAGCCCTATATATAGCGCAGCAGGTGCCGGATCTGATGAGCACGAGCATCACCAGTTGCCGCAGATAGCCGCCGATCACCCCGGCCAGCACCCCGGCCGCGATCCGCATGGCCAGCCGGAACCATCGCCCGGTGTGTTCCCGCAGCCAGGGCAGTACCACCGTTACCTGTGCAGCCAGCAGCAACACCACCACATCCATCCCCAGTGCATCGATCAGCGACAGCAGCGGCAGCAGGTCGGGATTGCAGGCCAGTACAAGCAACAACACGCTGCACAGCAGCGCGAAGGCGCGGCGCCCGGTGGGCAGGGTGGTCCAGCGCAGTAAACGATCAATCAGGGGCATGAATCTTCTGCTCCTTGTCAGAGCGGTGCTCGCAGGCGGTCATTCCGCGCGGACGGGCTGCCGCAGCACGGTCTTCAACCGCGCCGCGTCGGTCCTGCGCGGGTCGCTCAGGTAGATCTCATGATGGGGGCCGGCAAAGGTGTAACCCAGTGCGGGCATCAGTTCGTCGTGCAGATGGGCCAGGGCCGGACCCTCGTCATCGTAGGCGCCTACGTGAAGCGTTTGCAGGCAGAGACCTTCTTCGAGAATTTCGTGGCGAAGGCTGGCCGGAACCTCGCCCAGTTTCTTCGCCGCCTTGGCAATGGCAGCCTCCAACTGCGCTGGACTGATCCCATCCGGCGTGCGGATCATCGCCGTCCACCTCCACTCATCCTTGCGGCGTGCCACAAAGCTCGACGGATCCTCGGCGGTCCAAAGCGCCTCCAGCGGTGGCACCACGTAGTCCTGCCCCCCGGCCTTCAGGGCGAACTTCAGTGCATAGCTCACCGAGTACAGCCATTGCACCGCCTGCAGGTAGGCCGGGGCGGTGTTCGGGTCGCCGCGACCATCGACCATCAGGTAGGGCAGGGACGGTACATCGACCGGTACGAACTGGCCGGCGGGCGGGTGATAGAGTGCCCGGTCGCGCTTCTTGAAGTCGATCTTGTCCATCGGGGTCTTCCTCCTGTGCCGAGCATCCCATGCCAGGCCCCCGTCAGCACGCCTGAACCGATTCAGGTGACTTTGCCGAACGAGGGCGAACGGCCCGCGTACGTCCAGGGCCGGAATGCCGCCCTGGGTCATGCGCCCCGTCACGTCCGCGCGGTGCGACAACGTGTCGCAGCCAGAATCGGGCCTTTCCTGCGCTCGATCAATGTCAATGCCTTTCTTAAATGGTGGGTGACGGCCTAAAATTGAAAGGCTGACTCGACCCACCTCCCTACCTGTCTTCCGGACCGGTGGGACCGGCTTTGGCCGGAACAGGCAGGACGGGGAACGGCATTCCCTCGCAATTGGATCGACCGATGATTCCGTTGAAAACCCTTGGGCGCTGGTTGCGCCCGGGCCTGCTGCTGTCGTTGCTGGTGATGCTCACCGGCTGCGATGCCGTGGCCATCCTCAGTCCGAAGGGCCAGATCGGCCAGGATGAGAAGACCCTGCTGATCACGGCCACCGTGCTCATGCTGCTGGTCGTCATCCCGGTCATCATCATGACCCTGACCTTCGCGTGGAAGTATCGCGCCTCCAACACCAAGGCCCGTTACGAGCCGAAGTGGTCCCACTCGACGGCGATCGAGGTGGTGGTGTGGTCCATTCCCTGCATGATCGTGCTGGTGCTGGCGGTCCTGACCTGGCGTTCGTCGCACGCGCTGGACCCGTATCGTCCGCTGGAATCGGACGTCAAGCCGGTCACCATCGAGGCGATCTCGCTGGACTGGAAGTGGCTGTTCATCTATCCGGAAGAGAAGGTGGCGGTCGTCAACGAAATCAAGTTCCCGGTCAACACGCCGCTGAACTTCAAGATCACGTCCGATTCGGTGATGAATGCCTTCTTCATCCCGCACCTGGGCAGCATGATCTACTCGATGGCTGCGATGGAGACCAAGCTCCACCTGATCGCCAACGAGACCGGTGAATTCCCGGGCATGTCCTCGCACTACAGCGGCGCAGGCTTTGCCAAGATGCACTTCACCGCCTACTCGGTCACCGATGCCGAATACCGTCAGTGGCTGGACCAGGTCCGTGCCGGTGAGCAGACCCTGGACAAGGCCTCGTTCAAGGCCCTGGGTGAAGCACGCAACGCCGAGTGGTATCCGGTCACCTACTTCGGCAAGACCGAAGAAGGCCTGTTCGACTGGGTCATCGCCAAGCACATGGGCGACAACAAGCATTACGGCATGAAGCACTCGCACGCCGGTGCCGCCGCTGCCGATGCCGCCAGCCATGAAGCGCACGAGGGGCATGCCCCCAGTGACGCGCATGATTCCAAGGAATCGGGTGAAAACCTGGATGCCACCGAACACGAACACGCTGGCCATGCTGGCCACGCGGGTTCGGGAGAATGAACATGTTGGGAAAACTCTCTCTTGAGTCGATCCCCCACGATCCGATCGTGCTGACCACCCTGGTCGGCGCGGTGCTGGGTGGCCTGGGCGTCATGGCCCTGATCACCAAGTTCAAGCTGTGGGGCTATCTGTGGAAGGAGTGGTTCACCTCGGTGGATCACAAGAAGATCGGCGTGATGTACCTCATCGTCGCCTTCGTCATGCTGCTGCGCGGCTTCTCCGACGCCATCATGATGCGTACCCAGCAGGCGCTCGCCGTCGGCGGGTCCGAGGGTTACCTGCCGCCGCACCACTACGACCAGATCTTCACCGCCCACGGCGTGATCATGATCTTCTTCGTGGCGATGCCGCTGATCACCGGCCTGATGAACCTGGCCGTGCCGCTGCAGATCGGTGCGCGCGACGTCGCGTTCCCGTTCGTCAACTCGCTCAGCTTCTGGCTGTTCGTGTCGGGCGCTGTGCTGATCATGCTGTCGCTGTGGATCGGTGAGTTCGCTGCCACCGGCTGGCTGGCGTTCCCACCGTTGTCGGGCATCGAATACAGTCCAAGCGTCGGCATGGACTACTACATCTGGGGTCTACAGGTCGCAGGCCTGGGTACCACGCTGAGCGGTATCAACTTCTTCATCACCATCCTGAAGATGCGTACCCCCAGCATGAAGCTGATGCAGATGCCGGTGTTCACCTGGACCGCCCTGGTGACCAACGTGCTGATCGTCGCTGCCTTCCCGGTGCTGACCATCACCCTGGTGCTGCTGACCCTGGACCGTTACCTGGGTACGCACTTCTTCACCAATGACGGTGGCGGCAACGCCATGCTGTACATCAACCTGATCTGGATCTGGGGCCACCCGGAGGTGTACATCCTGGTCCTGCCGGCGTTCGGTGTGTTCTCCGAAGTCATCGCGACCTTCTCGCGCAAGGCGCTGTTCGGCTACAAGGGCATGGTCTACGCCACCGCCTGCATCGGCGTGCTGTCGTTCATCGTGTGGCTGCACCACTTCTTCACCATGGGCTCGGGTGCCAACGTCAATGCCTTCTTCGGCATCACGACGATGATCATCTCGATCCCGACCGGCGTGAAGATCTTCAACTGGCTGTTCACCATGTTCCGCGGCCGCGTGCACTTCACCACCCCGGTGCTGTGGACCATCGGCTTCATGGTCACCTTCGTCATCGGCGGCATGACCGGCGTGATGCTGGCGATCCCGGCCATCGACTTCGTGCTGCACAACAGCCTGTTCCTGATCGCCCACTTCCACAACGTCATCATCGGCGGCGTGGTGTTCGGCATGTTCGCCGGCATCACCTACTGGTGGCCGAAGATGTTCGGCTTCCGCCTCAATGAGTTCTGGGGCAAGTGCGCGTTCTGGTGCTGGTTCATCGGCTTCTACGTGACCTTCATGCCGATGTACGTGCTGGGCTTCATGGGCATGACCCGTCGCCTGCAGAGCACCGTCAACCCGGCCTACGAGCCGCTGCTGCTGATCGCCGCCGCAGGTGCCTTCATCGTGGGTGCCGGCATCCTGTGCCAGATCATCCAGGTGGCCGTGTCGATCCGCGACCGCAAGAAGACCGTCGACCTGACCGGCGACCCGTGGGATGCCCGTACGCTGGAGTGGGAAACCTCTTCGCCGCCGGCCTTCTACAACTTCGGCACCCTGCCGGAAGTCACCGAACTGGACGATTTCTGGGAGCGCAAGCAGCGTGGTGAAGCCTGGCCGAAGCCGGCCAAGTACACCGACATCCACATGCCGCGCAACACCGGCACAGGCGTTGTCATCGGTGCCTTCAGCCTGGTGTTCGGCTTCGCGATGATCTGGCACATCTGGTGGCTGGCCATCGTCGGCTTCGTCGGCATGATCGCCACGTTCATCTACCGCACCTTCGACCAGGACGTGGACTACTGGGTCCCGGCCGCCGAGGTGGAACGCATCGAGAACGAACACCGCAAGCACCTGGAAGCCCAGGGCCTGGTGAAGTCGGAGCTGAAGGCATGAGCACCAATACCTCGACCCTGAGCCACGGGCACGCCGCGCATGCGGCGGCCCATGGCCATGACGACCACGAGCACCACGACACCGGCGGCAACACCGTCTTCGGTTTCTGGGTGTACCTGATGAGCGACTGCCTCATCTTCGCCTCGCTGTTCGCCACCTACGTGGTGCTGGCAGGCGGCACCGATGGTGGCCCCACCGCGAAGGACCTGTTCGAACTGCCGTTCGTGGCATGGGAAACCGCGCTGCTGCTGACCTCCTCGCTGACCTTCGGCCTGGGCATGATCGCCATGCACCGCAAGCAGATGGGCCAGATGTACCTGTGGCTGGGCATCACCTGGCTGCTGGGCTTCGGCTTCATGTGCATGGAAGTGTGGGAGTTCCAGCACCTGATCCACCAGGGCTACGGTCCGGACCGCAGTGCCTTCCTGTCGGCGTTCTTCGCCCTGGTCGGTACCCACGGCCTGCACGTCAGCGCCGGCCTGCTGTGGCTGCTGGTGATGTTCGTGCAGCTGAAGAAGTACGGCCTGACCCCGACCAACAAGACCCGCATGGCGTGCCTGAGCCTGTTCTGGCACTTCCTGGACCTGATCTGGATCGGCGTGTTCTCCGTCGTCTATCTCAATGGAGCCCTGTAATGGCACATGACAACCATGCACACGACCACGGCACCGGCGGCGAAAGCCATGGCACCGTGAAGTCGTACCTGATCGGCTTCGTGCTGGCGGTGGTGCTGACCGTCATCCCGTTCTGGATGGTGATGTCGGGTGATTTCTCGCGCACCGTCAACGGTGTGGTCATCGCCATCACCGCGGTGCTGCAGATGCTGGTCCACCTGGTGTTCTTCCTGCACCTGGACCGTTCTTCGGAAAGCCGCTGGAACGTCAACGCTGCGGCCTTCACCGTGGTGGTGATCGGCATCATCGTGGTCGGTACCCTGTGGGTCATGCACAACATGAACGTGCACATGATGCACTGACGTCCGCGCGACGTTGCCACGCAGAAAGGCCGCCCTCGGGCGGCCTTTTTTGTTTGTCGCGCCCGCCGGGAATGGCACGCGCGGTGGTAGTGCCGGCCGCTGGCCGGCAATTACGGGAAGCCGGCCAGCGGCCGGCTCTACCAGGATCCACGCCATGCGTGGATGGGGTCAGAGCCCTTGCCTGCGGCCAGGGATCCGACCCCAAAGCCATCGGCCTCATCCCACCCGGCATGGCCGGCACAGGGGGGTAGTGCCGGCCGCTGGCCGGCAGTTGCGGGAAGCCGGCCAGCGGCCGGCTCTACCAGGAGATCCACGCCATGCGTGGATGGGGTCTGAATCCTTGCCTGCAGCAAGGGATCCGACCCCAAGGCCATCGGCCTCATCCCGCCTGGCATGGCCGGCACATGGTGGTAGTGCCGGCCGCTGGCCGGCAATTGCGGGAAGCCGGCCAGCGGCCGGCTCTACCAGGAGATCCACGCCATGCGTGGATGGGGTCTCACCCCACCCGGCGCAGGAACTCCTCGGCGTCCATTGGTCGGCCCAGGTGGTAACCCTGCAATTGATCACACCCCAGTTCGCTCAGGTACTCGCGCTGTGCCTGCGTCTCCACGCCCTCTGCCACCACCTGCAGCTGCAGGGTGCGCCCCAGCGCGATGATCGACGAGACGATGGCGGCATCCTCTTCATTGCATTCCAGATCGTGCACGAACGCGCGGTCGATCTTCAGTTCGGTGGCGGGCATGCGCTTCAGGTAGAGCAGGCTGGAATAGCCCGTGCCGAAGTCGTCGATGGCAATGTGCACGCCCATCGCGGTCAGGTCGTTGAGAATCGCCAGGCTGGCGTCCACGTCCTTCATCGCCGTGGTCTCGGTGATCTCCAGGGTCAGGCACGCCGGCTCGATGCGGTGCCGTTGCAGCACTTCGCGCACACTGTCCAGCAGCGCCGGCGAGGCGAACTGCAACGGTGACAGGTTCACCGCCATCGACCATTCGGAATGTCCGGCATCGTGCCACGCGCGCAGCTGTGCACAGGCACGGTCCAGTACCCAGTCACCGATCGGCAGGATCAGACCGCTGCGTTCGGCGATGGGAATGAACACATCCGGCGCCAGCAGGCCCAGCTCGGGATGCTGCCAGCGCAGCAGCGCTTCGGCGCCGGTGGCCGGTGCGCCGGCGGCAGGGAACTTGGGCTGGTAGTGCAGCACCAGCTCGTCGCGGGCGATGGCCTTGCGCAGGTCCTGCAGCAGGCGCAGCTGGCGGTTGGCACTGAGCTGCATCGAGGGGGTGAAGAACGTATAGCCGTTCCGGCCGGTCTCCTTGGTGTGGTACATCGCCGCATCGGCGTGTGCCATCAGCTCGCGCTCGTTGCCGGCATCAGCCGGATACAGGGCGATGCCCAGGCTGGCGCTGACCTGCAGCTCGGCTGCATCCAGCAGGAACGGTTCGCCCGCCGCCGCGATGATCCGCTCGGCGACCACCACTGCATCGTCGGGAACATCGATGGCCAGCACGATCACGAACTCGTCGCCGCCGAGGCGGGCGAAGGTGTCCTGTGGCCGCAGCAGGCCGCCGATACGCTGCGCCACCGCCACCAGCAGGCGATCTCCCAGCTGGTGTCCGTACGCATCATTGACCGCCTTGAAGCCGTCCAGGTCGCAGAACATCACCGCCACCGCTTGGTTGCGCCGCCGCGCCTTCTCGATGGCCTGCTCGATGCGGTCCTGCAGCAGCATGCGGTTGGGCAGCTGGGTCAGCGGGTCGTGCAGGGCGGCCTGGATCAGCCTGTCGTTGGCGTGTGCCAGTGAATCGGCCAGCAGCCCGGTGCGCACGCGCATCTGCCGGTCGAACAGCGAGGCCACCAGGGCGATGCCCAGGGTCGCCACCGTGGTGACGATCACCAGCACCGCCAGCCAACGCGTGTCGATGCCGCCGCTGCCGACCGCGCCGCAGATGCTGCCCTCCGGGAAGCGCGCCGCGGCCATGCCGGTGTAGTGCATGCCGACGATGGCCAGGCCCATCACCAGTGAGGCGAGCAGGCGCAGGCGCGTGGTGTTGCGCTGCTCGGCACGCAGGCGGAAGGCAATCCACAGCGCCGCACCGGCGGCGCCGATGGCAACCGCGATGGAGGCAGCGAACCAGCCCGGGTGATAGTCGATGCCCGGCTGCATGCGCATCGCGGCCATGCCCAGGTAGTGCATGGTGGCAATGCCCAGGCCCATCAGCACGGCGCCGGCCAGCAGACGTCGCCAGGGCAGGCTGGACCGCGACACCAGCCACAGCGCATAGGCCGAGGCGCCGATCGACACGGCCAGCGAGTACAGGGTGATGCCGAGGTCGTAGCCGACCGGAATCGGCAGGTCGAAGGCCAGCATGCCGATGAAATGCATCGACCAGATACCCAGGCCCATCGCCGCCGCGCCGCCGGCCAGCCACCAGCGGGCCACGCGGCCCTCGGCGGTGGCCAGGCGGCCGGCCATGTCCAGCGCCGTGTACGAAGCAAGAATGGCCACCAGCAGGGAGATGGCGACCAGGCTCTGACTGTAACTGCCAGTCATGTTGAATCCAGAGGGGGAGGGAGGGGGCGCCCGCAAGGCGCACGCCCGCGACAGCTATCGGCGCGGGCAGGCGGGACTTGAGCGGTCGCAGCACCTGCGACCCGGCTCGGCTATCCTGCCACGCCTGTTCCCGTTGCTGGAAATCATCCGATGGCCAAAGCCCGCACCGCCTACGTCTGCAATGAATGCGGCGCCGAATTCAGCAAGTGGCAGGGCCAGTGCACCGAGTGCAACGCCTGGAACTCGCTGTCGGAAATCGTGCTGGAGAGCGCGGCGGCGGCCAAGGCGCCGGCGTCGCGCCGGGCGGGTTGGGCGGGCAAGATCGATCCGCCGAAGATCACCGCGCTGAAGGACGTGGAGCAGACCGAGCACCGCCGGGTCAGCACCGGCATCGGCGAGTTCGACCGCGTGCTCGGCGGTGGCCTGGTCGAGGGCGCGGTGGTGCTGGTCGGCGGTGACCCGGGCATCGGCAAGTCGACCCTGCTGCTGCAGGCAGTGGCAAAGATGGCGGCCGAACTGCCGGTGCTGTACGTCACCGGCGAGGAGTCGCTGGCGCAGGTGGCCGGTCGTGCGCACCGGCTGGAACTGCCACTGGATGGGGTCAACGCGCTGGCCGAGACCGGCGTCGAGTCGATCCTGCAGCATGCCTCCAGGGCGGGCCCGCGGCTGATCGTGGCCGATTCGGTGCAGACCCTGTGGACCGAGAGCCTGACCGCCGCGCCGGGTTCGGTCAGCCAGGTGCGCGAGAGCGCGGCGCGGCTGGTGCGTTTCGCCAAGGAGACCGGCACCGCCGTGTTCCTGGTCGGCCACGTGACCAAGGAGGGCGGCATCGCCGGCCCGCGCGTGCTCGAACACATGGTCGATGCGGTGCTGTACTTCGAAGGCGAGAGCGGCAGCCGCTTCCGTTTGCTGCGCGCGTTCAAGAACCGCTTCGGTGCGGTCAACGAACTGGGCGTGTTCGCGATGGGGGACAAGGGCCTGAAGGAAGTCTCCAATCCATCGGCCATCTTCCTGTCCGGCGGCAGCACCCATCAGCCGGGCAGCTGCGTGATGGTCACCCGCGAGGGCACGAGGCCCCTGCTGGTGGAGGTGCAGGCACTGGTCGATGCATCGCCGCTGTCGAACCCGCGCCGTGTCGCGGTCGGCCTGGAGCAGAACCGCCTGGCCATGTTGCTGGCCGTGCTGCACCGTCACGGCGGCGTGCTGGTCGGCGACCAGGACGTGTTCGTCAATGTGGTCGGGGGTATCCGCGTACAGGAGACCGCGGCCGACCTGCCGGTGCTGCTGGCGGTGCTGTCCTCGCTGCAGGACCGGCCGCTGGCGGAAAAGACGATTGCCTTTGGCGAGGTTGGCCTGTCCGGCGAGATCCGCCCGGTGCCCAACGGCGAGGACCGCCTGCGCGAGGCGGCCACCCATGGTTTCAAGCGCGCCATCGTGCCCAAGGCCAACGCGCCCAAGGGCGGTTCGGTGAAGGGCATGGAAGTGATCGCGGTGGAGCGCCTGTCCGAGGCCATCGACGCGGCGTGATGCGCGGGGCTCTGCCTCTACAAGCGTCGTATACGGCAACGGTCAGCCTGCCTGTGCTAGTTTTTCCCGCTCGACGAAGGCGCCCTCTGGCGTCTTTCCGTGCCCAGGAGTAAACGATTACATGCAGGACACCACGCTCACCGCCCCCAACGCCGAAATCCGTCGCGCAGGGGTCGATCTCAATGGATTGATGACGGTGCTGGGCAAGCACCTGTATTCCACCCCGGTGGTGGCGCTGCGTGAGCTGGTGCAGAACGCGCATGACTCGATCATCCGTCGCCGCATCGAGCAGCCTGGCATCGAAGTGCCGTCGCGCATCTCGGTGCAGGTCGATGCCGCTGCCGGCGTGCTGCGCATCACCGATACCGGTGCCGGCCTGACCCGCCAGGAAATCCATGACTACCTGGCTACCGTGGGCGTCGGCTACACCCGGGGCCTGCGCCAGGGCGGGGAGGACGATGAAGGCCTGATCGGCATGTTCGGCCTCGGGTTCCTGTCGGCCTTCGTGCTGGCGCGCAGGGTCAGCGTGCGTACCACCTCGTACCAGACGCCGGAACTGGGTCATCTGTACGTGTCCAGCAATGCCGAGCAGTACACCGTCAGCGAAATGCCGGCGCGCGCGGTTGGCACCGAGGTGGAACTGGAGCTGCATCCGGATTTCCTGCCGCTGGCCAACGAGGCGCGCCTGCACGAGGTGCTGGGCCGCTATTGCGCGCTGCTGTCCGAGCCGATCTTCATTGGTGCTGCGGCCGAGGCGCTCAACCCCGAGCCGCCGCCGTGGCGCAGCCAGGGTGACGTCGTCGTGCATCCGGTGCAGGCGCGTCGCCAGGCGCTGCAGTTCGCTGCGCGCTTCGAGCACGATTTCGAGCCGATCGTCACCGTGCCACTGCGCGCGGATGGCGACAGCGATGCCACCGGCCTGTTGTGGGTCCAGGATGGCGCTACCTACGGCACCAGTGACAACCGCAATCTTTCGGTGTTCGTGCGCGGCATGCTGCTGGACGACGATGCGCGCGACCTGCTGCCGCCGTGGGCCGGTTTCATCGGCGGGGTGATCGAATCCTCGCGGCTGACGCCCACCGCCAGCCGCGAAGACCTGCAGCGCGATGACCAGTACCGGGCCGTGCAGCACGCGCTGCTGGAGGCGCTGATTGATGGCCTGGCCGACGTCGCACGGCAGCAGCCGGAAGCCTGGCGACGCGTTCTCACGCGCCATAATGAGGCCTTGCTGGGCGCGGCGCTGTGCGATGACCGCCTGTTCGACCTGCTGTTGGAGCACGTGCGCGTGCCGACTTCGCAGGGCGACCTGCCGGCCAGTGCGCTGCCGGCGCGTGGTGCCGTGCATGTGATTCTCGACAATGGCGGTGGCTTCGAGGAGATGCTGTTCCGCGCGATGGGGGTACCGGTCGCGCATGGCCACCGCTATGCAGTCGTGCCGTTCCTGCGTCGCTGGGCCCAGGCCAAGGGCCTGCGCCTGGTTGAACTGGGGACCGAGCAGGGTAACCGTGCACTGTTCCGAAGCGATGACAGCCTCGACGAGGCGCAGCTGGCATGGCTGCGCGAGCAGCTGGGCGACGGCGAACAGTTGCTGCCGGCACGCTTCAGCCCCGAGTCGCTGCCGGTGGTGGTGGTGCCCGACCGCGAAGCCGAGCTGAAGCAGCGCCTGGAAGACGACGAGAACGACAAGCGCGTGTCGATGGCCGCGCTGCGCCTGGCCCGGCAGTTCACCGCACGCATCGAGTCGCGCGCGCCGTCGCGGCTGTACCTCAATCTCGACAACCCGGCAGTGCAGGCGCTGCTGCGCGCCCAGCGCGAGGGGCATCCACAGGCCGAAGCCGCAGCCCGTCTGCTGCGCTCACTGAAGATCATCGTCGCCGCGCAGGGCCGCCCGCTGGCACGCGCGAACGCTACGCCCGGCCCGGATCTCAACGGCGCCTTTACCGATATTGCCGGTGCCCTGCAGCAGATGCTGCGCTGAGCACCGTACCTTCTCATCCAGCCTTTGCTAGACAGGAGCACTTACCCCATGGACATCTGGAACTGGGTCGAAAAACTGCAGGGTGACCTGCGCCAGGCCGGCCAGGCGCAGAACGCGCACCTGCTGAACCGTCTCGCCGACGAGGTGAGTGAACTGCAGATCGACCGCGTCGATGCATTGCTGCCCGAAGCGCGTGCGCTGGGCAAGGCGCTGGACAACCCGTGGGTCGACGTCTATGTCGGCCACTGGGCGCTGCGCAACCGCGTCGGCAACCGCGTCGAAGGCGAGAGCGCGCTGGGCGAAGCGGTGGCGCTGTTCGAACGTGCGCACCGTGAGGACACGCTGGAATGCCCGCAGTCGATCTGCGTGACCCAGGATCTGGCTGCCTGCTATGGCAACATCGATGGCCCGGGCTGGGTGCCCGAGCGCATCGAGGTCTGCGATGAAACACTGGGTCGCATCGACCCGAGCTGGGCCTGTTTCCAGTGCCTGAGCTGCGAGAAGGCCGATGCGCTGCTCGATGATGGTCGTGGCCAGGCGGCGCTGGATTACCTGCAGGCGCAGGCCGATGCCGTGGAGGCCTGTGGCAAGGAAGTGTTCGACAGCTTCCCGGAGATGCAGATCAAGATCCTGCTGGGAATGGGCCGTGCCGATGAGGCACTGGCACTGATCGAAAAGCGGGAGGCCGAAGTTGCTGCGTCCGGAGAATACGAGCCGGCCAACTGCACGGTGCCGCGCCGCCTGTCCAAGGCCTGGGCGCTGGCCCAGCTGGGCCGCGACGAAGAGGCGCTGCAGCAGCTGGTGCCGTGGAGCGAGCTGACTCCGAACTACTGGCGCCTGTGGGCCAACACCGCCGCCGCGCTCTGCCAGCGGGATCCTGCGCGCAATACCTGGGATCTGGGCACGCGCTTCAACACGATCATCGAGCACTTTGCCCGGGTCGGATCGCATCGCCTGCTGATCGAAGTGGCAGCGCTGAGCCTGGAGCTGGCGCTGCAGCGTGGTGCGCGCTGGGTGGCACTGCGGCAGCTGGAACTGGCCCGCACGCATCTGGCGCAGCTGCGCCAGGATCGTGGTGCTGCGGCGCTGGTGGCCGGCCTGGCCGCGCGCATCGACGCGTTGCCGGATGTCGCACCGCTGCCGGTGCCGGCGGGCGAGCTGCTGGCATGGCTGGACGCGCAGGGCGAACAGAACCAGTCGCGCGATCCCGAGCGCGAAGCGCAGTGGTTGCTGCAGGCGCATGCCGAGTTGCCCGATGACGAGGCGCTGGCCGAGATGGCGGCCAGCGCACTCAATGCCTGCGGCGCGCAGCCCGAGGCGCGCGCGCTGCTGTGGCGGTTCGTACGCAGCCATGCGCAGAACGATGGTCCCGCGGCCTACACGTTGATGCGCTGGCTGGCCGAACAGGGCGACGACGATGGCCTGCGCCAGCTGGCCGATCTCTATCGCGGCAGCGTGCCGGTGTTCGCGCACTGGTGCGAGGTGCAGCGTGCACGCCGCGTGTCCGACTGGCCGGCGCTGGAGCAGGCGGCCCGATCCCTGCTGGAGCTGTCTCCGGGCTCGCACGGCGCGCGCGGCACGCTGGCGCGCATGTACATGGAAACCGGCCGCTTCAGCGAAGCACAGGCCTGCTATGCGCAGCTGGTTGAATTGCTGGAAGATCCGAATGCCGCGCATTGGGACCACATGAGTGCCGCCAGCGCGGCGCGGGATTGGGACGCCGTGCGTCGCTCGGCGAAGGCGATCGGCATGGAGCTGTCCAGCCTGGAAGGCGTGGTCGAAGAGCCGTGGGGCTGGGTGATCATCCGCAGCGAAGAGAACGGTGAGCCGATGGAGTACTACGCCCGTCGCAGCGGGCCGGTGACCGCGCGCATCGTCGAGAACGCGCCGTCCAACCGCGCCCAGCAGGTGGGCGACTGGGTGGTGTTCGATGCCGCGCTGGTGCATCCGGCACCCGAGGAGGAGGAAGCACGCGAGCATTTCATCCCGACCTATGCGCAGGTGCATGTGCTGGAACGCGGCGGCTTCGCCCGCAGCTGGATGATCGATGGCGCGCACCCGGGCGAAGAGGCCTGGAACGCCTTCGTTGAGGCGGCCGAAGCACAGGGTTGGAAGGTGTGGTCGCACAGCCGCCCGGACTACACCGTCACCGACCCCGATGTGGAAGAGGGTACGCTGCCCGGCCTGCTGTTCACCGTGGCCCAGCCGCAGGACCATGCACCGCTGGCGCTGCACCGCTTCCTCCAGCAGCAGACCGCGACGTGGCCGCATCCGCATTGCTGGCTGCGCCTGGCCGAAGCCTGCGACCAGGATCGCCAGCCGCACCTGGACGTGATCGAGCGTTACGGGTTGTAAGCCGGGTATCGGGTAGTGCCGGCCGCTGGCCGGCAGCGCCGGGATATCCTGTAGTGCCGGCCAGCGGCCGGCACTCCCTCAAGGAGAAATACATGCGAAAGACAGGGATGTTCGTGATCGCCGGGCTGCTGCTGGCCCCCACCGTGCAGGCTGCTCCCGCCTGCCGGGAGCCTGCGGCTGTGGCCCGCGCCTTCTACGAGGCGACGACCGGCAACGGTGATCTGCTGGATCCGCCGGCCGCGCTGGTCAGCGCGGCCTTCGGCAAGGCGCTGCGTGATGAGCGTGCCTGCCAGCAGCGCGAGGAGGGCATCTGCACGATCGATTCCGATCCGTGGCTGGATGCGCAGGATGGCGACATCGACAGCCCCGTGCGTTACAGCTGGAAAGAGGCCTCGGCGACCACTGGCCAGGTAGAAATGCGATATTTGGTCTGGAAAAAGGCCTACGTGACCCGGTTGCCGATGGTGCGCCAGGGCCAGGGCTGCTGGCAGGTCGATGACATCCTCACCAACAGCGGCCGTTCGGTGCGGAAGATCCTGGCGCAGCCGGTGCCCTGACCGGCGGCAGCATCCACGCAGGGTGCGGTCCAGTTGCCGGCCAGCGGCCGGCACTACCAGGTGATGTTGGGTGGGTGCCGACCGTTGGTCGGCACGCTTCTATCGCGTATGCCCGAACACCAGTTCGATCACGAACTGGCTGCCGAAGAACGCCAGCAGCAGCAACAGCATTGCCGCCAGCGTCCAGTGCACCGCCTTCATGCCGCGCCAGCCGTAGCGGCGGCGGCCGACCAGCAGCACGCCGAACACGACCCACGACAGCACGCTCAGCACGGTCTTGTGCACCAGCTTCTGTGCCAGCAGGTCATCGACGAACAGCACGCCGGTGACCAGGGTCAGGGTCAGCAGCGCGAAGCCGACGATGATCACCCGGAACAGCAGTGATTCCAGGTCGGCCAGCGGCGGCAGCGCCCGCAGCCACGGCCGGAACTCGCGGCGACGCAGTGCGCGTTCCTGCAGCCACAGCATGATTGCCAGCAGCGCGGCGATGCTCAGCGTGGCGTAGGCCAGCAGCGCCAGCCAGGCGTGGCTGGCCAGGCGCCAGCCCAGCACTTTGCTCGGTTCGTGGCCGTAGCCGTGGTAGGCCAGCAGCAGCACGGCAGCCAGCGGGAACACCACCACGCCCAGCGCCGACATCCGCCCTCGTGCGCCGACCAGCGAGGTCAGCCAGGCCATGCCCAGGCCGACCAGCGACAGCGCGGCGAAAAAGTGCATGTCCGGCCCGCCGTTGGTGCGCATCGCCACCATCACGTGGTAGCTGCCATGCAGCAGCATCGCCGCCAGGGCCGGCCACAGCCAGGTGGGCGAGCCGGTGGTTTCATCGCGGCCGAGCGCGCGCACCAGCAGGGCACTGGCAGCCAGGTAGAGCAGGACGGCGATGAGAACGATTGTCATCGTTGCAGTTTCGCATACCCCTGCGGTGGTGGCGACGGTCCCGTGGCCGCAGTCCGGGGAGACAGCCGGACCCGTTATACTGTCTGCCTTATTGTCCCCCGCTTTCAGACAGGTTGCGCCGCATGTTCGAGTCCCTGACCCAGCGCCTTTCCGGCACCATCGAGCGCCTGCGTGGCCGTGGCCGCCTGACCGAGGAGAACATCCGCGAGGCGACCCGCGAAGTGCGCATCGCGCTGCTCGAAGCCGACGTTGCGCTGCCGGTGGTGCAGGCCCTGATCGAGCGCATCAAGGTACGAGCGGTTGGCCAGGAAGTGCTGAAGTCGCTGACCCCGGGCCAGGCGCTGATCAAGGTCGTGCGCGACGAGCTGACCGCGGTGATGGGCGCCGAAGCCAGCGACCTGAACCTCAATGTGCCCGCGCCGGCCATCATCCTGATGGCGGGCCTGCAGGGCGCCGGCAAGACCACCACGGTGGGCAAGCTGGCCAAGCACCTGAAGGAAAAGCGCAAGAAGAAGGTGATGGTGGTCTCGGCCGACGTCTACCGTCCGGCCGCGATCGAACAGCTGAAGACCCTGGCCGAGCAGGTCGGCGTGCTGTTCTTCCCGTCCAGTGCCGACCAGAAGCCGGAAGCCATCGTCCGTGCCGCCATCGACGACGCGCGCAAGTCGTTCGTCGACGTGCTGCTGGTCGATACCGCCGGCCGCCTGGCCATCGACGAAGCGATGATGGCCGAGATCGAGGCCCTGCACGCTGCGGTGAACCCGGCCGAAACCCTGTTCGTGGTCGACGCCATGACCGGCCAGGACGCGGCCAACACCGCCAAGGCCTTCGGCGACGCCCTGCCGCTGACCGGCGTGGTGCTGACCAAGACCGACGGTGACGCCCGTGGCGGTGCCGCGCTGAGCGTGCGCTACATCACCGGCAAGCCGATCAAGTTCGTCGGCGTCAGCGAAAAGCCGGAAGGCCTGGACGTGTTCCACCCGGACCGTATCGCCAGCCGCATCCTCGACATGGGCGACGTGCTGTCGCTGGTCGAGCAGGTCGAGCAGCAGGTCGACAAGGACAAGGCGGCCAAGCTGGCCGAGAAGGTCGCCAAGGGCAAGAAGTTCGACCTGAACGACATGCGTGACCAGCTCGAGCAGATGCAGAACATGGGCGGCATCGGCGGCCTGATGGACAAGCTGCCGGGCCTGGGCAACATCCCCGACCATCTGAAGCAGCAGGTCAGCCAGGGCAAGGAAGTGCCGCGCATGATCGCCATCATCAGCTCGATGACCAAGAAGGAACGGCGCAACCCGAACCTGCTGAACGGCTCGCGCCGCGCGCGCATCGCCAAGGGCTCGGGCGTGACGCCGGCTGACGTCAACAAGCTGATGAAGCAGTACATGCAGATGGAAAAGATGATGAGCAAGATGGCCGGCGGCGGCATGAAGGGCATGTTGCGCAGCATGAAGGGCATGATGGGCGCCATGGGCGGCCGCGGCATGCCGTTCCGTTGATGCAGCGACGGGGCCGGCGCGCATTGCGACGCGGGCCCGGTCACAATGACTGGCGTATGCTGGATGGCGACTTCTCCAACAGGTATGTCGCGTGAATGCATCGCCGATTCTTGAACGCGCCGACACCTTCTGTCGGCGTTTTTCATTGCAGCTTCCGATCCTGCTGGCACCGATGGCCGGTGCCTGCCCGGTGCCGCTGTCGGCCGCGCTGGCCAATGCCGGCAGCATGGGCGCGATGGGTGCGGTGCTGTCGCCGGCCGCCGATATCGGCCGCTGGATGGATGACTTCCGCGCCGCTTCCAATGGCCCGGCGCAGGTGAACCTGTGGGTGCCGGATCCGGTGCCGACCCGTGACGTTGCCGCCGAGGCTGCCAGCCGCGCCTTCCTGACGCAGTGGGGCCCGGACGTGCCGGCCAGCGCCGCCGATGCCACGCCCGCCGACTTCGAAGAACAGTTCGCCGCACTGCTGGCCGCACGCCCGGCGGTGGCCTCGACCATCATGGGTGTGTTGCTGCCGCGCCACGTGCAGCAGTTGAAGGATGCCGGCATTGCCTGGATCGCCTGCGCGACCACCTTGTCCGAAGCGCGTGCAGCACAGGACGCCGGTGCCGATGCGGTGGTGGCGCAGGGCATGGAAGCGGGCGGCCATCGCGGTGCGTTCGATCCGGCGATGGCCGAGCGCCAGCTGGTCGGCCTGTTCGCGCTGCTGCCGCGCCTGGCCGATCACCTGCAGATCCCGGTGATTGCCGCCGGCGGTATCGCCGATGGCCGCGGTATCGCCGCCGCGCTCACGTTGGGGGCCAGCGCGGTGCAGATCGGCACCGCGTTCCTGCGCACGCCCGAAGCAGCGATCGCCTCGGCATGGGCCGATGGGCTGGCCGCCAGCGAACCGGAAGACACCTGGCCGACCCGCGCCTTCAGCGGCCGCCTGGGCCGCGGCCTGGCGACCGCCTATGTGCGCGCCGCTGCCGCAGAAGGCGCCCCGGCGCCACGCCCGTACCCGGTGCAGCGCGGGCTGACCGCGCCGATGCGCAAGCAGGCCGCGCAGGAAAACCGCCTGGCGGCGATGCAGGCCTGGGCCGGGCAGTCGGCGTGGATGGCGCCGGCACAGCCGGCCGCCGACGTGCTGCGCGGCATGTGGAGCCAGGCGCAGGCGCTGCTGCGATGACGGTGACCTGCAACGGCCTGCCGGCACAGGTCGAGGATCTGCTGCCGGCGCTGGTCAACTACGGCCATTTCACCTCGCTGCAGGTGCGCGACCACGCGGTGCAGGGACTGGACCTGCATCTGGCGCGGCTGTCACAGGCGACCCGTGAACTGTTCGGCAGCGAGCTGGATACGGTGCAGGTGCAGACCTGGATGGCACAGGCCCTGCAACAGGCCGGCCTGGCCGATGCCTCGCTGCGGGTGACGGTGTACTCGCGCCGGTTCGATTTCCGCAACCCGCTGGCGGCGGTGCCGGTGGACGTGCTGGTGGCAGTATCAGCGCCGGTGGCCCTGGTCGCGCCCAAGCGCGTGCGCAGCGTGGTCTGGCAGCGCGAAATGCCGCAGATCAAGCACGTGGGCACGTTTGGCCTGTTCGCCGAGCGCCGAGCGGCGATGGCCGAAGGATTCGACGATGTGCTGTTCGTGACCGCTGATGGCGACGTGAGTGAAGGCAGCACCTGGAATCTGGCCGTGCACGATGGTGAACGGCTGCTCTGGCCGCAGGCGCCGGCCCTGCGCGGTACGGCCGAAGCGCTGCTGAAGCGGCATTGGCCCGATGCGCAGTTGACGCGGCCGTTGGCGCTGGCTGAACTGGGCAGTGTGAAGGCCGCTTTTGCCTGCAACGCCAGCGGCCTGTGGGCGCTGGAGGCCATCGACGGGCATCTCCTGCCAAGCTCGCAGGCGCTGGCTGAACAGGGCAGGGCGGTGCTGGCGGCGGTGGCTTGGCAGGGGCTGGGGCCAGATTCCTTTTGCGCCGCAAAAGGGATCTGACCCCAAGCGAACCCCCCGGGGTTGGCTCGGCCGGACTCTGCCGCTATAATCGCCCGCTTACCTCGCCATCCTGGCGACTGGGCAATAGGAAAAACACCATGGTCAAGATTCGACTGACCCGCGGCGGCGCCAAGAAGCGTCCGTTCTACCACATCATCGTCACCGACGTGCGCAGTGCGCGCGACGGCCGCAACATCGAGCGCGTTGGTTTCTACAACCCGGTCGCCCAGGGCGGCGAGAAGCGCATCGAGCTGGACCTGGCCCGCGTTGACCATTGGGTCAAGAACGGCGCCCAGCCGACCGACAAGGTCCGCAACCTGATCAAGGAAGCGACCAAGTCCCAGGCCGCTGCGGCCTGATCCTGACGGGCCACGCTTCGGCGTGGCCCTCTTGGTTGAAGCAGATGAAAGATATCGAGCGCCGCATCCTGCTGGGCAGGGTTGTCGGCGCTTTTGGTGTGCGCGGCGAGATCAAGCTCGAGTCCTGGACCGAGCCACGTTCCGCCATTTTCCGTTACCAGCCGTGGATCGTGCGCAGCCCGTCCGGCGTGGAAACCACGATTGAAGGTGTGCGTGGCCGCGACAGTGGCAAGCACCTGGTCGCCCGGTTCCCCGGCGTCGAGGACCGCGATACCGTCGAAGCGATGCGCGGCACCGAGATCTACGTGGCCCGCAGTGCCCTGCCACCGCCGAAGCCCGATGAGTATTACTGGGTGGACCTGGAAGGCCTGGACGTGAAGACCACCGAGGGCGTTGCCCTGGGCCAGGTCTCGCACCTGTTCAGCACCGGCGCCAACGACGTGGTGGTGGTCCGAGGTGACCGCGAGCGGATGATCCCGTTCGTGCAGCCGGACTTCGTCAAGTCGGTCGATTTTGAGGCCAACCTGGTCGTGGTCGACTGGGATCCCGAGTTCTGAGTGTGAGCATGCGTTTCGACGTCATCACCCTGTTCCCCGAGTTCCTCGCCCAGTCCGCTGGACTGGGCGTGGTCGGGCGCGCGCAGGAGAAGGGGTTGTTCAGCCTGCATGGCTGGAATCCCCGTGATTACGCCGAAGGCAACTACCGCCGGGTGGACGACCGTCCATTCGGTGGCGGCCCGGGCATGGTGATGCTGATCGAGCCGTTGCAGGCCTGCCTGCAGGCGATCCGCGATGCTGATCCGACCCCGGCGCGGGTGATCCATCTCAGCCCGCAGGGGGCGCCGTTGACCCAGGCCAAGGTGCGGGAACTGGCGGCATTGCCGCGCATGGTCCTGCTCTGTGGCCGCTACGAGGGCATCGACGAGCGTTTCCTGGAAGCCAATGTCGACGAGGAAATCTCCCTCGGCGACTACGTGCTGTCGGGTGGCGAGCTGGGTGCGGCGGTCATCATCGACGCCGTGGCCCGCCTGCAGGACGGGGCCCTGAATGACGCTGAATCAGCGGCCCAGGACAGCTTCGAAGGTGATCTGGGCCTGCTCGACTGTCCGCACTACAGCCAGCCGGCCCAGCACCCTCTGGGCGACGTGCCGGACGTGCTGCGCTCAGGCAACCATGCGGCCATCGCCGCGTGGCGCCGCCAGCAGTCGCTGGTCCGTACCGCCCAGCGGCGCCCGGACCTGCTGGATGAACAGGCGCTGGGCAAGGCCGACCGCACGCTGCTGGAACAGGGCCGTCAGGTCCAGAAACAGAAGGCCGACCCCTAGCGCAGGGCCGGCTTTATCGGCTATCATGGCCAATTACCGCCAGCCCAGGCCGGCGCGCGCAGTATCCACAACAAACGTGCAGCACAGTCCGGTGACTGCATGAGCCCACGTTGTCTACATGACACGCCCACCCGAACAAGAATCGGTGTAACCCATGAGCAAGCTGAACAAGTCCATCGTCGCGGAATTCGAATCCGCCCAGATCACCCGTGAACTGCCGAAGTTCAGCCAGGGCGACACCGTTGTCGTCAACGTGAAGGTGAAGGAAGGCAGCCGCGAGCGCGTGCAGGCCTACGAAGGCGTCGTCATCGCCACCAAGAACGCCGGCCTGAACTCCTCGTTCACCGTGCGCAAGATCTCGCACGGCTACGGCGTCGAGCGCGTGTTCCAGACCCACAGCGCCATCATCGACTCGGTCGAAGTGAAGCGTCGTGGTAAGGTCCGCGCCGGCAAGCTGTACTACCTGCGTGGCCTGGAAGGCAAGGCTGCCCGCATCAAGGAAGACCTGGCTGCCGCTGCTGCCGCCAAGGCTGCCCGTCTGGCCGAAAAGGCCTGATAAACAACTTCGGTTGTTGCCGCGACGGCCACCTTCGGGTGGCCGTTTGCGTTTCCGGCATCGCATCGGCCACGATCAGGTGATGAACGACATCAACCCGCGCTATCCCGCCGTGATCCAGTCGGCGTTGCGCTTCCTCGACGGCAAGGGGCTGGCGCGTGTGCAGTCGGCGCCGTTGCTGCATCGCCTGCTGTGGCGCATGGGCATCGCACTGCCACCGCCGATCCTGGCCGGCTTCGGTACCAATGCGCTGGTGCAGGGCCTGTTGTTCGGGCTGTTCTGGACCGCACTGATGTGGCTGATGCTGTGGCAGGGCAGTGAGCGTCCGCTGGCCTTGCTGCTGGCGGCCGGCCTGTTGGCTGGTGCGCTGTTCGGCGTGGTGATGGCCGGCTTGATGCGCTCGCTGCGCCGTCACCGCAAATTACCGGAGTGGCGCCAGTTCCGCGCGGGGCAGGCGGACTGAGCCGATGGCGCACTGCGCCGTGACCGCCCGGCACAGGCCGCGGTAGGCTGCCGGCATCATCCCGATGGACGTGCCGTGCGATGCCTGCCAAGCGAACCGCACCTTCCGCTGCGCCCAAGCTGTTGTCAGGCGGTAATCCGCAGATCGCCAAGGGCGAGGGCGATGCCACGGTACAGGCCTATATCGCGGCGATGCCGGACTGGAAGCGGCCGATCGGCGCACGGCTGGATGCGCTGGTCGAACAGGCCGTACCCGGGGTGCACAAGGCGGTGAAGTGGAACTCGCCGATGTATGCGGTGGCCGCGGGCGAAGGCTGGTTTCTCAGCTTCCATTGCTTCACCCGCTATATCAAGGTGGCGTTCTTCCGCGGCGCTGCGCTGAAACCGGTGCCGCCGGAGCCGTCCAGGAGTGCCGATACGCGCTACCTGCACATTGCACAGGATGGCGTACTGGATGAAGCCCGGTTTCTTGACTGGGTGCGCCAGGCCGCGGCATTGCCCGGCGAACACATGTAAGCCCACCGTTCTGATCTCCTTGCCGACGAGAGCCGCTGATGGCCACGCATGCACCCAACCCGGCCGATGCCGGAACCCCGGCCGCCGAGCTGATCGATGCGCGCATCGCCGAACTGGGCGACTGGCGTGGCGAAGCGCTGGCACGCGTGCGTGCGTTGATCCATGAGGCGCTGCCCGACGTGCAGGAAACCTGGAAATGGCGGGGTACACCGGTGTGGGAGCACAACGGCATCCTGTGCACCGGCGAGACCTACAAGCAGGCGGTGAAGCTGACGTTTGCCAATGGCGCGGCGCTGGCCGATCCGAAGGGACTGTTCAACGCCAGCCTTGAGGGCAACACGCGGCGCGCGATCGATATCCATGAAGGCGCGATGCCGGATGCCGCCGCGTTCAAGGCGCTGATGCGCGCGGCGGCCATGTTCAACGCGGCGAAGAAGAAGAAGCGGTAGAGCCGGCCGCTGGCCGGCTGTGCCGCGATGCTGCTGGAGAGGTGTGAGGTTGCCGGCCAGCGGCCGGCACTACCGCAGCGGTGCGGCATCCGGGTCGGCCACCGGCGACGGCGGGCAGGCCGGAATTTCCGACGGCGTGGCCAGTTCCTCGGCGTGCGAGGGCTTGCCCATCATCTTCGCCTTGCGCCAGCCGCCCCAGCGGTAATACGCCAACGACAGCAGCATCGACACCAGCGAGCTGACCGGGAAACTCCACCAGATCGCATCGGCGCCCCAATGCGGCTGCAGCAGCTCGGCGAACGGCACGCGCACGCCCCACAGCGAACCCGCCAGGATCAGCAGCGGCGGGATCACCGCGCCGGTGGAGCGCACCACGCCGGAGATCACGAAGCTGACGCCGAAGAACAGGAACGAGCCGATCACCACGTGGTTGAGGTGACGGGCAATGTCCAGCGCCTGGCTGGCCGGCGGCAGGAACAGCGCCAGCAGCTGGCGATCGAACAGCACCAGCGGCAGGATCAGCGCGCCGGTCAGCAGGAAATTGAACAGCACGCCCTGGCGTGCGGTGCCGCGTACGCGGTCCCAGCGCTGCGCACCGACGTTCTGCGCCGCCATCGAAGAGCACGCCGCACCGATCGCCATCGCTGGCATCTGCAGGTAGTTCCACAGCTGCAGGGAAGCGCCGTAACCGGCGGCGGTGTCGGTGCCGTACTGGTTGACCATGGTCATCAGCAGGATCACCGACAGCGAGATCAGCACCATCTGCAGGCCCATCGGCACGCCCTTGAGCACCAGCGCTTTCAGGATGGTCAGGTCGAGCTTGAACAGGCGCATGTCGGCGCGGCCCAGCCACAACGTGTGGCGCTTGTGCCGCATGTACAGCAGCAGGCCGGCCAGCGACAGCGTCTGCGCGACGAGCGTGGCCCAGGCCGAGCCGGCGATGCCCAGCGCGGGGAACGGCCCCATGCCGAAGATCAGAACCGGGTTCAGCACGATGTCCAGTGCCACCGACACCATCAGGAAACGGAACGGCGTGCGCGAGTCACCGGCACCGCGCAGCGCGGCGGTGAGGAAGGCGAACGCATACAGCGTCGGCATCGCCAGGAAGATGATCTGCAGGTAGGCCTCGGCCAATGGCAGCGAGGCGGCCGGCGTGCCCATCGCCGCCAGCAGCGGATGGGCCATGAACCAGCCGGCGATGGCGATGATCACCGACAGGCCGATGAAGAAGGTGGCGCTGGTACCCACCACGCGCCGCGCCTGCGGGATGTCGCGCGCGCCGATCGCCTGGCCGATCAGGATGGTCGAGGCCATGCCGAAGCCGAACACCGAGCCGATCAGGAAGAACATGATGTTGTTGGCGTTCGCGGTGGCGGTCAGTGCCGCCTCGCCGAGGAAGCGCCCGACCCAGACCGCATTCACCGAACCGTTCAGCGACTGCGCGATGTTGCCGGCCAGGATCGGCAGGGAAAACAACAGGAGATTGCGGCCGATCGGGCCGGAGGTCAGGTCAAGCGGCGCTTTGGCCATGGAGTGGTGATCGAATCCCGGGAGGCGCACACTAGCACCAAGCCGGTTTGCGGGATGTGGCAATGCGTCAACGACTGCAGGTGAAGCGAAGGCTGGCGCTGGCCTTGATCGGCGCCGCGCTGGCCGCATGTTCGACAGGTGACCGGCTGGGCGATACCCAGGTGCGGCCAACCGACCGCCCCGAGTGCCTGGTCGGCAGCCAGCGCCAGGATCTTTCCGCCGGCGTTCCCACCCTGATCGGGGGCAGTGGCTGCCGCACCGACCCCGACAACCCGCGTCCCCTGAACAAGCGAACGGAGTAGTCCCTGCCGATGACCGAGCTTTCCCCGCTGTCGCCCAGTGTCCGCCTGGACATCTGGCTGTGGGCGGCCCGTTTCTTCAAGACCCGCAGCCTGGCCAAGCAGGCCATCGAGACCGGCAAGGTCAGCGTCGCCGGGCAGCGCCCGAAATCCTCACGCGCAGTGCGCGTCGGTGAGCAGCTGCAGGTCGACCGCGGCGAAGAGCATTTCGAGATCCAGGTGCTGGGCCTGAGCGACCAGCGCGGGCCGGCGCCGACGGCGCAGCAGTTGTATGCCGAGAGTGAGGCCTCCAAGGCGCGCCGTGCCGAACAGCGCGCGTTGCGCATCGCGGCGCGCGATGGTTTCCAGCCGCCGGAGCACAAGCCGGACAAGCGCGCACGGCGGTTGATCCGCGCGCTCGGCGATATCGACGCGTTGTAAGCAGCAGGGCGCCAGACCGGATCCGGCGCCCCCTTGGCTCAGCGCTTGCCGCCCAGCAGGCTGCCGCCGATCTTCAGCAGATCGCCCACGCCGAGCTGGCCGTCACCGTCCTGGTCCAGCAGGCTGCCGAGCAGGCCACCGGCAAGACCGCCCTGCTGCTGCACCTGCTGCTTTTCCTGGCCGAGGGCCTGGCTGAGCGAGCCGGCGTCGGCCTGGCCGCCACCGAGGCGCTGGGCGAGGAAAGCCATCACGATCGGTGCGAGGATCTGCAGCAGCTGGCTGGTGCGGCCACTGTCGAGCTGGGTGGCCTGGGCCAGGCCGGTTTCCACCTTCTGCTGGTTGCCGCCGAAGATGTGACCGAGGATGCCGGCGCCATCGCTGGCGGCACCACCGCTACCGCCGCCCAGTACCGAACCGAGCACGCTGCCCAGGTCCAGCCCACTGTGGTTGTTCTGCAGCGCGCCGAGCAGCGCCTGCGCGCCCTGCGGCTGCGAGGCGTTGTTGCCCAGCGCGCCCATCAGCACCGGCAGCGCGGCACTGATCGCACCGGAAGCCTGGGTGTCGCTGATGCCGAGCTGCTGCGACACCTGCTGCAGCGGTGCGCCCTGCAGTTTGGCGAGAAGTTCGTCGGTGAGGCTCATCTGCGGAATCCTTGATTGGGGTGGGGCGTGCAGAAGGTACGACGCGGACCGTTAAAACGGCGACGCCGCCTCACGGGGAGGCGGCGTGCTGTTCACGGGGCAGGGCGATCAGAGCTCGATGTCTTCGGCGCCCGGGGTCGCGGTGGGGAAGTCCGCTTCCGGCTGCGCCGGCTTGAACGGATCCGAAGGCTGGCTGGCCAGCGCCTTCAGCGCTGCGGCAACGCCAGCGCCATAGGCCGGGTCGGCCTTGCTGCAGTTGTCGATGTGGCGCTGCTTGATGAAGTCCGGCGCATCGCCCAGGGCGCGGGCGGTGTTGGCGAACAGGCGGTCCTTCTGTGCCTGGTTGTAGCTGCGGAACAGCGCACCGGGCTGGCTGAAGTAGTCGGCGTCGTCCTCACGGAAATTCCAGAAGTCGGCGTCACCGCGGATCTTCATCGGCGGCTCGCGGTACTGCGGTTGTTCCTGCCACTGGCCGTAGCTGTTCGGCTCGTAGTGCGGCAGGCCGCCGTAGTTGCCGTCCACGCGCATCGCACCGTCGCGGTGGTTGCTGTGCACCGGGCAGCGTGCGGCGTTCACCGGAATCTGGTGGTGGTTTACGCCCAGGCGGTAGCGCTGCGCATCGGAATAGGCGAACAGGCGTGCCTGCAGCATCTTGTCCGGCGACGGGCCGATGCCCGGCACCAGGTTGCTCGGTGCGAACGCGGACTGCTCCACGTCCTGGTACCAGTTGACCGGGTTGCGGTTCAGTTCGAACTGGCCCACTTCGATCAGCGGGTAGTCGCTCTTCGGCCACACCTTGGTCAGGTCGAACGGATGGATGCGGTAGGTTTCCGCCTCCAGCTCGGGCATGACCTGGATGAACAGCTTCCACTTCGGGAAGTCGCCCTTCTCGATTGCGGCGAACAGGTCGCGGCCGTGGCTTTCGCGGTCATGGCCGACCAGGATCTGCGCCTGCGCGTCGGTCAGCGATTCGATGCCCTGCTGGCTGACGAAGTGGAACTTCACCCAGAAGCGCTCGCTGTCGGCGTTGGTGAAGCTGTAGGTGTGCGAGCCGAAGCCGTGCATGTGGCGGAAGCTGCGCGGGATGCCGCGGTCGCTCATCACCACGGTCACCTGCAGCAGGGCTTCGGGCAGCAACGTCCAGAAGTCCCAGTTGTTGCGCGCGCTGCGCAGGTTGGTATGCGGGTCGCGTTTCACGGCCTTGTTGAGGTCGGCGAACTTGCGCGGGTCGCGCAGGAAGAACACCGGCGTGTTGTTGCCGACCAGGTCCCAGTTGCCTTCTTCGGTGTAGAACTTCAGTGCGAAGCCGCGGATGTCACGCTCGGCGTCGGCGGCGCCACGCTCGCCGGCCACCGTGGTGAAGCGCGCGAACATCTCGGTCTGCTTGCCGACCTTCTCGAACAGCTTGGCACGGGTGTACTTGCTGATGTCGTGGGTGACGGTGAAAGTACCGAACGCGCCCGAGCCCTTGGCGTGCATGCGGCGCTCGGGAATGATCTCGCGGTTGAGGTTGGCCAGCTTCTCCAGCAGCCAGACGTCTTCCATCAGCAGCGGGCCACGTGGGCCGGCGGTCTTGCTGTTCTGGTTGTCCACCACCGGTGCGCCGAAGGCTGTGGTCATCGGCGTGACCGGATCATCGCCGTGCTTCTGCTTGGGCGTGGTGCTCAGTTCACGCTGCTGCTGGGTGCCTTCCGCAGGCGACGGCGCGGTGTGATACGGGCACTTGGGGCTGTTGTTATCGGACTGGCTCATGGCTGGCTCCTGCGGGTGAAGACGGGGTGGAACATCTTCACTCGACTTTAGCTATGGCCAGATGAAATGAATAATCGAATGAATCATTCACTTCTATAGCTTCTGTCTATCGATTGTCGGGAATTCATTGCCGGGGCCTTGTTCCGGTCGCCCGGCGGCTCGCATCCCGACACGCTCCGATCATGGGCCAGCAGTGCTCGATTCGACGATGCGCACCGGGCGCGCTAGGCCGTCGAATGCATCCACATAACGACGATGAAGCATCCCGTCCCGGCGCAGCTGGGTGTCCTGCATCGGCCGGATCTGGGTGGTCAGCGGATTCCCGCGTGGCGCCAGTTGCGTTCCATAGCGTGCGGGGTAGGGCCCCGATGCGGCTGCCTTCACATACCGGGTTTCCTGTACCACCAGGCCGGCACGGCGAAGGCGCTCGATCTGCAGGTCGCCGATGTTGGCGGTGTAGTCGTTGCCGAAGACATACTCGGCCTGCACGCCGTCGGGCCGGTTTTCCCAGGTTGTTGAAACGCAGTTGGAGGTGCAGCCACCGGTGAATGACCAGTGTGGTGAGTATGTGTACGTCCAGGAGGCGGGCTGGATGCCGGGCCCGGACAGGGTCTTGGATACCAGCGACTTGGCCATGTAGGCATTGGGAATGCCGAATGAGCCAAACCCGAAGTTGGAGGAACTAGTGCCGATGATGCCGCAGCTGCCAGGCGTGTTGTCCGATCCGTGGATCAACTGGCGAAGCGAGAACACCCCTTGTGCGCCGCTGGGATGGCGCATGGTGATCACATCGTTGAAGGCCGGGTCGCCGGCATCTTCCGAGCGGAATCCCGTTGCATTCTGCGCGCAGGAATTCATGTAGAAGCCTGGATTCAGGACGGGGGGCACCATCGTCCACGGCATGGCGCCCACATGGCGGTCGGTGGAGAAGGTCCAGCGCGACTGGTCGGGAAGTACGACTTCGTTGAGCGTGCGCCCCCAGTAGCTGTCGACGTAGTTGTAACGCCAGGTGCGATCCCCGGCCCGGACGGCGCCGATCTTGCCCTGCGCGTCATAGTCGATATCGATCCGGGCTCCGTCATTGGAAATGATCGCCAGCAGGCGGGTCGGGTTGGCACCGTCGTAGCTGTAACTGACCCAGTTGCCGTGGCGGTCCTCGACACGTGTCGCGTAGAGGAAGACATCGACGACCGGAACCAGCAGGTAGGGCTGCGATGTGCCATTGCCATTGCCATCACGATAGTACTCGTTGGCCAGCACGTCGTGCTGGTCGCGGACCGCCATCCAATCGAAGAAGTAACGGGTGCCATCGGTGGTCCGCACCACAAAACCTTCGCCGGTTCCATTCCTGATGGCTGGCAGGCAGCTGACGCGCCACTGGCTGGCCGAGGTGCCAATGTAGGTTGCCCCATCCTGGGGCAGGCTTGCCCCTGCTTCCTTCAGCAAAAGGGATTCATAACCGACCGCAGGGAGGTTGATGAAGATGCCGCTCCAATAGGTGTGCTTCGGGATGACCCGGGTGTTGAAGTCCGGTGACGGGCCCACCCACTCGGTCGGGGACAGGTTGCTGCCGCTGCAGCGGCCGCCGCCCGCCGCATTCCAGCCCCGGCGTTGATCGTAGGAGCCCATCATGTAGGGGGCATCGATCTCCCAGGACGCCCCCAGCGGGGCGGCAGCGCGATCCAGTCCCTGTTTCTGCTTCGGCGTTGTGCGGGTGAATGCGACCCGCATTCCACTGCTGGTCGGCACCACGACATCGGTCTGCGAGAACTGCAGCGTGCCATCCTTCCTGTTTAGGGAATCACCAAACAGATCATCGCCGAGCGCCGCGACCCGCGCACCCCGCAGGCGTTCGTCGTAGGTACGCTCGCTGCTTACGAATTCCTGTGCATCGGCCACGCCACACACCAGCAACAACGCTAGAACCGTACGCCGCATGTTCGTTCCCTCGTGATCGAATCCCCTCGCTTCGATGCCGCGGCATGTTGCCCGGCCCCATTGCATGCCGCTGGGATCGCAGTTTCAGTGACTGTGCGGAACGGCGCCCCAGCTCCCCTGTGGCGGTCTGCGTGGCCGAGTATGCAGGATTCTCCGCGGTGGCTTCCAGGGGGGCATGGTGCCCCCTGGCCAGGCGCACTTACAGCAGCGTTTTCAGCCGGTACAGCGCTTCCAGCGCCTGCTTCGGCGTCAGTTCGTCCGGATCGATCGCCGCCAGCGCTTCCTGCGCCTTGCTGGATGGCGCCGCGAACAGCCCGAACTGCTGCGGGGCATCCAGCGCCTGCGGCGCCAGCTCGGCGGCGTGGCTTTCAGCGCCGCGCTGTTCCAGCTCGGCCAGGCGACGCCGTGCCTGCGCCACAGTGGCGCGCGGCAGGCCGGCCAGTGCGGCCACCTGCAGGCCAAAGCTGCGGTTGGCCGGGCCGTCCTTCACTGCGTGCATGAACACCAGCGCTTCGCCGTGCTCGACCGCGTCCAGGTGCACGTTGGCGATGCCGCTGCGGCCGCCCTCATGCTGTTCGTCGGCCAGCGCGGTCAGCTCGAAGTAGTGGGTGGCGAACAGCGTGTAGCAGCGGTTCTGGTAGGCCAGGTGGCGGGCCACCGCGTCGGCCAGCGCCAGGCCATCGTAGGTGGAGGTGCCACGGCCGATCTCGTCCATCAGCACCAGCGAATGGGCGGTGGCGTGGTGCAGGATGTAGCTGGTCTCGGCCATCTCGACCATGAAGGTTGACTGCCCGCGGGCGAGGTCGTCGCCGGCGCCGATGCGGGTCAGGATGCGGTCGATCGGGCCGATCACCGCCCGGCTGGCCGGCACGAAGCTGCCGATGTGGGCCAGCAGAACGATCAGCGCATTTTGCCGCATGTAGGTCGATTTACCGCCCATGTTCGGGCCGGTGATGACCAGCATGCGACGGTCCGGATGCAGGTCCAGGTCATTGGGTTCGAACGGCTGTTCGCGTACCGCTTCGACCACTGGATGGCGGCCGCGTTCGATCTTCAGGCACGGCTCGGCCTGCAGCTCCGGGCGCGCCCAGTCCAGCGCCTGCGCGCGTTCGGCGAAGGCGGCCAGCACGTCCAGTTCGCTCAGCGCAGCGGCACACTGCTTCAGCGGTTCCAACTGCCCGCCAAGGGTGTCCAGCAGCTGCTCGTACAGGTACTTCTCGCGCGACAGCGAACGTTCGCGCGCGGACAGCACCTTGTCCTCGAATGCCTTCAGTTCTTCGGTGATGTAGCGCTCGGCATTGGTCAGCGTCTGGCGGCGGGTGTAGTGCACCGGCGCACGATCGGACTGGCCCTTGCTGATTTCGATGTAGTAACCGTGAACGCGGTTGTAGCCCACCTTCAGGGTGGGAATACCGCTGCTCTCGCGCTCGCGCAGTTCCAGGTCGACCAGGAACTGGTCGGCATGGGTGGACAGCCGGCGCAGCTCGTCCAGCTCTTCATCGAAGCCATCGGCCAGCACGCCGCCGTCGCTCAGCTTCAGCGGCGGCATCTCGGCGATGGCGCTGGCCAGCAGCTGCGCGCACGCGTCGTGTTCGCCCAGCGCCGCATGCAGGGCCTGCAGGCGCGGCGAGTCCAGCGGGGCCAGCACTTCGCGCACCGCCGGCAGCAGGCCCAGGCCGTCACGCAGGGTGGAGAAATCGCGGGGGCGCGCCGAGCGCAGCGCGACGCGGGTGAGGATGCGTTCCAGATCGCCGAGGCGGCGGAACTGCTCGCGGATGTCGGCGTCCGCACCGCGATCAATCAGGGTTTCCACCGCGTGGTGGCGCTGCACCAGCACCTCGCGCAGGCGCAGCGGGCGGTGCAGCCAGCGGCGCAGCAGGCGCCCACCCATGGGTGTCACCGTGCTGTCGAGCACGCCCAGTAGGGTATTGCGGGTATCACCGTCGACACGCGTGTCCAATTCCAGGTGGCGGCGGGTGGCGGCGTTCATCGCGATCGCCTCGCCGGCGGTTTCCATCGCGATCGAAGTCAGGTGCGGCAGGCGCTGCTTCTGGGTTTCCTCGACATACCCGAGCAGGGCGCCGGCGGCGGCGGTGGCACGGGGCTTGTCATCGATACCGAAGCCGCTCAGATCGTGCAGCTTGAAGAAGTTCAGCAGCTGGCGGCGGCCGCTGTCCGCGTCGAACAGCCACGGCGCACGGCGGCGCACGCCGGTGCGCTGGCGCAGGAACTCCGGCCAGTTCTCCTCGTCGGGCACCAGCAGCTCGGCCGGCTCCAGCCGTGCCAGCTCGGCTTCCAGGGCGTCGTCGGTCTCCACTTCGTTGACCAGGAAGCGGCCACCGGCCAGGTCGGCCCAGGCCAGGCCGTAGCCCTGCTTGCTGCGCGACAGCGCCATCAGCAGGGTGTCGCGGCGCTCGTCCAGCAGCGCTTCGTCGGTGACCGTGCCGGGGGTGACGATGCGCACCACCTTGCGTTCGACCAGGCCCTTGGCGAGCGCCGGGTCGCCGATCTGCTCGCAGATCGCCACCGACTCGCCCAGCGCCACCAGCCGTGCCAGGTAGCCTTCGTAGGCATGCACCGGCACGCCGGCCATCGGGATCGGTGCGCCGCCGGAGCTGCCACGCTGGGTCAGGGTGATGTCGAGCAGCCGCGCAGCCTTGCGCGCGTCGTCGTAGAACAGCTCGTAGAAGTCGCCCATGCGGAAGAACAGCAGCAGGTCCGGGTAGTCGGACTTGGCTGCGAAGAACTGCTTCATCAGCGGGGTGTGCTCGGCGGACTTGTCTTTGGACATGGGACTCGTGGATCAGGGCGTCCGGCCGCGCCGGGCGGCAGCGGCAGCGGAGCGGGTACAGGGCCGTCCATGGTAACTGCTGGGGCCGGTGGGCGCCGCTGCGGTTGGTGGGCATTGCCGTGCGGGGCACACAGTCAGGCCGGAACCAGGGTGATCTGCCGGTGGCTTGCGAAGATCTCCATTACGATCCCGAAGTAGGTCTGGCCCTGGCCTCGTTGCAGGGCGTCCAGCTGGAGCGCAATGGTCCGCCTATTGAAGGTGCCCGGGGCTTCCAGCTTGGACTGCAGCCACTGACATGTGGTAGTTCGTCCCAGTGCGGCGCGGCTGTGCTCGATATCACCCCAGATCACCGTGGCCCGGTCGTGGCCGGCCAACACCCCATAGCCGCCATGCAGCAGGTCATCCAGGGCGTCCAGGCTTGGCCCGAGCTGCCAGTTCTCGCCGGCCATGAACACGCGGTTGATCTCCGCGTACAGGCTGGGGATGTCATTGATGGCGGCGCCTTCAATCTGTAGGACGATGGTCATGCGGCGACTGTAGCGTCAGCAGGCGGAAGCTGGCGTGCTGTAGTACCAGGGTTCGCGCCATGGCCCGAACGCGCAGCGTCCCGGGCGTTTGCGGCGTGTTGCCCCGCAGTCGACTGAATTTGCAATCTTTCCTATAGAAGTTCCTGAGGCGGCCGATACCCTTTGCGCCTTTCTGCGCTTCGCGTAGCGGCGTGCTGTCGCCTGTGCGTCGGCAGACCCGAATCAAGCCGGCACGTCGATGCATTGTCCTTTTCCGGACAGAGCGCCTGACGGCCTGCATCAATATCAGGAAAACACTGTGCGGTCAGGGAAGAAGCAGGCACGACAGGCGTGCCGTGGTGGTGGGTGGGTGGTGTTGCTTGGCATGACCTTCGGTGTTGCCGCCCAGCAGGCCGGTGATCCAGCCGCGCAGGAACTGCTGAGGCAACAGGAACGCGAACGCGTGCTGCGCGAGCAGCAGGAACAACGCCCCGACGTCCGCCTGGAGCGGAACGCGCAGAAGGAGGGCGACCGCCTGCCGGCGCAGGAGCGCCCCTGCGTGCGCATCGATCGCATCGTGCTGGAAGGCGAGGACAGCCAGCGCTTCGGCTGGGCACTGGCGGCTGCCGACCCGGTCGACGATCCGGCCACAGGCCGTTGCCTGGGGACCGAAGGCATCAACGTGGTGATGAAGCGCGTGCAGACCGCGATCATCGCCCGCGGCTATGTCACCACGCGGGTGCTGTCGGCACCGCAGGACCTCAACCAGGGCACGCTGACGTTGTCGGTGGTGCCAGGCCGGTTCCGCGAGGCCGTGTTCTCCGACCCGCAGGGACGGCATCCGGCCCTTGCCAATGCACTGCCGATCCGCAGCGGCAGCCTGCTCAACCTGCGCGACATCGAGCAGGGGCTGGAGAACCTGCAGCGCGTGCCCACCGTCAGCGCCGACATCAAGATCGCGCCGGCCGACGGCGAGGGCGCGGCGCCAGGCCAGAGCGACCTGCAGATCGACTGGACGCAGCGCTCACCGGTGCGCGCCAGCGTCACCCTGGACGATGCCGGCAGCCGCGGCACCGGCAAGCTGCAGGCCAATGCCACGCTGTCATTGGACAATCCGCTGGGCCTGAACGAGCTGTTCTACATCAGCGCCGGCCGTGGCGTGTTCAATGGCCGAGGCAAGGACACCAACAGCTGGACCGCGCACTACGACGTGCCCTACGGGTATTGGCTGTTCGGTGCCACCGCCAGCGCTTACGACTACAGGCAGAACGTGGTGGGTGCCTTTGAAAGCTATGACTACAGCGGCCGCAGCCAAAACGCCGAAGCGCGGGTGGACCGGCTGTTGCTGCGCAATGCCAAGGTCAAGTTCAGCGCCTACGCGCGCGGCTGGCAGCGAGAGTCGAAGAACTACATCGACGACACCGAGATAGAAGTACAGCGCCGCCGCACCGCAGGCTGGGAACTGGGCCTGACCCACAAGCAATTCATCGGCAACGCCACGCTCGATGCCAGCGTGGCCTACCGGCGTGGCACGGGGGCCTTCCACGCCTTGCGCTCGCCAGAAGAGATGGCGCAGCAGTGGGATCCGACGCTGCCGCTGGAAGGGACCTCGCGGATGAAGCTGATCACCGCCGACGCGCAGTTCAGCGTGCCGTTCCAGCTGGGCAGGCAGCGCCTGCGCTACACCGCCGCATGGCGGGCGCAGTGGAACCGCACGCCGCTCTCGCCACAGGACCGCTTCGCCATCGGCGGCCGCTATACCGTGCGCGGTTTCGATGGTGAAAGCTCGCTCAGCGGTGAGCGCGGCTGGTCGCTGCGCAACGATCTTTCGCTGGGCATCGGCGGTGGCCAGGAGTTCTACGTCGCCGCCGACTACGGCCGCATCGGCGGCCCATCCGCGCAGTGGCAGTCCGGCCGTGACCTGGCGGGCATGGCGCTGGGCCTGCGCGGCGGCTGGCAGCAGCTTTCCTGGGATGGCTTCGTCGGTTCGGCACTGCACAAGCCCGCCCATTTCCCCACCGACTACACCACATTCGGCTTCAGCCTGGCCTGGCGCTACTGATCTGCCACAAGGACACGTGACATGAACACTATCTATCGTCTGGTTTTCAACCGCGCGCTGCGCGTCTGGCAGGTGGCGTCGGAGCTGGTGAAGGGTGGCGGTGGCCTGGTCGGCCATGTGCCGGGCCGGCAGAGCGCCGCGCTGTCGCCGCTGGGCTTCGCACTGATGTGCTCACTGGGCTGGGTCAGCATGGTAACCCCTGCACTGGCGCAGTCCGATGCGCGCATCATTTCCGACCCCAATGCGCCGGGCCGTGAACGGCCGACGATGGTGACGGCCCCCAATGGTGTGCCGATGGTGAACATCACCACGCCGTCGGCGGCGGGTGTGTCGCGCAACCGCTATTCGCAGTTCGATGTCGGACGCGAGGGCGTCATCCTCAACAACGCCCGCGGCCAGGTGCAGACGCAGCTGGGGGGCTGGGTGCAGGGCAATCCGTGGCTTGCCACCGGCAGTGCGCGGGTCATCCTCAATGAAGTGAACGGTCCGGCCAGCCGGCTCAACGGCTACGTGGAAGTGGCCGGGCAGCGCGCCGAGGTGATCATCGCCAACCCGGCCGGCATCCAGGTCAACGGCGGCGGCTTCCTCAACGCCAGCCGCGTGACCCTGACCACCGGCACGCCGATGTTCACGGGTGCTGGGGTACTGGAGGGCTACCGCGTCACCGGTGGTGCGATCCAGATCGATGGAGAGGGTCTGGACACCAGCCGCGCTGACTACACCGACCTGATCACCCGGTCACTGAAGGTCAACGCCGGCATCTGGGCCAACCAGTTGCAGGCCACGCTGGGCAACACCGTGGTCAATGCCGACCACAGCCAGGCCAGCCTGATCCCGGCCAACGGCGAGGCACCGACCTTCGCGCTGGACGTGGGCGCTCTCGGCGGCATGTTCGCCAACAAGATCTGGCTGGTCGGCAACGAGCACGGTGTGGGCGTGCGCAATGCCGGCAGCATCGGCGCGCAGGTCGGTGAGCTGGTGGTGACGGTGGACGGCCGCCTGGAAAACACCGGCGCACTGCAGTCGCTGCAGAACGTGCGCTTGCAGGCGCGCGGTGATCTTGCAAATGCCGGCACCATCGCCGCCACGCGCGAGGTTGCGATCGACACCGGCGGCACGCTGGACAACAGCGGCGGCAAGCTCAACGCACAGCGCCTGCAGGTCGAGGCGCAGGGCCTGCGCAACCATGGCGGCAGCATTGAACAGACTGGTGTGCAGGCGCTGGCGCTCAAGGCCGAAGCGGCCCGCAACCGCAGCAACGGTCTGCTGGGTGCGCTGGATGCCGTCGCGTCCGGTGGCAACGGCGGTGGCCCAGGGGGCGGCACGTCGCCGGGCAGCGGCGGAGGAACGCCGGGAACCGGTGCCCCGGGTACGGGGACGCCGGGTACCGGCGGCGGCTCGACCGGCACGCCGACCTCGCCAGTGGTACCGATGGCCGAGGGCCTGATCGCCATCGCCGGCATGCTGGACAATGACGGCGGCAGCATCGCCAATGGTGGTGCGGTATCGCTCGCCGCACGTGCCGGACTCGACAACAGCGGCGGTCGCCTGGGAGTGAGCGCGCTGCAGGCTGGGGGCGAGCTGCGCAATGATGGCGGCACGCTGCAGGTGCATGGCGATGCCGCGTTGCATGTCGGCCTGTTGTCGAACCAGAAGGGTGCGCTGAGCGTGGCCGGCGGCCTGCGGCTGGATGCGCAGTCGCTCGACAACCGCGGGGGTGAATTGCGGCACGCCGGCAAGGCGGCATCGTCGTGGACGGTGCAGGGTCTGTTCAACAATGACGGCGGCCTGCTGGCCACCAACGCCGCGCAGTTGGCGCTGCAAGCAGGCCAGGTCGGCAATGCCGATGGCCGCATTGAACATGCCGGTGAGGGTGGCCTCACGCTGGACACGGGTGACTGGGCTGGTCCCGGTGGACGGCTGAGCACGGTGGGGCGCCTGCACTGGACGACTGGCAGCGCCGACCTGCGCAACGGTGCGCTCAGTGCGGCGGGATTCGACATCGTGGCTGGCACGCTGGACAACCGCGGCGGCAGCCTGCTGTCGCTCGGAACCGGTGCCAGTTCGGTGAAGGCGTCGAACCTGGACAACGGCGCAGGTGGCACGTTGGCCGGCAACGGCGACCTGATAGTGGCCGCGACCACGCTGGACAACAGGAAGGGCCTGGTGCAGCAGGCTGGCACCGGGAGCTTGAGCGTGCAGGCCGATACGCTGCATGGCAGCGAGGGGCGCCTGCTCAGCAACGGTGCACTGGTGCTGTCCGGCGGCGAGCTGGATGTGAGCGGCGGTACGACGTCGGCGCAGAGTGCGCAGATCCACGCCAGGGCACTGCGCAACCGCCAGGGCCAGATCGTCTCGCAGGGTGTCTCGGAGCTGGCACTGGACGTACGCGATGCGCTAGACAACCAGGGCGGCCAGATCGTCGGCAACGGCGGCCTGCGCATCGACGCCGGTCGCATCGACAACCAGAAGGGCACGCTGCAGTCGGCCGGTACGCAGGGCGTGGCGCTGACGGTGCGCGACACGCTGGATAACAGCGGCGGCGGCATCTCCGGCAATGGCCAGGTGCAGCTGCAGGTTGGCAGCCTGGTCAACCAGGGCGGCAAGGTGCTGGCGGCAGGCAGCGGCGCGCTGCAGGTGCAGGCCCGAGAGCGCTTGGACAACAGCAACGGCGGCCGCCTGGCCGGTACCGGTGATCTGCGGCTGCAGGCGGCAAGCCTGGACAACCGCAGCGGTGCAATCGAACACGCCGGCGGCGGTACGTTGCAGATCCGCGCAGACAGCCTGCAGGGTGCGGGCGGCCGCATCCTCAGCCAGTCGGCGCTGGAACTTGAGGGCGGCGACCTGCTGCTGGGGGCCGGCAGCACTACCCAGGCAGAGCGCATTGCCATCGATGCGCAGCGCTTGGACAACACCGGTGGCAACCTCAGCGCGACCGGCAGCGACGCGCTGCGGCTGCACGTGGCGCAGGGCGTGGACAACAGTGGCGGCACGATCGCCGGCAACGGGGCACTGGATGTGCAGGCCGGTGAACTGATCAACCGCACGGGCACGCTCAGCGGCGCCGGAACGGCCGACAGCACGTTGCAGATCGTCGGTGCGCTGGACAATCACGAAGGCACGATCGCCAGCAACGCCAACCGCCTGACGATCGCCGCCGCACGGCTGGACAACAGTGGCGGCAGCATCCGCCAGGCCGGCAACCAGGGCCTGGACATCACCACCGGCCGCCTGGACGGCAGCAAGGGCACGCTGGTCTCCTCGGCCACACTGACCTTGCGCGCCGACGACGTGGATCATCGTGACGCGACGCTGGGCGCCGATCGCTTCGACCTTGAGGCCACCACGCTCGACAACGCCGGTGGCCGCATCATCGCCAGCGGCGAAGGCGCCAGTCGCGTCAAGGCGACGGCGCTGGGCAATGCCGGTGGTACGCTGGCCAGCAATGGCGACCTGACCCTGCTGGCCCGGACGCTGGACAACAGTGCAGGCAGGATCCAGCACGCCGGCAGTGGCCAGCTGCAGGTCTCGGCGCAGGCCCTGCTGGGCAAGGGCGGCAGCGTGCTCAGCAACGGCAGCTTCGTGCTGGATGGCGCCTCGCTCGATCTTAGTGGAGCGACCACCTCGGCGCGTCGCGTCGCCATCAGCGCCGGCACCCTGACCACCGCCGGTGGCACGCTCACCGCAACCGGTGAAGATGCGCTGCGCCTGCGCGTACAGGGTATGCTGGACAATCGCGGCGGTTCACTCGCCAGCAATGGCGCGCTGGATGTCATCGCGCAGCAGCTGAACAATGCGCAGGGCACGCTGCAGGGCGCAGGCGCCGGGCACTCCACGCTGGCGATCGGCCAGGCGCTGGACAACCAGAAGGGCCGCATCCTGCTCGGCGGTGCCGGCACGGTCACCGCGGCCAGCCTTGGTAACCAGGGCGGCACAGTGCACGCGGGCGGCAGCGCGCTGGTGCTGGGCGTTGACGGTCGTCTCGACAATGGCGAGCAGGGCCTGCTGTCCAGCACCGGCATGGTGACCCTGGACGCCGGCAGTCTCGACAACCGCCACGGCACCCTGGTCGCTGGCAAGGACCTGACGGTGACCACGGCGGCAGGCGTGGACAACAGCGACGGCGCGATGCAGGCCGCCGAACGGCTGCAGCTGCAGGGTAACGGCCTGGACAACCAGCGGGGCACGCTGCTGGGTGGCCAGCTGGACATCGATACCCGCGGCCAACGGCTGGACAACCGCGCCGGCACGCTGGGTACGCAGAAGGGCGCGCTGAGTGTGCGCAGTGGCGTTCTGGACAACCAGGGCGGTCGCGTGCAGTCGGCGGCCGACCTGACCATCAACACGGCCGGGCAGGACATCGACAACCGTTTCACGGCCGGCAGCGGTGGGCTGCTGGCGGCCGGGAAGCTGCAGCTGGAAGGCGGTGTGCTGGACAACCGTGGCGGCGCAGTCAATGCACAAGGCGATGCGCGTCTGCTGCTGGCCCGCGTTGACAACAGTGCCGGTGGAACACTTGCCAGCGCTGCGGATCTTTCGCTGCGGGCGGCGAGCCTGGCCAATGCCGGTGGTCGCGTGCAGGCCGGACGCAACCTCGACCTGACCCTCGACGGGCACCTGGACAACGCCGCCGGCGCGATCGCGGCCGGCCAGCGGTTGACCCTCACGGCCGCCAGCGTGGACAACCGCAACACCCGTGGCGGTGACGGCACGCATGGGCTGCAGGCGGGCCAGCTGCAGTTCGGTGCACAGTGGCTGGACAACAGCCAGGGCCAGGTCGTCACCGATGGCAGTGCGCGGCTGCAGATCAACGGCCAGCTGCAGAACACCGGCGGCGTGATCAGCACCGGCGGCAACCTGGACAGCCAGGCGGACAACGTCGCCAACAGCAGTGGCCTGCTGCGCGCTGATGGCAGCCAGACCCTGGTGGCACGTGTGCTCAGCGAAGACGGCCAAGTGCATGCGCAGCGTGACCTCGGCCTTACCCTGCAGCAGGGCATGCGCCATCGTGGCGAATGGATCGCCAACGGCACGCTGTCGCTGAACCTGTCCGGCGACCTCGACAACCAGGGTGTCGTGCGCGGTGGCAACCTCGACCTCAACGCCCAGAACATCACCAACGCAGCCTCGGGTGAGATCTCCAGCCAGGGTACGACCCACCTCAATGCCCGTGGCCAGCTGACCAACCGCGGCCTGATCGATGGCGCGCTGACGCACCTGGAGGCCGGCGAGATCGACAATCTCGGCACCGGGCGCATCTACGGTGACCACGTGGCGATCTCCACCGGCGTGCTGAAGAACCGCGCCGAAGAGGCCGGTGGTGCCACCCGCGTCGGCACCGTGGCCGCACGCGAGCGGCTGGACCTGGGCGTGCGCGAACTGCAGAACACCGGCAAGGGCCTGATCTACAGCGGCGGTGATGCGGCCATCGGTGGCGCGCTCGGCGCCGACCGGATCGCCAGCGGCATTGCCGGGCGGATCGACAACATCAGCTCGGTCATCGATGTGGGCGGCAATCTGTCCATCGATGCGCAGGCGGTCAACAACATCCGCGAGAACGTGGCGATCGCCCCGACCCAGGTCAAGACCATCGACACTACCGTCAACATGATGGTGGCGGCATGGCAGAAGAACTCGAAGAACACCGCAGGCACGGTCAGCGATACCAGCAATTACAAGGCCTGGGAGTTCTACTACATCGCGCCGGAAGACGTGCTGCAGGACGAGCCCTACATTGCGCCGGACGGCACCCGCCTGGGCAAGGCGGTGGTTCGCCTGACCGCGAGCACCTCGCGCTTCTTCTTCGGCTCTGGTGGATTGGGCTATGACGTGCGCGGTGAGCGCTGGCGCATGGATCCGGTCAACGGCACCGTCACGATCTACTACGTGAGCAAGGGCACTGCCGCCAATCCGGACCAGGTGCCGGGCGGCGATCCGTTCGACGTGCTGAAGTCGAAGGAGAAGTTCACCTACCAGAACGACCGCCTGACGTTCTCCAGCGCCTACGGTACCTGCAGCACTACCTGCATCCAGTTCATCACCCCGGCGTCGTTGAGCAATCCCGATGCGACCATCGTCGGTCGCCGCCAGCACACGCAGGAACACGGCCTCAATGAAGAAAAGCGCGTTGCTCACCACGTGGCCCATGAGGACCAGCTGCAGCCCGGTGCCGGTGCCGATGCGGTGATCCGTTCCGGCGGCAACATGCGCCTGTCGGTGGACGAGCTGAACAACCGCTACGCGCAGATTGCTGCGGGCGGCAATCTGCAGATCGTCGGTCACGGCGCCGACAGCCGTGTCAGTAACGTTGGTCTCGAATTGTTCCGCACGCATACCTTCAACAACACCTCCATCGCCTACGACGGCACCCGAACGCAATGGACCGCCGAGCCCATCTCCGAAAAGATCGGCCAGCTGGGGGGCCAGATTACCGCCAACGGCACGTTGAGCATCGATGTCGGTGACCTGAGCAACCTCAACCAGGGGCGCAAGGCACCGAACGTGCAGAACGGTTCGGCCATGGCCAACCTCAACGTGCAGGGGCCCAAGGCGCTGCCGGATGGGCCGGGTCATGGCGGTGCGCAGGGGCCGGGCCAGTCCACCGGCACCGGTGCCGAACGCGCGCTGTCACAGGCGGCCGATGCCGCCGGCACCCAGCAGGGCGGCAACGTCGGCGGCGTGAGCGGCAACACCGGTACGTCCGGGCCGCGCGTGGTCGCGGCCAGTGGCGGATCGCCGGACCGCATCGCAATGGGGGCGCCGGATACGCGCGCGCCGAGCGCCAGCCTGTTCAACGTCAATCCCAACGGGGGCCACTATCTGGTCGAGACCGATCCGCGCTTCACCGACCACAAGACCTGGCTGAGCTCGGACCACCTGCTGGGCCAGATGGGCTACTCGCCCGATACCGTGCAGAAGCGGTTGGGTGATGGGTACTACGAGCAGAAGCTGGTGCGTGAGCAGATCGGCCAGTTGACCGGTCGCCGCTTCCTCGACGGCTACGCCAGTGACGAGGCGCAATACCGCGCGCTGCTGGAGGCCGGTGCCACGGTCGCCAGCGAATGGGGCCTGCGGCCCGGCGTGGCGCTGACCGAAGCGCAGATGGCACAGCTGACCAGCGACATCGTCTGGCTGGTCGAGCAGACCGTCACCCTGGCCGATGGCAGCACCACCACCGCGCTGGTGCCGCAGGTCTACCTGCGCCTGCGCCCGGGCGATCTGGACGGGCAAGGTGCACTGCTGGCCGGCGCCAATGTCGATATCAAACTGGGCAATGGCCTGGTCAACACCGGCAACATCGCCGGCCGCAAGCTGGTAACCATCGATGCAGGCAACATCGAGCATCTGGGTGGCAGCATTTCCGGCCAGTACGTCGGGCTGTCGTCGGACAAGGACATCCGCGTTGCCGGTGCCACCGTGACGGCCACCGATGCGCTGTCGGTCAAGGCCGCGGGCAATGTCACGGTGGCCTCCACGGTGGAGACACAGCGGGGCGGTGGCACCTACCAGTACGAGACCAACCGCATTGATCGGGTTGCTGGTCTGTATGTGACCAACCCCAGTGGCGACGGCATGCTGTCGGTGGTGGCTGGCGGTGACATCAGCCTGCAGGCCGCACAGATCCGCAACGCCGGCGCCGACGGCCTTACCCAGCTGGCCGCAGGCGGCACTCTGGATGTTGGCGCGATTGCGCTGGAGAAACGCCGCGACGCCACCTTCGATGAGCGCAACCACCAGCGCAGCAGCAGGACAACACATGCTGCCAGCTCGGTGCAGGGCGCTGGCGATGTGGTGCTGGCCGCTGGCAAGGACATCAACCTGGCCGCCGCGCAGATCAAAGCGGCGGGAGGTCTGGCATTGCAGGCCGGCGGTGACATCAACAGCCAGGCGCTGGTGGACAGCGAAAGCCGCGACTTCTCCAGTGCGGGCAAGCGCAGCTCGCTGCAGGTCAGCCAGCGTGATGAGACGGTGCGCGGCAGCCTGTTGCAGGCCGGGGGCAATCTGCTGCTGACCGCGGGCCGGGACGTGAGCCTTACAGCCGCGTTGGTCGACAGCAATGACGGTGCGGTAAGCGTGGCTGCGGGCCGCGACGTGAACCTGCTCTCGGCCAACGAGACGCACGACTACGGCCTGGACAGCTACGAGAAGAAAAAGAAAACGCTATCCAGCACCACTACCACGCGCAGCGTCGACAACAGCGACAGTTATGCCATCGGTACGGCGATCCAGGGCGAGCGCATCAACATCACCGCCGGCCGCGATCTGACTGCGGTTGGTGCGGTGGTCGATGCCACTGGTAATGTGATTCTGGGGGCGGGCAACAACGTATTGATCACCGCCGCAGAGGACCATCACAGCAGTGAGTCCAACGAGAGCAAGAAGAAATCCGGCGTTACCGGAGGCTTCGGCAACGGCGTGGCATCGGTCGGCTACAGTAGCGCGAAGAACAGCAGCACCCGCGCCGAGCAGTCCACCACCCAGGTGGGATCGGCGATCGCCTCGCGCGACGGCAATGTGCTGATCAATGCTGGCAACACACTGACGATCGAGGCGTCGGACGTCGCCGCAGGCGAGAACCTGACACTGGTGGGCAAGGACATTGCGCTGCTGGCGCGACAGGACACCACGGACAACCAATCCAGTCAGGCCAGCAAGTCCAGCGGCTTCTCCGTGGGCGTGACCTACGACCCGACCAAGGCCTACCGCAGCGCCCGCGATTCGACCACCGACGGCATGGCCGACAGTGGCTCGGCGATGGGGCGGATCACCCGTACCGCTGAAGGCGCAGCCTCCGGCCTGCGCGCGGCCACCACTTCGACCGTGGTGACTGCCGGCAGCCAGCGCACCAACAGCGAACAGAGCCATTCGACCAGTGATGCCCGCGTCAGCCAGTTGGCTGCAGGCGGCGATCTCACGTTGATTGCCAACGGCGGCTCGATCCTCAGCCAGGGCACGCAGATGTCGGCCGAGGGCA